>CAZKEX010000467.1:0-3365 GCA_964551895.1 uncultured Caldilineaceae bacterium | reverse complement strand
GTACGGCATCCAGTTTCACCCGGAGGTGGTCCACACCCCCCTGGGCGGCGACCTGTTGGAGAACTTCGTCAAGGGCATCTGTGGCTGCGTGGGGGATTGGACTGCGGGCAACTTCATCGAGGAGAGCGTGGCCCATATCCGGGAACAGGTGGGGACGGACGGCCATGTGATCTGCGGGCTGAGCGGCGGCGTAGACAGCGCGGTGGCGGCCTCCTTGGTCCATCGGGCCATCGGCGACCGCCTGGCCTGTGTCTTTGTGGACCACGGCTTGCTGCGCCAGGGCGAGCCGGAGCAGGTGGTGGAGACCTTCCAACAGCACCAGGGCATGTCTCTGATCGCCGTGGACGCCAAGGAGGAATTCCTGGCCGACCTGGCCGGGATCACCGACCCGGAAGAGAAACGCAGGCTGATCGGCGCCCGCTTTGTGCGGGTCTTCGAGGCTGAGGCGGCCCGGCTGGCCCTGGCATGGGGCGTGGATTCCCCCGCCTTCCTGGCCCAGGGCACCCTCTACCCAGACGTGATCGAGTCCGCCGGCAGCGACGAGACCCGCAACGCCCGCACCATCAAAACCCATCACAACGTGGGCGGTCTGCCCGCGGACATGACCTTTGCCCTGATCGAACCCCTGCGCACCCTCTTCAAAGACGAAGTGCGCTCCGTGGGCGAGGCCTTGGGGTTGCCCGAAGAGATCGTGTGGCGTCACCCCTTCCCCGGCCCCGGCCTGGCCATCCGCCTGCTGGGCGAGGTCACCTGGGCGCGGCTGGAGACCCTGCGCAAGGCCGACGCCATCTTCTTGGGCGAGCTGAAGGCCGCGGGTCTCTATCGCACCACCAGCCAGGTTTTCGCCGTCCTCCTCCCCGTGCGCAGCGTGGGGGTGATGGGGGATGGCCGCACCTATGGCAACGTCCTGGCCCTAC
This sequence comes from uncultured Caldilineaceae bacterium, assembly GCA_964551895.1. Taxonomy (GTDB): domain Bacteria; phylum Chloroflexota; class Anaerolineae; order Caldilineales; family Caldilineaceae; genus JAGNDO01. The sequence goes on along the minus strand of CAZKEX010000467.1, from coordinate 2,448 downwards.
GCGCCGTCACCACGGACGACTTCATGACCGCCGACTGGGCCCGGTTGCCCTACGACCTCCTGGCCCGCATCAGCAGCCGGATCGTGAACGAGGTAGACGGGGTCAACCGGGTGGTGTATGATATTAGCAGCAAACCGCCGGCCACGATTGAGTGGGAATAGATTTTTCTGGAGGGAAAGATGACTATCTTGACTGTCGAAGGTGTCGTTGAGAATGGAATGATCAGATTGGCGGAGATGATCAGCCTGCCTGAGCATACCAAGGTCTACGTCATTGTTCCAGATATGGAGTATGGAAGGGCCGAACCACGTACAGCCCGCATAGTTTCGCCACGATTGGTCATGCGCGAGCGGATTGCAGATTTTCGGATGGAAGTCAGCGAGGATACCGACGATGCCTCGATACAGTGAACAAGACTTCGATCCACCTGCCCCTGTCGCCTGGGTAATTCTTCGGGATCCTGATAGCGGTGTGTCACTGGGCGATGTGTCCATGCTCATCGATACAGGTGCGGATCTCACCGTTGTTCCGCGTCCAAGCGTCGCAGAATTGGGTGTTCCGATGATCAGCGACAGTGGATGGGCTATAGAAGGCTTTGGCGGAGACAAAACTCCTGTCGATGTTGTAAATCTCGAAATGAAGTGGGGAAAGCGTACCTTTCGAGGACTCTTCTTGGTGGTTGGTCAGGACTGGGGTGTTCTGGGGCGTAACATATTGAATGAGGTCAAAATGACCCTGGATGACCCTAACCTGACGTGGACAGTTTGAGCAAAAAATGCGACGGTTAGTTACAATTACTCTTGTCGTCGTCGGCCTCCTCATGCTGACCCGACTCTATGCCAACTTCAAAATCACAGCCGCGCCGGTGCCGCCGGGGGTGACCTTGGGCGGGGTGGATGTGGCTGGCCTCAAAGATCCCGCCGAGATTCAGGCCACCTTGGAGCGGGCCTTTGCCGATCCCATTGCCGTCTATTTTGACAAAAACCGGGTGATCCTGCGCCCCCAGGATGTGGACTTTCAACTGGACGCGTCGGCCATGCTGGTTGATGCCGAGCGCTATCTGGCGGGCAACGACTTTGTGGATATTGCCTTTCGCTACGCATTCGGCCTGGACCAACGCCCCCGCAACGTGCCCCTGCGCTACAGCGTGGACCAGACCAAGTTGACCGCGTGGCTGGAATCTGTGGCCGAAACCTACAACCGGGGACCCCAATCGGCCAGGGCATTGCCCCCAGGCCAATCCTGGGCGGGAGAGGCCTCGACAGTCTCTGCCGAGGCCGGGGGCGTCCCCGGCGGCTATGTAGGCGCACTCTTCGACGACTGGCGCTGGGTGAGCGGATCGTCCGGCTTCGAGTTGGACATTGAAGCCAGCCTGGATCCCCTGGCCGCCGTCTTGGCCGCCCCCACAGATCGCACGGCCCATCTCGTGCTGATCGAAACGCCCCCGGTCCCCCTCACCCTGGCGGATCTGGAGCGGGCGCTCAACCAATATCTCTTGGACTTTCCGGGTTTGGGGTCGGTCTACGTGGAGGATCTGGGGGAGACATCCACCCAGGGACAGACCGCGGAGGTGGATGTGGATGTGAGCTTTTCTGGCATGAGCACCATGAAGATCGCCATCGTTTCCGCCCTTTTCCAGCGCATGGATGGGATGGAGAACGCCGATATCGGCCAGTGGATGGACTATGCCTTGGGGGAGAGCAGCAACTTCGCCGCCAATCTGATGCTGCGCTGGCTGGGGGATGGGGACATCTACGCCGGGGCCAGGGTCTTTACCCAATTTGCCAGAGAGTTGGGTATGGTCAACACCTTTATGCAGACCGGCTATGACGACAAGGGCAACTTTACCCAACTCCCCACCCCGGGCAACAGCCGGGACGACTGGAACACGGACCCGGATACCCACATCCAAAGTTCGCCCAGAGAGATGGGGGAATTCCTCTCTGCCATCTATCGCTGCTCTCTGGGCGAAGGGCTCTATTTTGAGGTCTTCCCGGCGGATTTTACGCCGGACGAGTGCGAGGCCATCCTCTTTTACATGAGCCACGACCAGTTTCGAGAGCTGATTTGGGCCGGGGTGCCGGACAAAAATAACGTGTGGCTGGTCCACAAACATGGCTTTGCCAACGAAACCCACAGCGATGTGGCCCTGATCTGGGGACCCACCGGTCCTTACGTGATCAGCGTCTTCCTCTATCGCCCGGTCTGGATGGACTGGCCCACCTCCAACACCGCCATGAAGGCCCTCAGCCGCATCACCTGGCGCTTCTTCGAGTTCAAGGCCCAGCAAGAAGGCATCACCCCGCCCCCGCCGCCCCAACTCACCCCGCCCGCCAACTACATCCCCGTCCCCCAGGCCCAACCAGCGGCGCCAGGATAAAAAATAGAACACAGATTTGACGGATACGACGGATTAAAACGGATCTTTTTTGATCCGTAAAAATCCGT
>CAZKEX010000466.1:1482-3371 GCA_964551895.1 uncultured Caldilineaceae bacterium | reverse complement strand
TATGCGACGATCCGAGCTTAACAACGCACATTGTGCATTGTCCATTGTGCATTGTGCATTGTCCATTGTGCATTGTGCATTGTCCATTGTGCATTTTTTTTATTGTGTGAGCGCGACCCAAAGGTCTACGCTTTCCCCGGTGCGGGTGGCGGGGGCTTTTTGGTAGAGCAACCAGCGCAGGCGGGCTTGGGTGGTGGACAGATCGCTGGGCAGCCAGCTTTGGCGGATGCGGTAGTCGCTGCCGATGTAGCCGTCGGGCAGGGTAGGCGGGTTTTGGGCCGGGGTGATGACCAGGGGGCTGCGGTCAAAGGCTTGGACCACCTCTGGGGCCAGCACCCAGCGCAGGTCGTTCATCTCCCGCAGATACCAGCCCAGGATGGGGTCCGGGCCAGAATTCGGGGCGGGGTTGACCTGAACCTGGACGGTGATGCTGTACTGGTCCCCCACCCGCTGGACGGAGAGGGTGCGGATGTCCACGGCCAGTTGGCGGGCGTCCAGATCCGGGACGGTGCGGGCGTAGCCCAGGGCGCCCGGCGGGTCCAGGCGTGTGCTGATCTGCCAGCCTGTGGCCGTGCCGGAAAAGAGCAACAGGGCCGTGCCCAGGATCACCGTCACCCGACCGGCCATGGGCCAGTTGGCCCACCAGCCAAAGAAGAGGATCAACACCCCGGCCAGCAGCAGGGAGAGCAGGGCGTTGAGACCCGGCTCCGGGGCATTGGTGTTGGCGAATTGGATCAGCCAGAAGCCGCCGGTGACCATGATGGCGGCCAAAATGCCCCCCATGAGCAGCCCCTCTTGGCGGTCGTTGGCCCGCCAGTGGCTCACCCACGGCCAGGCCAGCAGCCGGGGCGCGGCCAAGAGCAGGGGCAGGGAGAGCATGGGTAGATCCGCCGGGGTGCGGCCGGGCAGGAGGAGCAGGGCGAAGGCCCAGGCGGTCCACGCGGTGAGGAGGATGGCCCAGGAGCGGTCTTCGTCCTGCCAGAGCAGGGCCAGCCCGCCGATGCCGAAGATCAACAGCCAAAATTGGTCACGCACCAGGCGCAGCCCGGCCCAGGCCAGGGGGTAGCCCTGGTCGGCAAAGTGGCCGACCCAGGCCCCCAGGCTCGTCCCCACCGCAGCCAGGCCAGCGGGACGCAACAGCCACACGGTGGCCCCCAAGATGGCGCTGGCCAGAAAAATGCTTAGGTTCTGACGAGTCCACAACAAGGCTAGGTCCGTCTTTTTTCCTCTGAAAAAGAGAAAGCCAGCCACGACAAGCACAGGCAGGAGGCCCCACACCCCCGGTCCACTGATGGCGAAAAGCCCGGCGGCGACGGCCAGGGTGGGGGACCCTCCGCCCCCGTCGGCCAGTTTCGCCAGCCCGGCCAGGAGCAACAGGCCCAGGCCCAGGCTCAAAATGGCGCTGTCGGCCTGGCGGCTGGCGGTGATCAGCCACGGGTCCACGGCCAGGAGCAGGGCGGCGATCAGGGCGGGGACGCGGCCCATGCGGTGGCGGAGCAGCCAGGGCAGCAACACCATCCCCACGCCGGCCAGGGCCGGGACCAGGCGGGCCAGGGCATCGCTGCTGCCGAAGAGGGCAAAGGTGAGCCGGTGCAGGGTATAGAGCAGGGCACTGACCGGCGCGGCCACGTCCGGCGCGGTGTGGGCCGCGGCGTCCAGCCAGGCGGCCCAGGCGGTAGCGGCCTCGGTGGGGGTGAGGGGGAGGGCGGCCAGATCAAACAGGCGCAGGGCCGCGGCCAAAAGCAGCACGACGGCATAGACAAAGGTCTCGACCGTGGCGGCTGAATGGCGAATGGCGAATGGCGATTCGGTTGTGGCGTGTGTCGAAATGGTCATAGATCCGTTTCTCGTTCCCACGCGGAGCGTGGGAATGGGGCTGGACGCTCCGG
>CAZKEX010000466.1:0-1382 GCA_964551895.1 uncultured Caldilineaceae bacterium | reverse complement strand
CGTCCCGTGGCGCAGAGCGCCGGTTGGGGTTCCCACGCAGAGCGTGGGAACGAGAAATGCTATCCTTGCTCGTTCCCACGCTCCGCGTGGGAATGGGGTTGGACGCTCCGGCGTCCCGTGGCGCAGAGCGCCGGTTGGGGTTCCCACGCAGAGCGTGGGAACGAGAGACACTATCCGCGGCGGCGGTAAATGCGGACGCTGCCCTGCTCGAAGACCAAATCCATGAGCTGATCAAACCGCACTTCGCCGCCGGGGGGCAGGTTGTAGACCGTGCGCTCGATGGGGCCGATGTAGACGTAGTCGATCTCCCAGGCGGCCAGGGCTTCGAGGAAGGAGGGGGCCGGGGCCTGGCGGAAGATGGCGTCCAGGGCCGCGTCCCGGCCTTGGGCCATCTCGCCAAAGGCGTCTCCCCGCCATTGGGCCTCGTGACCGTCCCAGCCCATGAGGGTGGCCCGGCCCGTGGCTGTGCTGATGCGGTTATAGTCGGCCCGATAGCTGGCCCCCTTGGCCTCCAGGATGGTGGCGTCCGCCGGGGTGTTGGCCCGCACCCACTGGATGGCGGCGTACTCGTCCGGGTTCCACTGGGCGATGTAGTCGATGGCGTCAAGGGTGGGGGTTTGGTTGCGGAACAGCCCCGCCTTGGCCGGAATTCCTGCCATAGGATAAGCCAACCCCGCCAAAATCAGCAAGAACGCGCCCCCCCCAAGCAGGGCGGACGGGTGACGGCGGGCCACACTGGCCACCACGCCGTAGACCCCGGCCAGCCCCATGAGCAGCCAGCCCTGGTAGTAGAATTTGAAGACCGTGTTCATACGCATGTTGGGGCCGAAGTTGTCGAGCAAATAGACAAATTCCGGGGCAAAGACCAAGAGCAGCCCGATCCCGGCCAGGAGGAGGGCGAAAGTGGTGGCCGGGTTGGCGGCGTCATCCTGGTCGGTCAGCCGCTGCCAAAGCAGGGCGGCGACCGTGGCGACCATCAGCCCCAGCAGCAGGAAAGTCCACGGGTTTCCCCCCCGCTGGGCCAGGACCGTGGCCACGGTGTTGTCCAGCGCGCCGGGGATGCGCCCTAGCAGGTTGGTCGCCGGATCTCCGGCCAAAAGCATGGCCAGGCTGAGGCCGAGGAAGAGGATGGGCGCGCCCCAACTGATCCCCAGGCTAAGGCCCAGGCGGGCCAGCGTAGGCTTCAACTCGTCCCAGGCCAGCCAGATCAGCGCGCCGATGCCGAGCAAGAAATGGCCGTACATGAGCAAAAATTGGGGCAGTCGGGTGCTGTGGAAGAGATTGGGCACAAAGCCCCCGGCCTGGCTCTGGGCGGTAAGAAAGTAGGGGAAATAGAGGGCGATGGCCCCGATCAGCAGTCCGCCAAAGAGCAGCCCGCCCAC
>CAZKEX010000465.1:0-3372 GCA_964551895.1 uncultured Caldilineaceae bacterium | reverse complement strand
CCTGCCACGGCATGATCCGCCGCTCCACCCATTGCAGCCCATAGGTGAGGATGATCCCCAGGGCCATGACCACGAAGAGGCCAGCGTACATCTTCTCTGTGACCAGGATCTCCCAATAGTAGAAGGCCAGGAAGCCGACGCCCTTTTTGGCGCGCACGAATTCGATGGCGACGATCACGATCAGCGCCGTGCCCAAAGCCAGGCGCAGACCGGCGAAGATCACGGGCAGGGCGCCGGGGAGGATCACGTGGCGGAAGAGTTGCCAGGAGTTGGCCCCATAGTTGCGCCCGGCCTGGATGAAGACCGGGTCGATGTCCCGCACCCCGGCCATGGTGTTGATGGCGACCAGGAAGAAGGCCGAGATGGCCACCACGGCGATCTTGGGGCCTTCGCCAAAGGGGTTGGGGAAGATCAGCATCATGATGGGGAAGATGGCGATCTTGGGCAGGACGTAGATGGCCGACATGGTGGTGTCCAACATCAGCCGCACGGTGCGGTTCATGCCCATCACCATGCCCACGCCGATGCCGGGGAGGGCGCCGATCAGGAAACCGGCAAAGACACGGGTCAAGGTGGCCAGCACATGGCTTTCGTTGAAGAGCGCGGTCACCCCCGGCCAGCCCGCGGCCCGCCATTCCTGGGGGATCAGCCAGGGCCGACCCAGCAGACTGGTCTGGTTGAAGCGGTCATAGGTGACGGTGATGTCCCACAGGGCTTGGGCGATGCGGCTGGGGGGCGGGAACCAGCGGGCGTTGAGGATGCCCGCGCCCACCAACAATTCCCAGGCCAGGAGCAGGAGGAGGGGGAAGCCCAGGGCGAGCAGCCGCTCGAAGCGGGGCCGGGTCTTGGGCGAAAGCCGCCGGGCCGTGGTGTCGGCCAGGATCACCATCAGGCTGAAGGCGATGGCCATCCCTGCCCACCAATATGCCTGCCAAAGTCCCAACACGCTCATGCCGAAAAGCGCTGCCACGCCGCCTAGCCCCACGGCGCCCCGCCTGCCAACTGCCTTCGTTTTTAACCCAAAAAAAGAGTCGCTCATGCCCGTTCCCCCTGTTGCGCGGCCATTGCTCGCTTCACTTCGTCCTGCAAGGATTGCCAAATGGCGTAGGTCAGACGGCCATATTCCGGCGTGCCCGTGGTGGCCAGGGAGCGGGGCCGGGGCAGGTCGATGGCGAACTCGGCCTTGAGGCGACCGGGGTGGGCGGTCATCAACAGCACCCGGTCGCCCAGCAGCACGGCCTCTTCGATGCTGTGGGTGATATAGACCACGGTCTTGCGGGTCTCTTCCCAGATGCGCAGAAGCTCCTCTTGGAGCACGGCCCGGGTCTGGGCGTCCAGAGCGGCCAGGGGTTCGTCCATCAGCAGCACTTCCGGGTCGTTGGCCAGGGCCCGGGCGATGCTCACCCGCTGCTTCATGCCCCCGGAGATCTGGTGGGGATAGTAGTGGGCGAACTTGCGCAGCCCCACCCGGTCCAGCCAATCTGCGGCCACCGCATAGCGGGCCTTGCGGGAAATCCCTCGCATCTCCAGGCCAAAGGCCACGTTGTCGATCACGGTCTTCCAGGGGAAGATGGCATATTCCTGGAAGACCACATTGTTGAGGGGCTTGGACGGATCCGGGCCGGGGACGATCTGCACCCTGCCCCCAGAGTGGGTCTCCAGCCCGGCCAGAATGCGCAAAAAGGTCGATTTGCCGCAGCCGGACGGGCCGACGATGCAGACAAATTCGCCTTCCGCCGCCTCCAAATTGAAGTGGTCGATGGCCACATTTGGCCCGTTGATGGAGTCATAGATCTTGACCACATCCTGGGCAATGATCTTGGGTGTTGCTGTCATGGGTGGGTCTTTTCTGGCGAGTTGAAAGACAGAAGGGAGGGATGAGGAAGGAGTAATGAGTAAGGAGTAATGTGCGTGGTGGGAGAGATTCGTGGTTTTCCACGAATCTCTCCCACCACAATTTACTCATTACTCATTACTCCTTCGATCCATCCCGCGCTACGGGGCATACGCACCCAACACCCCAAGCGCGCTGTCCACGAAGGAGGTGTCGACCACGTTGGTCAGGTCGATGGGGTCGGTGTATTCTGTGCGCCCATTCTCTCGGTGGATGCGCTCCACGTCGGCCAGACCGTCCACGGGAATGGCCATGTCCGGGTCGTAGACCACGGGCTGGCTGGTGCGCAGGGTCTCCTCGTCCGAGTTGACATAGGCCAGATAGGCGGCGATGTTCTCGTCGGCCAGATAGTCGTCCCCCTGCATCAGGCGGGCGGCCTGGACCAAGGCCAGCACAAAGCGCTCGGCCACGGGTCCCCGGTTGGTGACAAAGTTGCCGCTGCCCACAAAGGCCACGGTCATCAGGCCGGGGGTCAGGTCTTCGGCGATGGCCACGCCAAAGCCGCCGTCGATCACCTGGTCGGCATAGGGGGAGCCCAGGGTGCCGGCGTCGATGGAGCCGTTCTCGAAGGCGGCCGGCATGTCCGCGTTGCCCAACTGCACCATCTCCACGTCCCGGATGGTCAGGCCGCCCCGTTCCAGGGCCTTGGCCAGCAGATATTCCCCGCCGCTGCCCGGTCCACCGGCCGAGGCGACGATGCGCCCCTTCAGGCTGGCCATGTCGGTGATGGCGCCGTCATCCACCAGATCCTTGCGGGCCACGATCTTGGTGGGGCTGCCCACAAAGGGTTCCAGGCCGCCGGGCGCGATCACCCGGATGTCCAGCCCTTGGCTCCAGCCGTTCCACAGGCTGGTGACGATGGCGATGCCGCCCACGTCCACCTTGCCCTCGGAGAGGAAGGCGATGGCCTCGGTGCCGGACCCCACCCGCTCGATGGTGACATCCAGGCCGCAGGCTTCAAACAAACCCCGGCCAGCGGCCACATACATGGCGGCAAACTTCATGATGGGCACATAGGCCACGGTGACGGCCTCGGGCGGATCCAGGGGGGCGATGGGGCAGCCGCTCATGTCCGCGGCGGGGGCGTCGGCGGGGGCGGTTGCAACATCAGCCGCCGGGGCTGGGGCGGCGGCAGGGGTCGGGGCCACGGGCGTGCATGCGCCTACAAAGAGGCTCAAAATCAACAAAATACTCAGCACAGACAGCACAGATCGGGATCGCAACATGGGTGTTCTCCTTTGAAATTGGACAAGCTTGGGTACGCCGGACAAACGTGTGGGGACATCGCAGACAAGATTGAAAAGTGGGGAACGCGCACAGGGCCAACATAGATGATGGCGGGGTTAAACTATTGTAACGCCAGGAGTGGGATCTGTCGAATGAGGGGAGGGGGGGAGGGGGTGACAAGGTGACAAGGTGACAAGGAGACAAGGAGACAAGGAGACAGGGAGACAGGGAGACAAGGAGACAAGGAGACA
>CAZKEX010000464.1:0-3378 GCA_964551895.1 uncultured Caldilineaceae bacterium | reverse complement strand
GGGGTAAGTTGTTCAACACCAATCAACTGAAATTACTCAAACCGGAAATCCCTATCACACGTAAACCCCTATTCCAACCCCAACAACCGCCGGGCCTGGCCCAGGAAATCGTCCCGCTCCACTCGATCCACAGAGATGTTGAGTACGTCGGCCAGGGATTCGGGGGTCATGTCGGCCAGGTCGCCCAGACTGCGCACGTTGGCCGCCCGCAAGCGCATGGAGAAGACCGGCCCGATCCCACTGAGGGTGGTGAAGTCGAAGTCTGCCCCTGTTTCGGTTTCGATTTCGGTACCCGAAAGATCCAAACTCACGGACGGCTCATCGGCCCCATCCGCCGGATCCCAGGGCATCGGCTCCGCGGGAGCAGGGTCTGGATCCGGATCGGGCACCGGGATCGGGGCTAAGGGGGTCCGGCGGGGGGACGATCCGTCCGGGCGGTTGGCCCGCCAGTGGAGGACCAAGGCCCCAATCCCCGGCGCGCCCACAAAGAGCAGGGCCAGCCACCCCAAACAGGCGGAGATGGCCCACAGGAAGGCGGACGCCCCCACGGTCAGGGCAACCCCCAGGGCAGTGGACGCCTGGGCATTCAACTTGTCAAAGCCAGCTTCCTTGGCCAAACGCCTGCCAAGCCAGCCGCCCACTGTCGCCAGCCCGGCCAGCTCGATCGCCAAAGCCACCAATCCCAAGGGCAGAAGCAATGGAGAGAGACAGAGGATCACAAACCAATTGGCGCTGAGAGATCCCAGCCACATCCACAGGGGGATCATCACCACCATGTTGGCCAGCAGCCCCACCCCAAAGGCCGAGCGGGGGTCAGATGCCAGATAGCCCTGGGCGTCCCCCACAATGCCGGGCCGATAATTGAGGACCAAGGCGCTGCCCAACACCACAAAGAGGGTGAAGAAGCCCGCCTTGACCAGGTCCAGCACAAAGCGCCACAGCCAACGGCCAAAGCCGCTCCGGCCCAAGCTCATGGGCCCGTCTGCATTTTGGATGCTGGGCCCAGGCGTTTCCGGGCTGAGGGAGTCCAGGGGAGGCAAGCCGGGAATGGTCGGCAAGTTCGGGATCTGGATGCGCGGGCCGGAGAGGACGTTGCCCCTCACATCAGCCCCAGGGCTGCGCTCAATATCGCCGCCCAGTACGCTCACATCCCCGAACACCCTGGCCCCATCTTGCAGGGTCACATCCCCGCCCAGGGCCTGGACATCGCCCCCCACACTGCCGCCGCCGTGGATCCTCACATCGCCCCCATAGGCGATCACATCCCCGCCCACGGTGCCGCCGCCTTTGATGTCGATGTTGCCGCTATAGACATAGAGCGCGCCGGCGATACGTCCGCCCCCCTCCACTTCGGCGTTGCCGTTATAGACCACCACATCACCGGCATAGACATCCCCGCCGGAGACTTTCAGGTCATCGTTGAAGACCTCGGCCCCCTCCAAGAAGGGCGCGCCCTCCCCGATCCCCGGCCCAATGGACTGCCAGCCCATGGTCGGGCCACTTTCTTGGGCAAGGATATGCCCTGGGGTAAAAAGTAGGAATCCCAGGGTCAAGACCATCCCCGCCACAAAAAGAGGGATCGCCTTGGCCAAAAAGGGGGCCAGGCGGCTGTCCAGACGTTGACGGGGCGTTGAATGTGTTTGCATGACGGGTTCCTTCCTAATAGTTCGCTTCATAACATGGGCTTGGCGGCGTGTGTGATCTGGGGAGATTGGGAGATTGGGAGATTGAGAGATTGAGAGATTGAGAGATTGAGAGATTATGTCGTGACACTCACCAATCTCCCAATCTCCCAATCGCCCAATCTCACCAGATCTCTCCGACCTACCGACTCCCCCCAACAACCGGGACAAAACGCAGCGTTCGGCGCAGAAAACCAGTCCAGGCGATGAGGGCGGCCAAGGTCACGGCCCCATAGCCGAGCAGATAGAATGGCAAATTTGAGGTGGTCATGGCCATCACAATCCCCCGCCACAGCCCATCCACCCCGGCGCTGAGACCGGCCCAATAGTAGGTGAGATCGTAGGCAATTTGGGGCAAGGCGCCGGATGGGTTGTTGAGCAGATAGCCGCCCAACATCACCCCGCCCACCAAGATGGCCCCCCACAGGGTGAGGGAGAGAATGGCCACCAGCCCGCCCATCCACAGCCCCCGGCGGCGAGATTGTTGCAGCCGTCGCAGCTCGAAGCGGGCCACAAACCCGGCCACCGGATCCACGGCAGGGGCGGCCACAAAGCGCTGGTGGACGCCCTGCATGGCCGACCACGTGGCCGCGCACGAGGGGCAACGGGCCATATGGTCCCGCATTTCCGCCTCTTCCTGGGCATCCACCAACCCATCCAAGGCCAGGGACATGAGCAAGCGGGTTTCGCTATGCTCTTCCCCGGTGAAGGCGGGCGCTCGATTTTGGGAGTTCATGGCTTTGGATTCGCTCATGGTTCACTTCCTGCTTGGTATTCTTTCATTCGACTGTTGACGCACCTTCGTCTAACATATTCGTCTGACATAATCTACGCGCTAGCCGGGTCACGGACCGGGCCAGGGCAGGGATCTGCATCATTGGAGCGCTGGCTGCATCCGCATCATCATCGGCGCCTCGGCCGGGGCGAGGGTGCGCACCGGCATGGCTGCCTGGGCGGCCTGGGCCTCTTGATAGATCTGCGCCATCTGCTGCCGGGCCCGAAAGAGCCGGGTCTTGACCGCCGACAGGCTGATCTGCATGGTGTCCGCGATCTCCTGGTAGCTATACTCCTGCCAATAGCGCAGGACCAAAGGGGTGCGATAGTCCGGGGCCAGCTTGTCGATCAGTTGTTGCAACTCCTGGGCCTCTTCCCGCTTCAGGGCCGCGGAGTCGGGCCGGACAGAGTCGCCTTCCAGGTTTTGCAACACCGGGTTGTCGTCGATCGAGATCAGAATAGCCCGGCGCTTGCGCAGACGGTCAATACAATGGTTGTTGGCAATCGATAGGATCCACGTGCTGAACTTGCGGTCGGGATCGTATTGGTGTAATTTGGCATAAGCGCGCAGAAAGGTCTCCTGGGCGGCATCCTCCGCCTCCGGGGCGTTGCCCAACATGCGATAGGCTAGGTTGAAGACCGGGCGTTGAAAGGCTTCCACCAGGCGGCTGAAGGCTTCAGCGTCACCGGCCCGGGCCTGGTCCACCCAAATTTGCTCATGCTCGTTCATGTATGACTCGTCATCAGGACTGGCAATTGAGTTCGGCGTAAGACATTGACCGTCGCGGGCTATACGCAGAGACAAAATGAAAGTTTCAAAACGGGCAGAATAGAACGCGGATGGCGCGGATTCGGCGGATTTTCACGGATCTTTTTTTGATTCGAAAGAAAAATCCGTTTTGATCCGTCCAATCCGCGTCAT
>CAZKEX010000463.1:0-3387 GCA_964551895.1 uncultured Caldilineaceae bacterium | reverse complement strand
AAAGAGCGGATACTGAAACTGTTAGCACCAGGGCGGCCACGGTAACAGCCCGGGAGTGGCCCAGGCTGTCGTCGCCTATTGTATCATAGCGATGGCAAAAGGCCCCACCCGGTGTTTATCGTGGTGGGGCCTTTTGCGTGAGGAGTGCAGCATGAAAAAAACACTATCAACCATAGCAACAATCCTGGTGGTTTGTGTGATTGTTTTGATTGGAGCGAAGTACCTGGGCGAGAGCGATGCGGATCGCTACCTGCGCCAGCAGTTACAGACGACCAAGCTAGAGAACCAGATCGCCAGGGCCGAAGCCTGGGGGCAGATCAGCCTCGCCCTGGTTTACGTCGCCGGGGTCGCCGGGGGATTGTCTCTCCTGGCCCTGCCACTTGCCGTGTTCGGGCTAACGGGCAAGCTCACCCGCAGCCATCGAGCCGAGGATGGACTCTACCCGATCCTGGTGGAGCGCCCCGGTATCCTGGCCAGACTCCAGGGCAACCGAGACCCCATCGTCGTCAACCCCAACCTGCAAGGCACAGCCGTGGCCCGCTATCGGGAACTGAGGGACGGGGTGCAGATGATCGCCCCGGCGATTGACGAGACTCAGGCCACGGTGACCGCAGCCGCCCAGCGCATCCAGATGGTGCAGGCCATGACCAGCGACAAGGGGCGACTGAGCGCCGCCGCTGGCCGTCTCCTGGCCGGCAGCTACGATCCCCGCAACCCAAGGGACTCGATCCTGGACGACACGCCGGCCCTGCCCGCCCCGTACCACCGGCCCATGACGCTCAAGGACGCCCTGACCCACGCCCAGACCGAGGGCGAGATCGTGCTGGGGCAAGACCACGACAACGGCAACCGCCCGGCCATCTGGCGACCGAGCGCCGTCCCCCACTTTGCCATCTGGGGCAGCAGCCAGCAGAGCAAGAGTGAGGGGTTAGGCTATACCATCGCCCTGGGCCTGATCGCCGCCGGCTACCACCTGGTGGTCCTGGATGTAGAAGAAGAGGCACAGTGGGCGGAGCTATCCAGTCACGTCGAGTATCACGCCACGGACGCCACCCTCTTCTCCGGGCAGGTAGAGGCCCTGGCCGCAGAGTGGCGACGGCGGGGTGACGTGTTGCAACGATACGGCAGCCCCAACTGGTCCAGCCTGCCGGCCCAGGCGGGGGAACGTCGCATGGCCGTGGTGGTGGAGGAATACAGTTACATCCGCGCCGCCGCCGCCGACTTTGGCAACCTGGCGGACCAAGATCGGGCAATGTCCGACATGGCGACCAAAGGGGGCAAGCGGGGGATGCACATGGTGATCCTGGATCAGCACTATAAAGGGATGCACGGCAAGTGGCCCGCCCCGGTGCTGAACAACGTGGCCGCCCGGGCATCGTTCCGGCAGCCGGTGGAGGACAACACCCTGGTGGGCTACCACGGCCTGGCGAAGTTGGAGCGGGGCGTGTTCGCCTACAATGGGGAGCGGTTCACCAGCTACCACGCCCGACCCCACGCCCGCACCCTCCTGGCCACCATCCCGGCCCTGGACCTGCGCCCGGTGGTTCGTCCGGTTCGTCCGTTCGTCCCCGGCTGGGAGGCCCCCCCCCTGGAGGTGGATCCCCCCTCCCCGTCCCGAACCGGCGAACCGAACGGTCCCGCCGAACCCACGCCGGTGGTGGACGTAGAGAGCGACCTGCAGAAAGCGGCCCGCGCCTGGATCACCGAGCGACTGGCCCAGGGCGAGACGGCCACCCAGGTAGAGATGCGCAAGGCCCTGGCCCCTCACAATGGGGGCGAGGAGGTCAGCAAGGGCTGGGCCTGGGATCTGTGGCACACGTACCACCCGGAGGGCACCAAGTATCAGCCGGCCAAGGCCGAGCCGGTGGCCCCTCGACGTGACTGGGGCTATATCATAGCGATGGACGACGACAGGCTGACGGATCTGATGGCCTCATCCACGGACGAAGAGGAGCGGGGTGCGGCCTTTGTGGAGTTACGAGAGCGCGGACAACTAGAGTTTAGGGGGAAGAAACTATGATCAGTCTACTCATAGGCGGCATGATAGCCGCTGTGTTTATGATGGGCACCGAGGCCGTCCTCAACACCGCCGGGGAATATGACGCCTATCCCGACACCCCGGAGATGCAGGAGTGGCGACGAAAGAAATGGATGTATCACGTTGACAACGTGGGGGGGAAGCTGAATTACATCGACCTGATCGCCGGCATCATCATCAACGCAGTCAGGACCAAGAGCAAGGAAGCCAAGGGCAGCCGGTGGCGGTTTGCGCGGATCAACTGTTGGAGGGGGGGAGGCCATACCGCCAACGAGATCAAGAAGGAGCTGAAGCGATACGGTATCATCATCGTGGGCCACAGCTACGATGGGGATCGGGTCTATCTTTTCGTGCGGCAGACCCAGGTGGCCCATGCCCTGTACAGGTTGGAGCATCTCCACGCTGGCGGCCCCTCCTGGAAGGAGCAGGCGGCAGGGGCAGTTAAGGAAGCCGCCCCAGCCCAGGCCACGGCCACGCCCAGGGGCAAGAGCAAGCCCGCCGCCACGAAGAGCAGATCGTCCAATTTACTCACCCGCATCAAGAACGGATAAGGAGATCCACATGCCAAAATCACTGACGTATCAAGAGCGCAAGGACCGGGCGGACACAGCCTGGGCGGAGATGCAGGCGCTGGTGGCGCAGATTGACGCCGGGGCCACCGGCCAGGAGCGAGGCCGGCTGCTGCGCATGGCCAAGTCAAAATGGCGGGGGGTGGGCACGAATCTCTCGGTGGTGGCCGCTGGGCGTGTCCGGCGGGCCGAGTATACGGATGCCCAGCGCCGAGAGGCGAAGGCGATGCTCGACCGGGCCGCCGCGTTGTATCAGCGGGCCTGGGCATCGACTCGCTGAAAAATTTTCGGACTCCTGCCCATGCAGGAATCCAGAATCTCACGAAATATTTTCGGACGATCCGCCAGCCTGACTCAAAAAGGCTGGCGGATCTTTTTTTGGCCTCTGACGCCCTGCGCCGTGCCGCCGGAATTTTGCAAATGCAAAGGTCAACCCCGTCCCGGTTGCCCTGGCCGGGTCACGCCGACCGCCTGAGACGGCCCCCACGCCCCGCTCCCCCGGATCTGGCCCTGGGCATAGGCCCGGCCCGCAAACGGCCGAGCCGCCATCTATATGCCAGGGTGAGCGCCGGGCCAGGCGACCGGCCCCGCGCCCATGCACAAACGTACATGCCATGCACAAATGTGCGTCTTTGGCGAAAATGGAGGATCGGCCTAAATCCGCCCGTTTTGGGGCTTGACACGATACAAAAAGACAGCTATTATAGAGGCAGGCCAGAATACAGAGCCAACCGAGACGCCAGAAACAACCACCAAAGGAGACACAAAATGTACTACGCA
>CAZKEX010000462.1:0-3388 GCA_964551895.1 uncultured Caldilineaceae bacterium | reverse complement strand
TCACCCTGTCACCCCCTCACCCTGTCACCCCCTCACCCTGTCACCCCCTCACCCTACTCCCCCGGATGCGTGTACTTGAACGCGTACGCGGCCGCGGCCCCGCCGAGCAGGTTGGCGACCAGGTAGATCCAGATGTTGCCCCAACTGAGCGCGCCCATGAGGGAGGCGCCGATGGCCACGGCCGGGTTGAAGGCCCCGCCGGAGATGCCGCCCACGGCGTACGCGCCCACCAGCACGGTGGAGCCGATGGCCCAGCCGTAGAAGGAGTTGCCGCTGGTGCCCTTGGCCGTGGCCACGTTCAGCACCACATAGACCAGGGCAAAGGTGAAGATGAACTCGGCCAGCAATGCCGGGACCACCTCAACACTCATGCCGCCCCCACTGCCGCCTTTCAGGTACATGACGATCAGGGCCGCCACAATACCGCCGACGATCTGGGCCACCCAGTAGCCGATGGCGTCACCCATGCTGAAGGTCTTCTCCCGCAGGAAGACGCCCAGCGTCACCGCCGGGTTGAAGTGGCCGCCGGAGACGTGCCCCCCGGCGAAGATCATCACCGCCAGCACGGTGCCGATGGCGATGGGCGCAAAGCCCGCCGGCACACCGGGATCGAGAATGACCATGCCGATGGTGAAGACAAGGAAAAATGTACCGATGAACTCAACAACGTTTTTTGCCATAGTTTTCCCCTTTTGAAGAAATGAACCTGCATGAAAAAGAAAGTTGTATTACAATTGCAGTTATAGCTATGTTTTTTGTAATTGTCAAATAGGTTTTTTAGGGACGGCCCCACAGCCCGTGATATAACGAAACGAAAACACCCCGCCGCTTCCCGCCAACCTGTGGTAAACTTCTCTCGCACCACCCAATCCAAATTCGAATCGGTCAGGGAAAAATAGAACACGGATCGAACGGATGCGACGGATTAAAAACGGATTTTCGTCTGTAAATCAGTGGAAATCCGTTCAATCCGTTCAATCTGTGGCCTATTTTTTTCCTGACCGAACAGTTGCCTGAAATCCGAAAATCCCATGTCTCTTGTCACCCTGACCGATGTTTCAAAACAATACAGCGAACGCCTGTTGTTGGACCACGTAGATCTCATGATCCAGGACGGCGACCGCATCGGCCTGATCGGGGTCAACGGCAGCGGCAAGAGTACGTTGTTGCGCCTGGTGGCGGGGATGGAGCTGCCGGACACCGGCTCGGTGACCGTGCGGGGCAAGGTGCGGGTTGAATTCCTGGCCCAGGACCCGGTCTTGGCCGACGATCTGAGCGTGCTGGAGACCATCTTCCGCAGCGATTCGCCCCAGATGCGTCTGCTGCGGGAGTACGAGCGGGCCGCGGATCGGCTGCACCGTCACCCGGAGGACGCCACGGCCGTCCAGGTGCTGGCCGCCCTCTCGGCGGAGATGGACCGCATGGGCGGCTGGGTCGCGGAGGCCAACGCCAAGGCCATCCTGACCAAGCTGGGGATCGATGATTTCGAGGTCCCGGTGCGCATCCTCAGCGGCGGGCAGCGCAAGCGGGTGGCCCTGGCCAGGGCGCTGATCGACCGGGCGGATCTGCTGATTCTGGACGAGCCGACCAACCATATCGACGCCGATACCGTGGCCTGGCTGGAGGACTATCTGGCCACGGAGCCGGGGGCGCTGTTGCTGGTGACCCATGACCGCTACTTTTTGGACCGGGTGGTCAACCGGATTGTGGAGCTGGACCGGCGCAAGTT
The DNA here is from genome assembly GCA_964551895.1 of uncultured Caldilineaceae bacterium. Lineage (GTDB taxonomy): Bacteria > Chloroflexota > Anaerolineae > Caldilineales > Caldilineaceae > JAGNDO01. The sequence continues at coordinate 1,659 of CAZKEX010000462.1, read as the reverse complement.
GGTCAGCTATGCGGGCAGCTATACCCGCTATCTGGAACACCGGGAGGAACGCCACGACCGCCTGGCCGCGGACGAGGCCAAACACCAAAGCCTGTTGCGCCGGGAGCTGGCCTGGCTGCGCCGGGGCGCAATGGCCCGATCCACCAAGCAGAAGGCGCGCAAACAGCGGGTGGAGGCGTTGCAGACCCTGGCCCGTGACCGGGGGGAGGAGAGCGTCTCCCTGGCCCTGGCCACCCGACGCCTGGGCAAGAAGGTACTCTTTGCCACCGGGCTGACCAAGCGCTACGGCGATCTCACCCTCTTCGAAGGGCTGGATTTTCAACTGAACCCAGGGGACCGCATCGGCATCATCGGCCCCAACGGCGCGGGGAAGAGTACCTTTTTGGATATTTTGGCCGGCAAAACCCAGGCCGACGCCGGGGTGCTGGACTGGGGCGACACGGTGCAGTTGGGCTACTTCGACCAGCGCAGCCAGGATCTGGACCCCGCCAAGACCCTGATCAAGTTTATCCACGACGAGGCCCCCCTGATCCGCACCGTGGACGGGGAGATCATGGAGGCGGCCCAGATGTTGGAGTGGTTCCTCTTTGACCGCAAGACCCAGTGGGGGACCATCGCCGCCCTCAGCGGCGGGGAGAAGCGGCGGCTTTATCTGCTGCGCACCCTGATCCACCAGCCCAACGTGCTCTTTTTGGACGAGCCGACCAACGATCTGGACATCCAAACCCTGACCGTGTTGGAGGAGTTTCTGGACAACTTCACCGGCGCCCTGGTCGTGGTCAGCCATGACCGCTACTTTTTGGACCGCACGGTGGATTTCCTGGTCAACTTTGACCAGGGCGTCATCAGCCCCCGCTACCCTGCACCCTACGAGACCTTCCAACGGCTGATGGCCCAGGCCGAAGCAGCCAAGTCGTCGACGCCCCCCCTGTCCCCCACCCCGAAAACTACGCCAAACGGCGATCCGTCCCCCACCAAACCGGCCCGTCTTTCTTGGAAAGAAGAGCGAGAACTGGCCCAGATCGAAAACTATATTGAAGAGATGGAAAGCCGCAAGGCCGACCTGCAAGGCCAGATCAACGCCATCGGCAGCGATTATGCCAGTATGCAGAGCCTGGCGGACGAATTGAGCCAGGTGGAGAGCAAGTTGGACCAGGTTATGGACCGCTGGATGGAATTGTCGGAAAAAGCTTAACCCAAAAAGGAGACCTAATCTCATGCCCATTGATTTTGCCCGCTATCTCAACATCCGCAGCGCCACCACCCCGGTCCTGTCGCCGGACGGGGCCCGGGTGGCCTTTCTCAGCGACATCACCGGCAGCTACCAGGTGTGGGCCGCGCCGATGAATGGTGGCGGCTGGCCGCAACAGCTCTCTTTTTTTGAAGACAAAGTCTGGGAGCTGCATGGATCTTCTGTGGTTTCCCATTTGATCGCCGTGGGGGACGTGGGGGGCAACGAGCGCCAGCAATTTTATCTCATCACCAACTTTGGTGGGGACGACCGGGCCGGGCACGACGTGCGCCGGTTGACCACGGACGACGATGCCATCCACCGCTTTGGGGCCTTTAGCAAGGATGGGGCGCGCATTGTCTATGCGTCCAACGGGCGCAACGGGGTGGATTTTGACACCTATGTGATGGAGATCGCCACGGGCGAGG
>CAZKEX010000461.1:0-3434 GCA_964551895.1 uncultured Caldilineaceae bacterium | reverse complement strand
AAAAATTAACCATCAACCATTAACCATTAACCATTAACCATTAACCATTAACCATCAACCATTAACCATTAACCATTCTGAAAGGACGTTCCATGAAAGTTCGAGATGTGTTAAACTTGCTGATAGTGCTTGAAAAAGGAGAAGCCAACTTCTCCGCCTACTCTCCCGACGTGCCCGGATGCGTCGCCACGGGTGACAGCATGGAGGAGACCCTCGTCAATATGAAGGAGGGGCTGGCCTTTCATCTGGAATCCCTGATCGAAGACGGCGACCCCCTGCCCCACCCCCGCGGGGTGCAGTCCTATTTGGATGCGGTCCGCAGTTCGGGCGGTGATGAGTATTTTCTGACCCATATCGACGTGGACAGTGTGCGACCTGATTTAGTTCCCGCCTAGGAGACCCACCATGAGCCTACGTTCTTTCAACTTGACCCAATCGCCTATCGTCGCCCTGCTGCACCCTCGTGAGCGCACGGGGATGGTGTTGTGGGCCTCTGCCCTGGGGCTGGTGGCCTGGGGGATCGCTGTGTGGCAGGTGGGGTTGCCCACCTGGGGCGCGGTGACCATCTTTCTGGGCATCGTGCTGGTCCCCGGCGTGCTGAAGTGGCGGGACGATATCCGTCGCTACGGCGTGGCCACCGCGGTGTTGAGCATTCTGCTGGCCATGCAGGGCTTCCACACCATCGAGCATGGGGTGCAGATGGTGCAGTATCACGTACTCAACTGGCCGCCCTTCCGCTCCAGCGGGCTGCTCTCCGCGGCCAACACGGAGTGGGTACACTTTATTTGGAACTGGTCTGTGGTGGCCGTGGTGATCTTTGTGATGTGGAAGGGGCGCATGCGCAACCCTTGGGCCTGGATGCTGATCACCTGGGCCGTTCTGCACAGCCTGGAACACAGCTACATGATGTACCGCTACCTCATGGTCAAGCAGGAACTGATCGCCCTGGGCATCCCCAAGGAAGTGGTCTCCGCCCAGGGATTGCCGGGCATTTTGGGCCGGGACGGCTGGCTGGCCAACAGCGCCATCTGCGGACGCATCCCCGGCCTCACCACCCTCAGCCGCATCGACATCCACTTCTGGTGGAACGCGGGGGAGATTTTGTTGCTCTTGGCCGCGGCGCATGCGTATTTGCGCAAAACGATAGTGAGAAATGAGTAAGGAGTAATGAGTGGCGTGTATCGAGCATGAATTTTTCGCAACACACGCTACTCATTACTCCTTACTCATTGTCTGGAGACTCCCATGAAACCCACCCAACTCATCTCCGAAGGACGCAAGCGGGCCACGGAGATCTTGCACCAGTGTGTGACGCCCCATGGCTTTCGGGCGTCCGGGCTGGCCGCGGGCTATCCGCAGATCTGGTCCCGAGATTGCATCATCACCTTTTTGGGCGCGGCGGCCACGGGGGATGCCACGCTGATCGGCGCGGGCCGGGCTTCGTTGGAGACAATGGGCGCGTATCAGTCTAACCGGGGGCTGATCCAGCTCAACGTCAACCCGGACACGGGCCATGTGAGTACGGAGAACGCCGGGGCCGCGGACGCCAATCTGTGGTTCATCCTGGGCCACTATCTGCATTTGAAATTGACCGGGGACACGGCTTTTCTGGCCGCCCATTGGCCCAAGCTGGATCGGGCCTTGGTCTGGCTGGAATATCAGGACATGAACGAGTGCGGGCTCTTGGAGATCCCCGAGGCCGGGGATTGGATGGACCTGATGTCCGTGCGCTACAACGTACTCTATGACAACGTGCTTTACTACGCCGCCATCCTGGCCCACCAGGAGATGGCCGCGGCCCTGCCCCAAATTCCAGAGCAGTTTCACCTGCCGGATATCGACGCCTTTGGGGTTCACGAGCGGCTCAACCTGCTGATGTGGATCGACCGCTGTTGGGTGGCCGACCATTTCGCCGAGCATTTGGAGCGGCTCAAGGCCATCCGCCTGGAATGGTTTATGGTTTACCATAATATGGGCACCATTTCCAGCCGGCCCTTTTACATGCCCTGGGTGGCTTTCCGGGAGTATGGGGATTGGTGCGACAGCCTGGGCAACCTGCTGGCCGTCCTCACCGGCATTGCCGACGGTCACCGCACAGAACACATTTTGCGCTATCTGAGCCAGGTGGGCATGGCCGAACCCTATCCCACCAAGGCCATCTATCCCCCCATCTTCCCCGGAGAGAGTGGCTGGCGGGACTATTTCCGCAGCCGCAACCTCAACCTGCCCCATCAATACCACAACGGCGGCATCTGGCCCATGATCGGCGGCTTCCACGTGGCCGCCCTGGTCCGCCACGGCTGGCAGAGCGAGGCGGACAAATTGCTACTCAGCCTGGCCAAGGCCAACCACCAGGGCATCGACGAGCCCTGGGAGTTCAACGAGTGGATGCACGGGCGCAGCGGCCATCCCATGGGCTTTGGCCGCCAGGCCTGGTCCGCGGCCATGTTCCTCTACGCCGACAACGCCGCCCGCACGGGCAAGCTCCCCCTCTTCGACGACCTGTTGGCCGCCAAACCCCCCGCCGCCGTGGCCGCGGAGGTGAATGAGATGTTCACCCATGCCGGGGGTGGGCCGAGTTAATTGAGAATCGAAATTTGAGAATGGGGAAGTTTTAATTGGCGGGCGCTTGTAGCCTCTGACGCGTCATGCACCTATCCATTAAAACTTCCCTATTTTCCATTTTTGACTCTGCTGCAAAAAGGTCAAATTCACCGCAAAGACGCCAAGAACGCAAAGAAAAGCAAGATTTTTTCCTCTGCGTTCTCTGCGAAATCTCTGTGTCCTCGGCGGTTAAATGGCTTTTTGCAGCAGAGTCATTTTTAGTCTCGCCACTTCTTGTCGTCCTCATCCGAGACGAAGACGCTGAGCAGGGTGCTGACGATGCTGATGATGATGCCGCCCCACAGGGCTGGCCAGAAGCCGTCCACGGTGAAGCGGGGACCGGCGATGTAGCTGGTCAACAGCAACATGCCGGCATTGACGATAAAGGTGAAGAGGCCCAAGGTGACGATGTAGGCCGGGCAGGTGACCAGCTTGACCACGGGTTTGATCAACGCATTGATCACGCCGAAGATCAGGGCTACGATCAGCAGCGTGCCCACGTCAACGCCGCCTCCCTCGCCGGGCAGACGGATGCCGTCAACCAGTCCCGCGGCCACCCACAGCGCCGCCGCGTTGATCACCAAGCGCATTAGTAGTCTCATAGGGTGGTTCTCCTTGGAAACACAGAATTGATTGAAAATTGAAATTTGAGAATCGAAAATTGAAAATGCGCCGCGGATGGATGATCTCTGTCGGCAAGATCTACCCAACCACGCAAAATTACTCGTTACCCATCACTCGTTACCCATCACATCGCCGTCAACTTGTACCGCATGGTCAGCAGGGTATGGGTGTTGGTGAACCCGTACCCGGCCAGCACGTCCGCGGCC
>CAZKEX010000460.1:0-3437 GCA_964551895.1 uncultured Caldilineaceae bacterium | reverse complement strand
ATGGAACCTGTGCGGTTGAAAACCGCACCTACGATCTGCCGAAATTGGTAAGCCGCGATGAACCAACCCCAAATTTTGGTTTTCCCCCCAATCCAGGTACCCTTACCCAATCTCAAATCAACCAATCAACCAATCAACAAACCAACCAACCAACCAACCAACAAACCACCAGTGACCACAATTCCCAGTTCCACCCATTCATCCGTCACCTACGAATACTCCCTCCTCATCCGTCACCCGGCGGAGGAGCGGCTGTTGCTCTTGCCCAAGGGAGACGGGTGGACCCTGCCCTGGTTTCGCCACAAAGAGCGCCATTTCTGGCAAGAGGTGGCCCACATCAACGCCGCGGTGATGGAGATGCTGGGCCTGCGGGCCACCACCCTGCGCTGTCTGGACACAACCTACGACCCGACCCAGGATCGGGTGTCCAGCAGCTATGCCCTGGAAAGCCAGGATGCCCAGTGGCCCCTGCCGCCGGGCGCCCGCTGGGCAGACGCCGGAGATCTGGACGCCATCTCCCTGGCCCAGCCGGAACTGACCCCGGCCCTGTGCGATTGGCTCGACTTTCGCCAACCCCAGGAGACCCAACCCAACCGGGCCGCCTGGTATGAGCCCGGCTGGTTTGCCCAGGCCGAGAGCTGGATGACCCTGGCCCTGGCCCAGATGGGCCGCAGCCTGAGCAGCCCTGTGGTGCAAGTGCGCGTATGGCAGCGATCTTGCCTGTTGCGGGCCGAAACCGACGGCGGACCGGTCTATTTCAAGGCCGTACCCCCGATCTTTGCCCACGAACCCGCCATCACCCACGCTTTGGCCGCCCGCTATCCCCAACATATCCCCACGGTGCTGGCCCGCCACCCCCGGCTGCCCTGGTTTCTCATGGCCCAGGTGGATGGCGTCAGCCTGACCCAGCGCCAGGACATCGCCATCTGGGAGAGCGCCCTGCGCACCTTCGCCCTGATCCAGATCGACCTGGCCGGCCGGGTGGAGCGATTGGTGGAGCTGGGCTGTCCCCAGCGGGATCTGGCCCAAATGCCCGACCAAATGGCCCAACTTTTGGACGATGCCGGGCTCCTTCTGCCCAGCCGCCCCGCCGGGTTGGGGGACGAGGATCGGGCGACCATCCGGGCCATGCTGCCTGCCCTGGGCATCAAGGCCCGGCGTCTGGCCGAGATCAAGCTGCCCCAAACCCTGGAACATGGGGACTTCTGGCCCGGCCAGGTGCTGATCGTGGACCATGAGCCGCCTGCCCCGCCCCAAAACAGCCGACGCCCCCCGCTTAGCCAGCCGTCCGCGCCCTCCAGCCACCCGGTCTTTATCGACTGGTCCGACTGCTCCATCGCCCACCCCTTTTTCAGCCTCAGCCTCTTTGACGACATTGTGGAGATGGAAGGCTATCTGTCCGATGTGCCCAAACTGCGGGAGCGGCTGCGCAACGCCTATTTGGGGCCGTGGACCGTCTATGCCCCCATGAAAGAGCTGATCGAGGCGTTCGAGCTGGCCCGCCCCCTGGCCGCCATCCACAACGCCCTGATCTACCAACAGACTATCCTCCCCGGCATGGAGCAGCGCTGGGAGATGCACTATATGCCCGCCTTCTTTTTGAAGAAGCTGCTGCACAACTATGACCGGGCTGTTGTGGTCTAAAAAAGGCAAAAGGCAAAAGGCAAAGTGCAAAAGGCAAAAATCGTGGTATTGATCCACCAAACGTTGAACCCGATCCTCTCGTCGAGACAAACCAAGCACTTAACCCGATCCTTTCATCAGAGCAAACCCCTCACCCAACCCGATCCTTTTGCCTTTTGCACTTTGCCTTTTGACTTTTTAAGGAGTAACCAATGGGTGGCGTGATCGCAGCCGGAGACAGCCAAACCGCCGCCGCTGGCGCAACCATCCTGGCCCAGGGCGGCAACGCGGTGGATGGGGTGGTGGCCGCGGCCTTTGCCTCCTTTGTGGCCGAAAGTGTGCTGGTCAACATCGGCGGCGGCGGCGTGGGGCTGGTGCATGATCCCCTCGCCGGGGCCACGGCCTATGATTTTTTCAGCGCCATGCCCTCCGGCACTCTCGCCCCCAACGCCGACTTCCGGGAGATCATCCTGGACTTTGGGCCGACCACCCAGTCCTTCCACATTGGCCGGGCCAGCGTGGCCGTGCCCGGGGTGGTGGCCGGTCTCTGCCGCATGGCCCAGGACCGGGGACGCCTGCCCCTGGCCCAGCTTCTCCACCCCGCCATCGATCTGGCCCGCAACGGGGCCACCCTCTCCCCTGGCCTGGATTTTGTGGCCGGTCTGCTCGCCAACATCTTCACCGACACCCCTGGCCTGGCCAAACTCTACGCCCCCCACGGCCCCATGATCCGGGCCGGGGATGCCATTCTCCTGCCCGAACTGGCCGACACCCTGGAGCGGCTGGGGAAAGAAGGGCCGGATCTCTTTGCCACCGGGGCCGTGGCCCAGGCCATCCTGGCGGATCAGGCGGCCCACGGCGGCCTGATCACCCGGGCGGATCTGGCTGACTATACGGTGCATACCCTGCCCCCCATCGCCGTGGACTATCGGTCCCACACCGTCTTGCTGCCGCCCCCCTCTTCCGGCGGCGGGGCGCTGATCGCTTTTGCCCTGGGTCTGTTGGATGGATTGGATCTGGCCCCCCTTGGCCACAACAGCCCGGCCCATCTGCGCATCTTGACAGAGACCATGCGCCAGGCCAACCTGGCCCGCCAAACCTGGGCGCGCACCCCCGGCCCGGACATCGCCCGCATCCGCGCCTTTTTGGACCCAGCCCATGTGGCCGAATATGCCAGCGCCTTGCGGGCCGCCCTGGCCGGCGCGCCCATGCCTCCGGACCCGGCTCACCCCAACGGCCACCAAGAGACCACCCACATCAGCGTGGTGGACAACGACGGGCTGATCGCCGCGGTCACCACCTCGGCGGGGGAGAACGCTGGCTTTGTGGTGGGGGAGACCGGGGTCTGTCTCAACAACATGCTGGGGGAGATCGACCTGCACCCGGATGGCTTTCACCGCCTGGCCCCGGGCGCCCGGCTCACCACCATGATGAGCCCGGCCATCGTCCTGCGAGAGGGCGCGCCCATCCTGGCCGTGGGCAGCGGGGGCAGCAGCCGCATCCGCTCGGCCATCCTGCAAGTGATCAGCAACGTCCTCGACTTCGGCCTGCCCCTGACCGCCGCGGTCAACGCCCCCCGCATCCATTTCGAGCAAAACACCCTCCAGATCGAGGGTGGCATCCCTCAATCCACAGTAGACGCAATGCGGGCGAGGGGCTACAATGTAGTCCAATGGCCCGACCGCAACATGTACTTCGGCGGCGCCCACGCCGTGGCCCTGGCCGGGGGAACCCCCATGGCCGCCGGAGATCCCCGCCGGGGCGGCGCGGTGGCAGCGGTGTGAGAAATGCACAATGCACAATGGACAATGCAC
>CAZKEX010000459.1:0-3454 GCA_964551895.1 uncultured Caldilineaceae bacterium | reverse complement strand
GGAAATAGAGGGCGATGGCCCCGATCAGCAGTCCGCCAAAGAGCAGCCCGCCCACTTTCAATCCGTCTCCCACGCCGGATCGTCGAGTTACGGCAAAGAGCGCCGCCAGTCCCAGCAACAGCCAATAGGGCGGAAAGTCCCAGGTGTTGAGCGGGATCAAACTGCCCACAACCACCACGGCCACCCCCACGCCGATCCAACTTCCCGACATTATGTCGAGCAACCGCCCCACCCAATCTCCCAATCTCCCAATCTCCCAATCTCGCCCCTCGCCCCTCGAAAGGAACAAGTTGAGCGCCAACCCAATCGCCAAGATCACAAAGGGCATGGCCAGCACATGGGGATGGTTGTCCCCCAGGAGATAGCTGAACATGGGGAACTCATCGATCACCTCCAGATGGTTGCCCATCAGGTCCATGTCGGAGATCACCCGGCTGCTGCGCCACCACCACCAGTCCGTGGCGATGAACCAGTTGTGGGTTACCGCGGCCTCCGCCGGGAAGTTGCGCACTTTGAAAAAGGCCGCTGGGCCGCTGACGTTGACACCGTTGGCGTAGAGCCATTCCCAGATCCCCTGCAAGTTGCCGATCACCCCCACGGCCAGGGCGGACAAGAGGCCGGGGAGAATTGAAAATTGAAAATTGAAAATTGAAAATTGAAAATGGTCGCCAGGCTCACTTTTGTCTTTTGCACTTTGCCTTTTGCCTTTTGCCTTCCCTTCCCCCGCCATCCACAGGTTCGCCCCAACCCCGAAACTGCCCACCAAGAGCAGCCCATACCAACACGCCTGCCCCAAATTGTACGCCACTTCGGGTAGCGCTCCGGCCAGCCGCCCCAGGGTGACCACCAGCCAATAGCCCAAATAGTAGTAGCTGATGGCGTACCCGGCCAGCCACGGGTCCTTGGGCGGGAAGGTGGGGCTGTTGAAGATGCCGTTCATGAACATGAGGTCCATGGGCTGCTCGGTGTGGTTGACCGCGGGGTCGTGGGCACGCACATAGGCCCAGCCGAAGAAGGCGAGGGCGAAGAGGAGTTCGACAGCGACAATGTATCCGATTTTGGATTTTGGATTTTTGATTTTGGATTGGCGCGTGACGAGAGCGCAGAGCAGAGGCCAGCCCGCCCAGGCGCTGAGGGCGGCGACGAGGACAAGGGCCATCCACGCGCCGCCGGTGTCGTTGCGGAGGAGGCCGTAACTGGTCCCCAGCCACAGGGTGACGCCGACGAGCAGGATGCCCAGGCTCTTGGCGAAGGCGTATCCCCGGTCCGGCAGGTTGCCAAAGACCCGGGCCGCCAGGGGCAGGGTGAGGAGGGTGATGAGTTGGACGATCAGGTACCAGGAAATGATCATAATTGAGAATTGAAAGTTGAGAATTGGGAATTTTTATTTTGGGTGGTGGAGATTATGGTGGGGTGAAGGGGAGATTAGGGGATTGGGAGATTGGGAGATTTTGCTTGGTGCAAGCCCAATCTCTTAATCTCCCAATCTCTCAATCTCTCAGCCCCACCCGCTCATCGAAAATAGTAGAGCCCGTCCTCCCCCTGCACCATCTTGCCGGGGACGGCGTAGATGATCACGCTGTCGTTGCGATAGACGGCGATGAGGGTACCGGTGTCGGCCATTTGGGCCAGCTTGGCCGTGCCTTGGGGATGTTTGTACTGCTCCAACTGGCCCACGTAGATCAGGGCCACGTCCAGTTCGACGATCAGGGCTTGGGTGCGGGCGGGGTCTGGGGTGTTCCAAAATTCGTTGAGCAGTCCCTGGCGCTGGCCGACCTGGTCACCGCTACGCTGTTCGTTTTTGTGCATGCCCACGGGCGTACTCAGACCGGTGAAGGTGGCGGCTCGTGTGCCCCCGGCCCGATAGTAGTCGATCTCCGCGGACTCCACGATCACGCCGTTGCCCCGCACAGTGGCCAGCAGCCAGCGGATGGCCTCCCAGTCGTCGTGGAGTTGGATCAAGTTGCTGCCGTCGGGCCAGGTGTAGCTGCCCTGACGCATGTAGTCCATGCCGTCCAAGGTGCCGAAGTCGGGCCGCCAGCCCACCATGCGCTGGTCCAAACGAGCCGGGGTGCCGATCAGGGGATAGGCGAGGGTGGCGAGGAAGAGCAAAGTGAGAATTGAGAATTGAAAATTGAAAAGTTTTAATGGTCGGCGTCGAGCGCCATTCGCCATTTGCCGTTCGCCATTCGCCATTCGCCCAATCGCAATCGCCCCGCCGATCCCCCAAAGCACCCAGACTTGGATGAAGAACTTGAAGAGGGTGTTCATGCGGTACCAGTCGCCGCCTTGGAGGAAGTCTTTGAGGAAGATGATCTGGGTGCCGGCCAGCAGGGCCAGGCCGGTGACCATGACTGTGTTGACAAAGAGCTCGCCGGGGTCCGCGGCCTGACCCCGCCGCCAGAGGAGGACGAAGGTGAGGCCAAGGGGCAGCAGACAGAGGCCGAGGACGGTCCAGCCCAGGACAAAGGCGGCCAAGGCGGCGAGGACGGTGGCCGTCACCACAAAGCCGCCCAGCAGCAGACCGAGATCGGGCCGGGTCAGCCGCCGGGTGAGGGCGAGGAAGCGGGGCAGGCGGTCGTATTGGCCGAAAGCCAAGGCTGTCCAGCGCTCAAGGCCCGTGGGCGGAGCGTCCCCAAGTCGGGCCGGGCGGGTCAATGCCCCCCAGAGCCAGACCACGAAGATTGCGCCGAAGAAGCCCCAAATCAGCAGCCATTTGCCCAGATCGTCCGGCCCCCGCACCAAGCCCACGCCGGACGCGCCGACGTTTTCGTAGGTAGTGAAGAAGGGCAGGAAGAGCAGGAACGTCCCGGCCAGGAAAGCGACGATCACGGCCACGGTGATGGGCAGGTTGATACGTCCCCGGCCCCGGTGTTGGCTGACCAGGAAGGCCAGCACGCCCAGGCCGAAGTAGGTGGGCAGCTCCCACAGGTTGACCGAGGCCAGTGTGCCCAGCACCAGGCTGAAGGCGATCAGCAAGCCCACGCCCTGCCGCCAGTTGCTGCGCCAATCCACATCGTAGCTGCGGATCAACGCCAGGGCCAGGGCCAAGAAGAGTACGGTGAAGGGGATGCCGATCATGTGGGGGTGCAGGTCGGCGAAGAGGAAGCTCCAATAGGGGAACTCGTTGATGGTGGCCGGCAGCACCCGGCTGGGGTCCCAGAAATTGTAGCCGCCCAGGGTCTCCGGGGTGGTGATCACCCGCCAAAAGCCCGACGCCGCCCGCACCGCCGTCTCCAGCAAGGGGATGGCGCTCTGAAAGTCCGTGGTCCCCCGCTCGGCCAACCTGCGCAAAATCTGCCCCAACCCATCCAGGTTGCCGATGATGGCGACGAAGAGGGGGGCGAGGAGGGCGAGGCCGAAGCCGTGGGTCCAGGGGATTGGGGATTGGGGATTGGGGATTGGGTCGGGCGCGGTGAGGTCGATGTCGAGGAGGTCGTCATCCTCAACCCAA
>CAZKEX010000458.1:0-3458 GCA_964551895.1 uncultured Caldilineaceae bacterium | reverse complement strand
CGGCCATCATTTTGGTCACCCACGATCTGGGGCTGGCCGCGGAGTTCTGCGACCACATCGCGGTCATGTACGCCGGGCGCATCGTGGAGATCGGGCGCACGGACGACGTGATCGAGAACCCCCAGCACCCCTACACCGAGGGGCTGCTGCGCTGCATCCCGGACATCAGCCAACGCCGCGCCATCCAGCCCATTGTGGGCAACGTGCCGGATCTGGCGGATCTGCCGACCGGCTGCGCCTTTGCCCCCCGCTGCCCCTATGCCAAGCCTGTGTGCAGCGAAGGCTTCTTCCGTCTGCTGCCCGTGCAGGGCGGCGCCGTCAGCTCGTCCGTCGCCCGCAGCGGCGAGGTCCACATGGCCCGCTGTCTGCGTCTGACCGACTATCAATTGCCCAAAGAGCAGGAGAGCGCCCACCATGCCAACGGTTGATCGGAGTGCCCCGCCCCTGATCGAAAGTCTGGGAACGGTCAAACATTTTCCCATCCGCCCCAGCCTGATCGCCCGCCTGCTGACCGGGCGCAAGGTGCAACAGGTGCGGGCCGTGGATGGCGTGGACATCTCTGTGTGGGCCGGGGAGACCCTGGGCTTGGTGGGGGAGAGCGGCTGCGGCAAGACGACCCTGGGCCGGGTCCTCACCCTGCTGCACCCGCCCACCGCGGGGGAACTACGCTTTCGAGGCCAACCGGTGATCGACAACCACGTCACCCTGGCCCTGGACGGCCAGCCGGCCAAACCCATTCCCTACTATCACCTGAGCCAGATCATCTTCCAGAACCCCTATTCCTCCCTCAACCCCCGCAAGACCGTGCGGGAGATCGTCAGTGTGCCCCTGCGGGCCAGGGGGGTGCGGGGCGCGGTGGCGATTGAAGGGGAGATCCAGGAGTTGCTGGCCCGGGTGGGCCTCAACCCCCGGCATGTGGACCGCTATCCCCACCAGTTCAGCGGCGGCCAGCGCCAGCGCATCGGCATCGCCCGGGCCTTGGCCATGCGCCCCCAGTTCATCGTGGCCGACGAGCCGGTCTCCAGTTTGGATGTCTCCATCCAGGCCCAGGTGATCAATCTGTTGGAGGAGCTGCAGGAGGAGTTCAACCTCACCTTCCTCTTCATCGCCCACGATCTGAGCGTGATCTACCACATCAGCGACCGGCTGGCGGTGATGTATTTGGGTCACATCGTCGAGTTGGGGCTGACAGAAGATCTCTTCCGCAACCCTCTGCACCCGTACACCCAGGCCCTCTTGGCCGCGGTGCCCGTGGTGGACAAATCGGCCCGTCGCACCCGTATTTTGCTCCAGGGCGGCGTGCCCAGCCCCATCAACCCGCCCACCGGCTGCCCGTTCCATCCCCGCTGTTTTGCCAAAAAGGGCCAGATCTGCGAAGAAGAGTACCCGCCGACCTTTCAGGTGGGGGAACAACAGGTCGCCTGCTGGCTATACGACGACAATCCGACGGTCAAACCCATCTCTCTGGACACTCCCTAGGAGCCTGCGCCATGCCCGATCTGCTTCTCACCCTGCACGGAACCGCCTTCGACATGGGGCGTCAGCACGCACGTCAGGTGCAGGCAGTGAGGCCCATGCTCCAGGAGGTGATCGCCTCGCGCCTGGCCTTGCTGCAAACCCTGGGGGCGAACCGTTCCCAGGCCCTGCTGGCCGCCCACCAAGCCTTGGAGGAGATGGACCGGCCCCTGTTGGACTTTTTGGCCGGTCTGGCCGAGGGCCTGGCCCTGCCCGTGGGGGAGATGGTGCGCTACACCCTCAGTTCATATCTGACGGATCTGCACAAGGTCAGCGGCGGACTCGTCCAGGCCCAGATCGACGGCTGCACCACCTGGGCGGCGTCCGGCCCGGCCACGGCGGATGGCCGCCCGATCCTGGCCAAAAACCGTGACTTTCACCAGGACCATCTGCCTCTGCAATGTCTGACCTGGGTCAGGCCGGATGTGGGCTATGCTTTCCTCAGCCTGGGCAGCGCAGGCAGCCCCCATGTCTATAGCTCTGGCATCAACGAGCGGGGGTTGGCCATCGCCGACACCCACGTGCTGTCACGGGATATCGGCCCCGGTCTGCCCCGCTTTTCGTTGATGCGGGAGGTCCTGCAGCATCACGACACCACCCGCTCGGCCCTGGACTATCTGGGATCCGTGCAGCACATGGGCGCGGGCACGTTGATCCTGGCGGACAGTCGGGGGCATCTGGCCGTGTGGGAAAGCGGCCATGCCCAGAGCGGCTACCTTGAGACGGTCGGCGGCCCCTTCCTCTCCAGCGCCAACCACTTTGTCACCCCGGCCCTGGCGGACCAGTGGGTAGAGAACGAGCTGCCCATCTTTCAGGGCAACTCCCTGGCCCGGCGTGCCCGTATCCTGGCTGCGCTGGGCACGGACACAGGCAAGGTCGATCCAGCCTGGGCCAAGGCCATGATGACCGCCCACGGCACGCCCCAGGACGCCATCTGCCGCCACCCGATCACCGACCCGGACCGCCCCCATCACCCCGGTCTGGAAAGCAGCACCATCTCCACCGTCCTCTTCCTGCCCCTGGGCCTGCCCGATGACCCCACCCCCGGTCTCCTCTTGGCCGAAGGCCAACCCTGCCGCGCCCCCTGGTCCCCCTGGACCGTGACGCCTCAAGTCTAGCAGCCCCACCAAGGTACGCCTCCTGCCCAAAAAAACGCCCCCGTTGAGATAACGGGGGCGTTCTCTTTGGTGTCGGACGCGGGCGCAATTCACCCGTCAACCTAAAAAGGGCCATGCCTCCTGTGGCCCCGCATATCAACCCGCGGCCACAGGCGCAAACCTGCGGGGCCTGCCCCTGACCATCTCCCGTGGACGTGGGCCAGCAGGCCGGTCCATGGCCAAGTACCAATATCCGCTCTTTCGGATCGATGGGTTGGACTGCGGAGACGCATGTGTACAGCCTGGCGCTTGTATCGTTTCAGTATCCGCTCTTTCGGATCGAAGGGTTGAACATTGTGGCCCTGGTCATCACGGCCCTGGTGTCTGCCTGTTTCAGTATCCGCTCTTTCGGATCGAAGGGTTGAACACGCCTGGAAGTCGTCGGCCACGCTTGCCGTGCTTGTTTCAGTATCCGCTCTTTCGGATCGAAGGGTTGAACCTGGCGGTGCCCGGCGCTGTGCCCGCCGTGCGGCTGTTTCAGTATCCGCTCTTTCGGATCGAAGGGTTGAACCGTTCACTACTCGTTGACTCGCAACGGGTGGCAGTGTTTCAGTATCCGCTCTTTCGGATCGAAGGGTTGAACCTGGTCGCCATTGTGAACCTGCTCCATCTGCTCATAGTTTCAGTATCCGCTCTTTCGGATCGAAGGGTTGAACTCGATCATCTGGCGCAAGCGGGCCGCGGTCGCCTGTTTCAGTATCCGCTCTTTCGGATCGAAGGGTTGAACGTGGTTGACGGACGCCCTCAGCGCCGAGTATCTGCGTTTCAGTATCCGCTCTTTCGGAT
>CAZKEX010000457.1:0-3458 GCA_964551895.1 uncultured Caldilineaceae bacterium | reverse complement strand
CCCGGTCTACTCAACCTGCGCTAGCCCGCGGACCACGGAAGATCCCAATGAGCCTTGAGCAAAAGAGTTTGCAATCGTTCACAGCTCTCGGTCCCCCGGCCCCCAATTCTGGGGCAGGTTGTGGGCAGTTCCCCCAGGGTTGGGAAGGGCGGGGGGCGGAGAGGCGAACGATTGCAGAAATTTGTCAGGCCAGGAGATAGGGGCCTATCTGCCAAGTCGGTACCAGAGATTGTATCCCAGGCCGGGAAGGATGTAAAAACCACTGTAATGGAATGCGGATGGCGCGGATTAGGCGGATCAAAACGGATTAAAGCCAAAAAATCCGTTTTGATCCGCCCAATCCGCGCCATCCGCGTTCTATTTGAGAGTTGCTGGCCAAAGACCAAAACCATTGCGCAAAGGCGGAGAATCCTCTATAATGATCTCTATGCCACCAATACATTTTGGATTTCCTGTCAATTCATCTGCTCACAGCCGTTGGCTCTCTTTTTTGCGCCCTGGTCTCTATGTAAAGCGCTGGCTGCTGCTTTTGATCATGGGCATCACCTTGAATGGGCTGGGGTTGACCCTTTTGCTGGGGGATGTCTATCTCTCTGGGCGGTTGCCCGATTTTGTGCATGTGTTGGCCCTGAGCTTTCTGCCCAACTGGGCGCGGGCCAGCATTCTGTTGACCGTGGGCATGTTGATGGTGGGGCTGGGTGTCTGGTATCTCAACCGCAGCATTGTGCTGGCCCTGCTGCCCCCCAGCGCCACCCCCAACAACCTGGAGATGATGGACCAGATCATCCAACGCCGTGTCCGTCGCCAGGGACCGCGCATTGTGACCATCGGCGGGGGCACGGGCATGCCCACCTTACTGCGGGGGCTGCGCGCCCACACAGACCATATCACCGCCATCGTCACCGTGGCGGATGACGGTGGCTCTTCCGGGCGCATCAGCCGTCAGATGGGCATGTTGCCCCCGGGTGATTTCCGCAACAATATCGCCGCCCTCAGCGATTCCGAAGATCTGATGACCCATCTTCTCCAATATCGTTTTGGCAATGCCCAATTCCCGTCCCAATCCAACAAGTCGTCGGATCAGGGTGGTCACTCAGAAGTTGGGGTCAATGGGCACGGGGGCGACGAGGGGAACGAGTTAGGCGGCCATAGCTTTGGCAATCTGTTCATCACCGCCATGGCCGCCATCACCGGCAGCTTTGAACAGGGGATTGCCGAGAGCAGCCGGGTGCTGGCCGTGCGGGGCCGGGTCTTGCCCAGCACCTTGGAGCATGTGGTTTTGTGCGCCGAAATCATGCGTTCAGGGTCCGACGGGCAGGACGAGTGGCTCTATGTGCGGGGCGAAAGCCAGATCCCCGCGGCCGGGGGGCGGGTGATACAGGTGCAGTTGGACCCCCAGGAGCCACGGGCCTATCCCGAAGCCATCCGCGCCATCCTGACCGCGGACATCATCATCGCCGGGCCGGGGAGCTTCTACACCAGCACGATCCCCAATTTACTGGTCCCCTCTGTGCGCCAGGCGGTGATGTCATCCCAGGCCAGCCGCATCTTTGTCTGCAACGTCGCCAACCAGCCGGGCGAAACCGACGGATATGGCGTGACAGACTATATGGAGCAACTGCACAAACACGCCGGGGATGCCTTCACCACCGTGCTGGCCAACGACAACTATCATCCCCACATACAGCCCAGCAGCGCCTCCTCTTGGGTGGAACTGCCCAAACCGGGCCAACCCACGGACTTCACCCTCTACACCGAGGATCTGATCAACGAGGAATCGCCCACCCACCACGATTCCGCCAAGCTGGCGGCCAAGATCCTCCAAATCCACACCGATATGCAGGCCAAATCCCAGACCAAGACCGTCGCCAAATCCCAGGTCACCAGAACCATGCCAACGGTTCCAGGTACCCTGAGTCACCTGGACAGTCGTTAACCCGCCTCTACTGGCCTGCCCAGCGATCAATCCTGCCAGAGATATTGGCAGGATTTTTGCGTGCCCAGGAATACAGAACTGCGCCAAATTGTGGGACACGCATATTCGCAAAAAAGCGTAAAAGGTGATAGCATGTGTGTGGTGTCTGAAATACACCAGATAGGCATGACGGAAAGAAAACTAGAAAAAACTTGGCGTCCACACTGTTGTGGCCGCACGGCTCGACCGCCCCGCCAGCGTCCTTTGCATTCAGCCTGGGCCTCTTGCGGAGACAAACAAAATCGGCTATTCAACATTTCAAACCCCCTAAACATTTCCACATAAAGGAGAGTTTCATGGCTACAAAAATTGCAATCAATGGCTTTGGACGTATCGGTCGCCAGGTCACAAAGGCCCTGCTCGAAAGCTATCCCAACGAATTCGATCTGGTCGCCGTCAACGACCTCAGCGATGTGAACACCAATGCCCATCTGTTCAAGTATGACACCAACTACGGCACCTTCGCCGGCACCGTCGAGGTTGACGGCGGCGACATCATCCTCAACGGCGACCGTGTGCGGGTGTTGAGCGAGCGTGACCCCAGCAGGCTGCCCTGGGCCGAGATGGGTGTGGAGATCGTGGTCGAAAGCACTGGCATCTTTACCTCTCGGGAGAAGGCCGCCATGCACATCACCGCTGGCGCCAAGAAGGTGATCATCAGCGCCCCGGCCAAGGGCGAGGACATCACCATCGTCATGGGTGTGAACGAGGACAAGTACGATGCGGCCAACCACCACATCATCAGCAACGCCTCCTGCACCACCAACTGCCTGGCCCCGGCCGCCAAGGTCGTCAACGATAACTTTGGCATCGTCCAGGGCGTGATGACCACGGTCCACGCCTACACCAACGACCAGCGCATCTTGGATCTGGTCCACAGCGACCTGCGCCGAGCCCGGGCCGCCGCCCAGAGCATCATCCCCACCACCACGGGCGCCGCCAAGGCCGTCTCCCTGGTCATCCCCGAGCTGAAGGGCAAGTTTGACGGCATGGCCATGCGCGTCCCCATCCCCACGGTCAGCGTGGTGGACTTCGTGGCCCAGGTCGAGCGCCCGGGCACCACCGCCGAGCTGATGGCCGCCTTTGACGCCGCGGCCGCCGGCCCCATGAAGAACATCCTCAAGGTCGTGCGCGAGCCTCTGGTCAGCGTTGACTTCAAGGGCGACCCCACCAGCAGCTCTGTGGACGCCGGTTTCACCGCCTTCTACGGCGACCTGGTCAAGGTTGTGACCTGGTACGACAACGAATGGGCCTACAGCGTGCGGGTTGTTGACCTGGCCAAGTACATTGTGGACAAGGGTCTGTAAATTCAGTCAACTATGATTGAACTGTGTTCGAATCGAGTTAACCATGAAACGTGAAACGTGAATGCCGTCAAGGTCTCACGTTTCACGTTTCATTTTTTAGGGACATTGGGCGCTTCCGCGAGCCAGCGCAGGTTGAGTAGACCGGGGCAGTTTCCGGTCGTATCGAAACCGCAGCG
>CAZKEX010000456.1:0-3459 GCA_964551895.1 uncultured Caldilineaceae bacterium | reverse complement strand
CGTGGCCGGGCGCAGATCCAGCCGCTGGGAGAGATCCACCTCTTGCCACAGGGCGACGGTGTTGATCGTGGATTGGGGGGTGGCCTGGCTCAACACCGTGCGCAGCAAATTCCACTCTGGCCCGGCCAAGAGGGCAACAGGGGCCATGCTGGGGCCGGTGATGGCGTCGGGCAGGCGCAAGGTCAGCGCCAGCACGGCTTCCCCCTGGCCGTCTGTGTTCAGTTCGGCCTGCACCTGGGCCTGGCTGTCCGCCCACAACTCGGCCAGCTTTTGCCCGGCGGCCAGGGCGGCCTCTTCCTGGCCCTGGGCCACCCGTCCGGCCATGCGCAGGGTGGTGCGGGGCGACTTACCTCCGGTTCCCGCCCCCGTGCCTACGGTCACGGTCAAGCCGACCTGCCACGAACGAATCAAGCTGACCACCTGGGGCGGCGGGGCCAGATCCGTGCGGGCGATCTCCGGCCCGGCCAGGGCGATGGCGGCCTCCTGGTTGTCCTGGTTGAGCAGTTGGATGGCCTGTTGCAGCACAATGGCCCGGCGCTCCTGGGCCACCAGGGCCGGGTCCACCAGGTCTGCGGGCAGAGCGGCCAGGGCCTCCACTGCGGCCGAGGCTGCGGTCCAATCCTGCCGGGCCTGGGCCTGGGCAAGCTTGAGGCGCAGGCTTTCCAGCAGCCATTGCTGCATCTGCTGGGCCGGATGGGCCGGGGTGCCGGCGGGGGCCGCGGCCAGGGCGTGCTGGACCGCGGCAATGGTCAAGTCCACATAGGCCAAATCCACCCGCCCCGCCCCGGCCACGGCCTGGGATCGGTAGAGATCCGCCAGCCCCATGTGCAGATCCGCCACATCTTGGGTCGGGGCGGCGGCGGCTTGGGCGTTGGACAGCCCCTCGGTCAACGCGGCCAGGGATTGGGCATAGAAGCTACGCCGATCCGCGTCGTCCAGGGTGGGGGCGGTGTAGATCTGGCGAAACGCCCCGGCCAGATCCAAAAAGGCGGCGGCGGGGGCGCCGGGCACGGCCAGGCGGCGGGCGTTGGTGATCTCCTGCCACAGACCGGGGTGGACGGTTTGGAAGGCAAAGGCGCTGCTAGGCAGACGGTCTTCGAAGAGCCAGCGCAGTTCGCTGCCGTCAAAGGTCCAGCCCTCGGGCTCCGTGCGCAGCCAGCTTTCGGGCTGATAGAGGGCGGGCAAATAGAGGCTCACCCGCAGGCTACTGGGGCCGCCGGGCCACTGGCTCAGGGGGAAGATGGGATAGGCGACGGCGGTGAGGGCCGCCCCGCTGCCGGCGCTGCCCAGGGTCAGGTCGTAGTTCAGACGCAGATCCAGCCGCCCGTCTGCCGGCAGGGTGACCTGGGCGACAAAGCCCGGTCGATCCAGGCTGGGCTGCAGGGCAATGGGCTGCCCGGCGGTCTGGAGGACCACGTTGGTGGCCGGGCTTTGGCTCTTGCCCACGGGTCCCAGATCCGCCTCGGCCAGGGGGGCGATGCTCAAAACCAGGGTGGCCGGGGCGTGGTTGGGGTTCTGGAGTCGATAGAACGCGGTCACCTGGGCGGGCAGGGGGGCGGTCACCGCGTTTGGCGCACCCTCCGGCGCGCTCAGGCGCATATCCACCGTGTGGGTGGTCAGGGTGACCCGGGCGTCGGTAGCCGACCCCGCTGCGGGGCCGGGCAAGATGTAGAGATGGCCGTTGCCTGGGGCGACGGCTTGGGCCAGGGCCGGTTGGGGCCAGATCAACCCGGCCAGCCCCAAGATCAGCATGAACCAGACCAGCACAGCTTTGCATAAAAAACTCTGAGAAAAGCTGCGCTCTAGTCGGGTCCGTGACCCGGCGGGTCTACACGATCTTCTGGGGCAACCCGCTGGGTCATGGACCCGGCTAGAGCGGGGCGGGCTTCGACGTGAGCTCAGCCGAACAGGGGCACGCTGGGTTGAAGCTGGCTGAAAAGGGCTGGAAGTTGCAAATCCTCTTTGCATCTGGTATTGTGGCAACAGAATGATCCTCATCGTAGACGCACTGGTGTGGACATAAATGGTTTGAGGTTGCGATAGACTCCGACCGTTCAGGCATAGAGGAGACCCGTCGATCTATATGGTCAAACTGCTGATGATGTGGGACATAAAGATGGGGCGCGAACAACCCTATTTCGAGTTCATTGTGCGGGAGTTTGCGCCTGGCCTGATGCGGCTTGGGATCGAGCCGTCTGAAGCTTGGTATACCATCTATGGAGAGGGTCCGCAAATCTTGACGGCGGGCGTGGTGGACAGCCCGGAAAAGCTGGCGCAGATCCTGAACAGCCCTGGGTGGCAGAAAATGCAGGAGAAGTTGCAGTCCTTTGTTACCAACTATCGCCAAAAGGTGGTTCGGGACAACGGGCGGCATTTTCAACTTTAACGCCTGTTTGAAGAGGGGTTGGGCAAGTAGTTACGGAGATGAGGCTGTCTGCGAAGACGCAGAAAAAGTCGTCGATCGAATCATAAACGAGTGTAGAGAGGTGAGTGGCGTGCATACGTATACGTATGCACGCCACTCACCTCTTTTATCCACATGACTTCACCCCTGTTTTTTCAACAGATCATCTGCTTTTTGTTGATCCTTTCTTAGAATTGTCAGTTAGTGGTAAGCGATCGGCTGTTGTTTGTCAGCGTGTACATGGCTATAATTGACTCACACGTCAATCAGGATAGATGCGGGGAAGGTGCGTCTGTTGGCTTTGCTGACGATTTTTGAAATGGAGAGTGACCCCAACGGCTTTCTGGGAAGAGAGTAGGAATCATTTCCTGGTTTGCAAGCCATTGCCACCGTCGTTGTAGGAGAAAACCATGACAACACCTAGTTATATGTTGCGCCCCATCACTAGGCCATTCGCTGTTTCCAGATCTTCTTCTGTCATGGATCCATACACCAAACCGCCCGTGCCCGCCAGTGCAGAGTGTGGAACAGGTTCTTCGGTGAACCCTGGTCTGACCGATGCGCCCCTTGCCCCTGACAAAGCCAACATGAACAGCGCCCGGGTGGCCTGGGTGCGGGTGACCCAAGATGTCAACCGCAATTCTGAGCGCCTGTCACAAATGTTTACAGATGAGGGGCTGTCGGTGCAGGTGTTGGCGATGAACGATAAACTGTACGACCACCTGCCTCACTTTGATCTGATCTTGTTGGAGTCCTTTGGCCAGGTGGATGCCAGCACGATCTCCGCGGTGTCCAGCATTCGCATGGGAAGCCGCGCTCCCCTGGTTGTGTTGATGAGCAGCTATGCCCGCAACGAGATGATCGATGCCCTGTACGCCGGGGTGGATGCGGTCTGGGCCTTGGGCATGCCCCGGGAGATGTTGCTGGCCCGCTGTCGAGCGCTACTGCGCCGATGGTTGCCGTCATAGGCAAAGTGACTTGCGCGTGCTGACTTAGATCTGCGACCTTGATGGGGTCTGTTCCAACCTAAGCCCCAGACCTGAACCTTGCCGCAT
>CAZKEX010000455.1:0-3463 GCA_964551895.1 uncultured Caldilineaceae bacterium | reverse complement strand
ATAAAGCTGTCGTGGATGTGGAGCGCGCCGGACTCCTGGGTGGCCAGGAAGAGCAGATCCTTGGTCACCCGACCCAGGCCGATGGCCAGGGATTGCACGGCGAAGGCGGTGTCGGTCAGATGGTCCCCGGCCCCGATGCAGTGTTGGGTGCTGGGGATGACTGTGTCGTAGCCCAGCAACTCGGCCACCCGGCTCCGGTCGATGTCAAAGCCCGTGCCGGTGAAGGCCGCCGCGCCCAGGGGGGATTCGTTCATATTGGCGTAGGCCTGGGCCACACGCGCGGTGTCCTTGGCCAGGAAGCTCAACACCCCGGCCAGATAGTGGGCAAAGGTGACAGGCTGGGCCGGTTGGGTATGGGTATAGCCGGGCATGATGGTCTCGGTGTGGGCCTGGGCCAGATCGAGAACGGCCCGACGCAGGGCCAGCAGATCTTCGTGCAGGGCCAGAATGTCCATGCGCAGGGCCTGGCGGGCCAGGGCGTGGCCCAGATCGTTGCGGCTGCGGGCCAGTTGCAAATTGCCGCCGAAGTCCGGCCCCGTGCGCTGGATGATGGCGGTCTCCATGCGGAAGAAGAGGTCCTCCACCCCGGGCTGATAGGCCAGGGCGTCGGCGCCATCGGCGCGGATCTCGGCCACGGCTGCGAGAATGGCCTTGGCGTTTTCGGCGGAGATGATGCCCTGCTCGGCCAGCATGATGGTGTGGGCCTCGTGGGCGTCGGTCATGGGGCCAAAGAGATAGGCCTGGGCGTCATCGTAGGCGGGGATCAGGACCGTGCGGCTGTAGAGGGGGTGTGGGAATTTCATCAACGATTCTCATTTCAAAAGTGAGCCAAACCGACTCACGACGGGTAATATCGGATTCTATCGACAAAGAATGTTTCCACTTCCCTTCGTTCCATTTCGCTGGACGCAATTTTGAAGATCAGTTCGATAATCTCCGCATTGGTTGCTTCTAAATATGCCCCATTCATGCGCAGAAATGCATCAAACGCAGTGGCGGCGATGCGTTTATTTCCATCAAGAAAAGCGTGTGCTTGGCAAAGATGGAATACATAAGTGGCCGCGCAGATTTCTAACGATGCGTCTTCATAATAGAGACGATTCTCAGCCGCCATCAATGCCGATTCAAGTCCGCCATCATCCCGAAGGCCATGTAGCCCGCCATACTGATTGATTCCGCGAGCATGCATGTGCAACACCGTCGCCTTGCGCAGGAATTCCATACTCTACCTCACTCCACCCCTTTGGCCAGCGCTTCGTAAACCTCGCCCCGTTCAGCAAACAACCGGTCAATAATGGGATCGATTCGGGCAATTTGATCAGCATCGGCAGATCGCCGAGCCACCAGGGAATTGTCAACCACGGCAATGTCCAATTCATCACCGATTGCAATACCCAGTTGTTCCATAATCCCCTTGGGCAGCATCAACGCAGCCATATTTTCGACACGTGCAATGCGGGCTAATGCCATTTCACACCTCCATGAACAGATTTCGACCATTGCCTGACGACTCAGACTGCCCCCATTTTACCACAACCCGCCCTGGCGATGCTACCCCTTCAGCCCGGTCAGGGCAATGCCCTTGATGATCTGGCGTTGGAACAGGATGAAGACCAGAAGCAGGGGCACGGTTGCCATGCTGGCCGCGGTCATGATTTTTTCCCACTCCACGGTGGACTCGCCGCGGAAGAAGCTGAGGCCCACGGGTAGGGTGTAGTATTCCCGGCTGCTGGCGATGATCAGGGGCCACAGATAGGCGTTCCAGTTGCCGATAAAGTTGAAGATGGCCAGGGCGGCGATGGCCGGCTTGACCAGGGGCAGGGCGATCTTCCACCAGATGCCGAACTCATTCATGCCGTCGATGCGGGCGGCGTCCAGCAGTTCGTTGGGCACGCCATCATAGAACTGACGCATGAGAAAGATGCCCGTGGCCGTGATCACACCGGGGAAGGCGATGCCCCAATATTGGGCCAGGCCGACGTGCCAGTTGAGCTTGACGCTCATGGTATACCAAGGGATGATCAGCATCTCCGTGGGGATCATCAGGGTGGCCAGAATGCCGAGGAAAATGATGTTCTTGCCGGGAAATTCAAACTTGTTCAGGGTATAGCCGACCAAGGAGTCAAAGAAAGCCACACAGGCCGTGCTGAAGACAGCCACGAGAATGCTGTTTAGATACCAACGAGGAAAGTTGCTGGTGGTCAGCACCCGCTGATAGTTGATCAGGGTCGGCTCTTTGGGAAAGAAGGCGAACTGCAATAGCTCTGTAGCCGGTTTCAGGCTGGTCAGAACCATCCAAATAAAGGGCACCACCATAACGACTGTACCCAGGCTCAACAGGACATAGGCGACTAACATGGTCCACGAAAAGGGGCGTCGTGGACCTCTTGGGCTGGAAACAAGCTGTTCCGCCATTTGCAGGGTACGATCTGGGGTGGCTTCCAATGGGGCAACTGTCATGACAAGGGCCTCCTAATAATCTACCCGGCGAGAGATTACCCGCAGTTGAATGACGGTGATCAGCAATATCACCAGGAACAGGATCACGGTCAAGGCCGCGGCATACCCCATGTTATAGCTGGAAAAGCCCTCTCGATAGACCTCAAGCACAACTGTCGTCGTGCTTTTGAGCGGCCCGCCCGTGCCCTGGGGACTCATGTTTTGGACCAGAGCGAAGAGACGCAGAAAGGAGATGGTGGAGAGTACGGACAGATAGACGATCACCGGGTTAAGCAGGGGCAGGGTGATCTTCCAGAAGATCTGCCAGGGATTGGCCCCGTCAATGCGGGCCGCCTCGTAATAGAGTTCGGGGATCTGCTGGAGCCCGGCCAGAAAAATAATGATGGAAAAGCCCAAACTCTGCCACACGGCCACCGCGGTGATGGATTGCAGGGCCTGGCTGGGTCGTTGCAGAAATGGCTGATTGGGCAGCCCCAGATAGCTCAACGTCTGGTTGATCAGACCGGTCTGGGGCGCATAGAGCCAGTTCCACACAAAGGCCACGGCCACCGCGGAGGTGACATAGGGCACAAAGTAGGCGGCCCGGAAGAAGCCGGAAAAGCGCCGGATCTGGTTGAGCAACATGGCAATGGCCAGCCCCATGACCATCTGCAATGGCACGCCATAGATCACATATTTGAGGGTATTGACAAAGGCCGCCCGCACAGAGCTGCGGGGCTTGAACATATCCTGCCAAATATCCTGGAAGTTAGTCAGCCCCACCCACGGCCCGGATCCCTCAAAGATATTCCAGTCCCGAAAGCTGATGTTAAAGGCTTGGATCGTGGGATACCACCGGATCACCACAAAAAAAACCAGGCTCACACTCATAAAAATGTAGGCCCAGATGATCTGACGCTGTCTTAAGGATAAGTTCATGGCTTGCTCCGTGAACGGGCGAGGGGTGGGGGGGTGACAGGGTGACAAGGTGACAAGGTGACAAGGTGACAGGGTGACAAGGTGA
>CAZKEX010000454.1:0-3520 GCA_964551895.1 uncultured Caldilineaceae bacterium | reverse complement strand
CATTCCGGGATTG
Source organism: uncultured Caldilineaceae bacterium (assembly GCA_964551895.1). Classification (GTDB taxonomy): domain Bacteria; phylum Chloroflexota; class Anaerolineae; order Caldilineales; family Caldilineaceae; genus JAGNDO01. The sequence goes on along the minus strand of CAZKEX010000454.1, from coordinate 3,507 downwards.
CCCAGCTCGTTTCCAACCCGCTGACCCATACCCGATCCCTTATGAATGAAACTTGTGCGGTTGAAAACCGCACCTACGATCCACCGAAATTGGTAAGCTATGATGAACCATGCCGTGATCTTTGTGTTCTCTGTGGCTACGCGGACAGAAACCCACCGTCCACGGGGATGGCCGCGCCGTGGACATACGAGGCCAGGTCCGAGGCCAGGAAGAGGGCGACGCTGGCCACCTCTTCGGGCTGGCCATAGCGACCCAGGGAGAGACGCTGCATAAAGTCGTAGCCGGTTTTCAGCAGGCCAAACTTGCCCTCGGACAGGATGGTCTTGGCCACGGACAGGGTGCCCGGCGTTCTGATGGCCCCTGGCACCAACACGTTGACGCGGAATCCCTTGCGCCCATACTCCTTGGCCAGGGCCTTGGTGAAGCCCAGCACCCCGGCCTTGCTGACGATGTACGGGACCATATCGCTCTTGAACGCGCTGGCCGCCTCGATGGAGGCCAAGTTTACCACCACCCCGCCGGACGCCAAACGGGTCCTGATAAAGCCCTGGGCCATCCAGATCTGCGAACGCAGGTTTACGTGCATGACGTGGTCGAGGAAGGCCTCGTCCACATCCAAAAAGCGGCGCATGGGATAGATGCCGGCGTTGTTGATCAGGGTGTCGGGGACGCTCTCCCGACCCGGCCCGGCCCAGAAGGCGTCGATCTCCCCCTTCTCCCCCAGGTTGATGACGTGGGAGGTCACAGCCGGACAGCCGGATGTTTTGACAAGCTGGCACACCTCCGCCAGCCCGTCGGCGTTTACGTCCAACAGGACCAATTCCGCCCCGACCGCCGCAAAAGTCTGGGCCATCGCCCGCCCAATCCCCGAAGACGCGCCGGTGATCAGCGCCCGGCGGCCTGTCATATCCACCGATGTCTGTACAGCCACAGCCTGCCTCCTCTGCTTGATCGATCTTGGAGTAAGCAACTTTTACCACCAAGCCACAAAGTCACGAAGGATCACAAAAAAAAGTGGGGATAAATTTTGTGGTCCTTCGTGCCCTGGTGCCTTGGTGGTAAGCCCTATTTCCTTATGTCAATTTTTGCCATTCCCGACGCAGCAGCCCATAGAAAGCCGTGTCGGAGATCTCCTCGCCCACGATCCAGCGTTCCCGCAGATGGCCCTCTTTTTGAAAGCCCAGCCGCGCCAGCGTTTTGGCCGAGGCAAGGTTACGGGGGTCAATATCGGCCTCCAGTCTGTTCAGATCCAGGATGCCAAAGGCATGATCGACCAGGGCGTTGAGGGCTTCGTGCATATAGCCGACGCCCCAAAAGGGACGGCCCAGGGCATAGCCCATCTCCGCCCGGCGGCTGGGGAGGTTGAAGCTGAATAGGCTGCAAATCCCCAGCAGGACGCCATCGTCTCGGCGTTCGATGCCATATTGAAAGTTCTTGCCCGTGGCGAAGCCCTCCTGGCCCATGGTGATACGCTCATGGGCCTGCTCCATCGCTGTCCACGGCGGCGAAGCCCAGTAGCGCATGACCTCCGGGTGGGCGTGGATCTCAAAGAGGGCGGAGGCGTCGCTTTCGGCCAGGGGACGCAGGATCAGCCGCTCGGTTGAGAGGATGGTCGCTGTCATCTAGGCCCCGGCGGCGTGCTTGGCGGCCAAGTAGCCAAAGGTCATGGCCGGGCCGATGGTGGCCCCGGCGCCGGGATAGCTGTTGCCCATCACCGAGGCCATGTTGTTGCCCGTGGCGTAGAGCCCGGGGATGGGGCTGCCGTCCGCCCGCAGGACTTGGGCCGATTCGTCCGTGACCAAGCCGCCCTTGGTGCCCAGATCCCCGGGCCACATTTTGACGGCGTAGAAAGGCGGCTTTTGCAGGGGGGCCAAGTTGGGGTTCGGCTGCACCGTGGGATCCCCGTAATAGTTGTCATAGGCGCTGCCACCCCGATCGTAATCCAGGTCCTTGCCCGTGTGGGCAAATTGATTGAACCGTTGGACGGTCTCCGCCAGTTTTGCCCCATCCACGCCGATTTTCTGGGCCAAGTCATGGATTGTGGTCGCCCGCTGGATGTATCCGTTCTCAAAGTAGCGTTTGGGGATGGGCATCATGGGAAAGAGCAGCCCGAACAGATATTTGTTGCGATAGCGCTGGTCGAAGATGAAATAGGCGGGGATGTGGGGCGTTTCCGGGCTATGGGCCGCGTACACCACATGGATCACATCCACATAGGGGGCGGATTCATTGACAAAGCGCGCCCCGGCCCCGTTGACCATGATCCCGCCGGGATAGCCCCGCTCCCCCACATGGAAAAAGGCCTCCTCGTTTGGCGGACGAGAGGCCGGCCCCCACCAGGCGTCGTCCATCAGATCCGTGGCCGCGCCGTGCTGGATGCCAGCCCGGATACCGTCGCCGGTGTTGCCCGTGCAGGCCACGGTCCACTGGGTGGAGGTGGGAGCCGGGAGATAGGTTTTGCGCATTTCCAGGCTATGGGGAAAGCCGCCGGCCGCCAGGACGACACCTTTGCGGGCCAGAATACGCAGGGTCTGGCCCGCTCGTTCTACTATCGCACCCGTCACTCGCCCCTCCTCCACAACCAGATCTTGGAAAGAGGTGTTGAGCCACAGGGGAATATCCGCCTGCTGCATGGCCCGGCGCAGACGTCCGCTCAGGGCCTGCCCCATGGTCAGACAGCGCACCCCGGTGAGGAGATTGCGTATCCAGCCCAGGCCCGCCTTCATGGAAGCGGCCTTCCCCGCCCAGGTGGACATGACCATGCCGATCTTCTGATAATCAGAGCCGGTGAAGGCCAGGCCACCCGGCGCCTCGGCCATGGGCTTGCGCAGCAAGGCCAGATCCGCCCCCAACTCTCTGCCGTCAAAGGGGACCGGTTCCAGGCTGCGGCTGGCGGCAATGCCCCCGGGTCGTTCCGGGTAATAGTCCGCATAGCCAGGCATACGCTGAAGCTGCACACAGGTTCGGTCCCGCAGCCATTCGACCATACGCGGGGCGTGGGTCAGATAGGCGTCCTGCAGTTTTTGATCAACACGTTCCCCGACGGTGTGCCGCATGTAAAGTTGGGCGTTTTCAAAGGAATCCTCAACCCCGTCTTGGGCCAACAGATGGTTGTTGGGAATCCACAGCGCGCCGCCGGAGCGGGCGGTTGATCCGCCATAAAGCGCTGTCTTCTCGATCACAAGCACGTCCAGCCCCAAGCTCTTCGCCACCAGGCCGGCGGTCATGCCGCCTCCCCCAGAGCCGACAACCAGCAGATCGACCTCTTGGTCCCAGTTCGTCATCATCATTACCCTCAGATCTTGTTCAAGACAACAATTTTGAAGTTGCGGTTGCTGCGGTCTTCCATCATCTGCCACTTGGGGAAGAGGGCTGTCAATTTGGGCCACAGATCCGCCTTCTCTTCCGCGCTGGCCACATGGGCGTGCATTTGTCGGGTCTGCCCTTTGATATCCACAGTTACGGTGTGGTTGGCCTGGATATTCAACAACCACACCGGGTCGCCGG
>CAZKEX010000453.1:0-3533 GCA_964551895.1 uncultured Caldilineaceae bacterium | reverse complement strand
ACAAGGCTTAGTTGACCGCTTCCTCGGCATGGGCATGATCATCATTACATCGTTTGACGGTCAGACAACCGTCATCTCTGGTCTGGAGAATTTTGCCCATATCCAACTGGTTTTACAAGGGTGAATAGCCACTGCAAATGGGGCGAATTCACCTCAATTCGCCCGGGGGGGGACGTTGCAGGGAAAGTAACGTCCCCCCTTTTTGTCTGGTAGCTACTTTCTACTCTTCCACCCCCACACCCCAACCCCCACAACCCCCACCCCAAACCCACCCCGCACCACCCACGGCGGAATCCCCGTCAGCGCCAACAGCAGCAGACACCCCACCAGCAACGCCGCAACCAGCCAGAACCCCGCCATCTCCCGGAATAGATCCCCCAGCCATCGCCATGTCACCCAAATGCCTACCACCGCGGCCCCGCGCCCCGCCCACAGGTTGACTTGGAGCAGCAGCCCAATCGCAGCCAAAATGCCCAGAAAGCCGATCATCTGCACAAGGCTAGGTGTCTCTTTACGCCGCCGCAGCTCTATGGCCAGAACCACCAGCCCGGCAATCAGCCCAAGACCCAGCAGGGGTTCGACTCCCGGTTGGATGGCCATTTGCAGCCCAAGGGGGATGCCTAGCAGTAGCGCCCACACCTCTGCCGGCACAACCGTCTCGCCCATGCGCTTGGCCAGCAGGTGCAGAGCCGCCACGCCCATAAAGGCAATCCCAAGGACAGCGGTCCCTATCAGGGGCGGCCAGGTCCACGGCTGGCCTACGGCGAAGAGGGCCGCCAGGGCCGGCCCCAACACACAGAATGCCGAGAGCATCGCCCAGTCGCCCTCTTCCAGACGGAAGGCGTTCTGTGCGCCGCGCCGGGGCGAGAACGCCCGGAAGTGGTTCAGGGGCATGCGTTTGGCCGCGGAATAGCCGATCAACAGGGGCAGCCCGGCCAAACCAGCCACCAGCCAGCGGGAGGGAGGCCAGAGGTCAAGATAGAACATCGCCAACACCATCAGCAGAACCATGCCGACGCCGACCAGGAACCCGGCCAGCGCGCCTGTGAGACGGATCAAGGCAATAGATCCCTTGGCCCCGGTGGTGGTGATGAGATTGTCTTGCCGGTCCGCTTTGACAATCAGGCCGAGTAGTCCTGGGGCGACCACGGCCATGCTGCCCCACAGCGCCCAGGCTTGCACCAGATCGGGCTGACTTGAAAAGGGCCATGTCAGCGCGTTGATCCAGATCGCTGTGGAGAAGATCCAGATCAATAGAATAGCGCTCAGGCGTAGCCCCTGTCCCGCATCAAATTTGTCGGACGGATAGCCAAGCAGATATAGCACGGTTGCTGCCAACCATGATTCATCTTCGCCTACCTCTGGGAGGGTGAAGAGGGTGGCTATGGTTGAGGAGTCGATTGGGTGTTGTTGGCTGGGTGCGGTGAGCATTTCGTCTTTCTCCTCTTCGTCTTCCGTCGTTTCTTCGTCTTGTGCAGTCCCTTTTTGCAATGCAGCCAAATTCGGCAGGATTTGGCTAATCTCTGTTGCTTGCAGACGGCTATATCCGCCTGCAAGCAACAGTTCGTCTGCCTCGCCCTTGGTCTTCAACCCACCCCAGCTATGCAGTATCCCCAACAGATTTAGCAACTTGGAGCGCTCAGTTGCTCGAATTTGCCGACGGTCCTTTTCCCAATAGCTTATTGTGGCAAGAGCTTCGCCCATGGATTCGGCCAGCCGCTCTTGGGTCAGCGACTGGCCGGTTTCAGGGTGAAAGGAGCGCTTTCTATATTTACGTAATAGAGTTCCAAATGAAAGAGACATAAATTTCACATTTCGTGAAGAAGATTTCACGTGTTGGGCGTGGACACCGGGCCTGCCACCCACTATAGTGGAAACATCTTCGGTTGGCAAGGGCCAGTCGGAGATACCTCTTAAAGACTGAGCGTTCTGATCAGGCAGATTCGGTCGATACCGGATCTACGGGGCCCCAACTCTCAGTCTCCTGTTTCTGTCAACGTGTTGACAAGAAAGGAGACTGACGGTGAAAGAACGTCTGTTTACGCTGTTGATGGCCGGGATGCTGTTGTTCTCGGCGGTGCCGGTGCGTTGGTCGTCACCCAGTTTGCCAGGGGTGACTCCGCCGATGCTGATGTCGGATTGCCAGGGAATCGGTCAGTGCTGAACCTGACCTGATGAGTCGACCGGCAGGGTTACGAAGAGTGGCCCTGCCGGTTGATCCATCACTCTTCCTTACCCCACAATCGATCGTAATTCCTGCAACCGCCCCACTTCCCGCGCCGGCGGATGGGACAGCCCGGCCAGCAACGCCCCCGCCTCCTCCAGCGGACCCCGCGCCGCGGCGAGGTCCCCCGCCGTGATGCGCATCTGTGCCAGGGTCAGCAATGTCATGGCCGCGTAGGTGCGATTGCCGTTTTGCAGATGCATCTGTACGGCTTGGTCGAAGAGGTCGGCGGCGGCGTCAGGCTGATCCAGATCGCGTAGAAAAACCCCTTGGTTGTTGAGAACATAGGCCAGCGACGGGCGGTCGCCCAGCCGCCGGAAGAGGGGTTCGACTTCCCGGTGCAGGGTCAGGGCCTGGCGGGGATCCCCCAGGGAGTTGTAGACGATGCCCAGGTTGACCCGGCTGCGGGCGGCGTTGATCTCGTCCCCGGCCGTGGTGTGCATGGCGATGGCCTGCTCGAAGGCGGTGATGGCCTGGGGCCACTCTTCTTGCATGCGCAGGACATGGCCCTGGTTGTTCAGCGCCTTGGCCTGGCCGCCCACGTCGCCCAGGGCCACAAAGAGATCCGTGGCCGTGCGGTGATGGCCCAGGGCGGCGTCCCATTGGGCCAGCTCGGCGCAGACCAACCCCCAGCGCAGATGGGCCTGGGCCAGGTCGGCCTGGTTGCCCGTGGCCGCAAAGATGGCCACGGCCTCTTGACAGCAGGCTTGGGCCTGGGTGTGTTCGCCCAAGGTCATGTGGGCCTGGCTCAGGTGGTTGAGTACCCGGCCTGTGCCCTCGTCCTCCCCAAGCTGCCGCAGCAGGGCAAGGGCCTTGGACTGCAAGGACAACGCCTGGGGCGCATCGCCCAGGAAGCGGGCCAGTTCACCCTGTTGATCTAAAATATGGGCTTCCATCAAAGGGCGATCCTGGCGCTTGGCCACCTCTTGCGCATGGCCCAGGACGTCCGCCCATTCCAACCAAAACCCCCGCTGTGAAACCAGGGGCCACATGCCATCCACCAGGGCAAGCCCCGCGTCCCAGGCGGATGGTTCGGCCAGGGCCTGCTCGGCGGCCTTGTACAGGTTGGCAAATTCGGCGCTGGGATCTGGTTGGGGCGGAGGGTCTTGCAGAAAGTGCAGCCAGTTGCGGGCATTCTGGCCGATCTTGCGCCGAAAGCGGGCCAGGGGATCGTAGGCCACCCGCACGGGGACCGGGGCGGTTGGGGCAAGGGGCAGGGGAGCAGTCATGAGGGCGATGCCTCCAATTCGGTATCGTTCAGGGAGATCAGAAATAGAACACGGATCGGACGGATACAACGGATCAAAAC
>CAZKEX010000452.1:0-3546 GCA_964551895.1 uncultured Caldilineaceae bacterium | reverse complement strand
GGCTGGGGTGGCCGGAATTGGTGGCCTATGACGTGGAGACGGGTCAGCCGTGCGGCGCGGAATTGCAGGGTCTCTTCCTGTACTATCTGGACATGGCCGACGGTGCGCCGCCCACGGGCAACTTCGTGGCCTTTCGGGAACTGCCCGACGGTGGCTTTTACCATTCGGCCTTTCAGGGCTACACCGGGGCAATTCTGGCCCAACGGGTGGACAACGATATTGAGCGTCTGCGCCGGGCCGCCTTGACCGCCGGGGGCCGTCCGAATGGCATGAGCGATGGCGGCTTCACCTTCAACGGCCTGCCCCGCATCCCCCTGGCCCTGGTCTATTGGCTGGGGGACGACGAGTTCCCGCCCACCGCCCAAGTTCTCTTCGACACCGCCGCCGGCCACTATCTCCCCATTGACGGCAGCGCGGCGTTGGGGAGGCGGTTGGTGGGGCGGATACTTGGGTTGATTTGTTGATTTGTTGATTGAAGGAGGGGATTGGGAGATTGAGAGATTGAGAGATTTGGTGGTTGGCGACTATTTTGGACTCTTGGGCATCTTGATGGCTGCCTACGCTGGCTTCAAACCGACCGGGAAGATCCTGGTTTACTCGACCAGCGTTAGCCCAGCAAATCTGGGCGCTCTCACAGACCGAAATCTCCCAATCTCATAATCTCTCAATCTCTCAATCCCCCAGTCCTTCCCCACAAAACTGAAACACGCAAAGGAGCATGTTCTTATGACCACCACCATCGCCCTGGCGGGCAAAGGCGGGACCGGCAAGACGACGTTTGCCGCCATGTTGATCAAGCATCTTGTGGAGACCAACGCCGGGACGGTCCTGGCCATTGACGCCGACCCCAGCGCCAACCTCAACCTGGCCCTGGGCATGGATCTGGACCAGACCATCGGCGACATCCGGGAGGGGATGTTGGCCAATGTCAACAAGGTGGACGGCAGCCTCAACGGCCGGCCCGGCATGAGCAAGCACGACTATCTGGATATGGAGATCGAGTATGCCCTGGTGGAGGGGGACCGGGTGGACCTGCTGGCCATGGGCCGCCCAGAGGGGCCGGGCTGCTACTGCGCGGTCAACCACATCCTGCGGGACATCATCGACCGCCTGGGCGCGGCCTATGACTATGTGGTCATCGACAACGAGGCCGGGCTGGAGCATTTGAGCCGCCGCACGACCCGGGATGTGGACGTGCTCTACGTGGTCACAGATCCCACCGTGCGGGGCGTGGTGGCCGCCAGCCGGGTGGCGGATCTGCGGGATGAATTGGATGTGAATATCAAGAACGCCTACCTGGTGGTCAACCGGGTGGTGGGCGATCTCTCCCCCACCCTGGTCGAGACCATCGCCGGGCTGGGCATCCCCCTGGCCGGCGCCATCCCCGCGGACGCCCAGGTCAGCCGGGCGGACGCTGACGGCCGCCCCCTTGTCGAACTCGGCCCCGACTCCGCCATTTATGGGGCGGTGCAGGGGATTGTGGAGAAGACACTATTGGTTGATTTGTTGATTGGTTGATTGGTCCCGTGGCATCCACGAAAAATCAACAAATCAACCTATCAACCTATCAACTAACCCCAAAGGAGACACGCATGTACATCATTGGTGAAAACATTCACATTATTTCGCCCAAGGTGAAGGAGGCCCTGAAGGAGCGAGATGGGGCCTTTTTCACCGAGTCGGCCCGCAGGCAGGTGATGGCGGGGGCCCAGGCGTTGGATCTGAACGTGGGCCCCCGCAAGAAGGATGGCCCGGAGGTGATGGCGTGGCTGGTGGACCAGGTGTGCGCCGGGGCGCCGGATGCGGTCTTCTCCCTGGACACCACCAATTTGGCGGCGATTGAGGCGGGGTTGCAGAAGATCCCCCGAGGCCGGGCCATTATCAACTCCACCTCGGCGGAGGCGGAGCGGTTGGAGAAGGTGCCTTTGGTGGCGGCCAAATATGGGGCCAAGCTGATCGCCCTGACCATGGGCAGCGGCATGATCCCGGTCAAGGCCGACGAGCGGGTGGGCATCGCCTTGGAGCAGCTCATCCCCCGGGCCTTAGAGGTGGGCATGCCCATCACCGACCTGATCATCGACCCCCTGGTGTTGACTGTTTCCGGTTGCCAAGAGTATTGCCCGGAATGTATCGAGGCCGTGCGCACCCTCAAGTTCGCCTGGGACCCGCCGCCCCTGGTCAGCGTGGGGTTGTCCAATGTCTCCAACGCCGTGCCAGCGGCCATGCGCCCCCTGATCAACCGGGTCTACATGGTCATGCTCATGGCCGCGGGGCTGGACATGGTGATCGCCGACCCCTTTGACAAGGAGCTGATGGAGGTCATCCGCATTGTGGAAGAGCGGGACGCCTCCACCCCGGTGGGCCGCCTCTATCTCACCCTCTTCGACCGGGTGGCGGAGATGGGCGAGCTGGAGCAGGAGGATGTGGACATGGCCGATCCGGAACAGGCCGAGATCTTCAAGACCGTGCAGGTGCTGTTGAACAAGGTGATCTATACCGATTCGTATTTGAGGCTGTGATAGGAGATGCGAGATAGGAGTTGCGAGATACGAAATACAATATCCCGCAACTCGCAACTCGCATCTCGAAACTCGCATCTCAAAACTCACTCAAGGAGGAGTGAACAATGATCGCAGAAAAACCCCTAACCAAAGAGGAACTGTTGGCCAAGGCCAAAAAACCGGCCGAGGACGCCATGCGGCTGCACAGCTTCTATCGGGGCAAGGTGCAGACCGCGCTGAAATGTGCGGTGCGTAGTTTGGATGATTTTGCGATTTGGTACACCCCGGGCGTTGCGGCCCCTTGCAAGGCCATCGAGAAAAACCCGGAACTGGTCTACGAATATACGAACAAATGGAACACCGTGGCCGTGGTCAGCGACGGCACCCGGGTGCTGGGTCTGGGGGACATCGGCCCCAAGGCCGGGCTGCCGGTGATGGAGGGCAAGGCCCTGCTCTACAAATATCTGGGCGGGGTAGACGCCGTCCCCATCATGCTGGACACCAAAGACCCGGACATGATCATCCAGACCGTCAAGCTGTTGCAGCCGGGCTTTGGCGGCGTCAACCTGGAGGACATCGCCCAGCCCAAGTGCTTCCGCATTCTGGACACCCTGCGGGCCGAGAGCGAGATCCCCATCTGGCACGACGACCAGCAGGGGACGGCCACAGTGACCCTGGCCGGGCTGATCAACGCCCTGCGACTGGTTGACAAGCCGATTGACCAGGTGCGCATCGCCTTTGTGGGCACGGGGGCCAGCAACGTGGCCTGCTCCCGGCTGATCTTTGCCGCCGGGGCCAACCCGGAGTTGGCCATCTTTGTGGACAGCAAGGGTATCCTGCACAAAGATCGCACGGACATCTACCAGCGCCGGGCGGAGTTTGTGGACAAGTGGCGCTATTGCCGCTATACCAACGCCGAGGACCGCCGGGGCGACATCCCCGACGCCATGCGGGGCGCGGATGTGGTGATCGCCCTCTCGACGCCTGGGCCGGACACCCTGCGCAAGGAGTGGGTGGCGGCCATGGCCAAGGATGCCATCGTCTT
>CAZKEX010000451.1:0-3564 GCA_964551895.1 uncultured Caldilineaceae bacterium | reverse complement strand
TCGGGTCGGGCAGCGGGGTTGCCCCAGCCAACCGTAGGCGGCAAAATATGGTTGGTGTCCGCGTCATCCCCGTTCCCGTCCCCGTCTCCGTCCCCGTCCCCACCATTTGCCCCACTCTCCCCGTGGGAATCTGTTGGGCTTCTCTTTTCCGGGTATCGAATGCGGGGGTGGTGAACCCCTTGCAGAATGTGGATAAAGGTCTGTTTGACAGTTTCCAACTCCTTGAAGGTGAGATCGCTGTTGGACAGCGCCCCCTCCAACACCCGAGCTGTGAATAGTTTGTCCAGGAAAGTGACCAGGTCTTCCCGGCTGGCCGGGCGCTCTGCCCGCACGGCAGCCTCGCAGGTGTCGGCCAAGAGCAGGATGGCCGTCTCTTTGCTGCGGGGGTTGGGGCCGGGATAGCAGAAATCTTCGAGGTTGGGGGGATCCGTCCCATCGTCCTGGGCCTGATTGGTGGCCTGAATGTAAAAATAGCGCACCATCTGGCTGCCGTGGTGTTCCCGGATAAAGTCGATGATGCGGGCGGGCAGATGATACTTCTGGCCCAGATCCACGCCGTCTGTGACATGGCTGATGATGATCTGGGCGCTGGTCACCGGGTCCAGCTTGTCGTGGGGCGATTTGCCGTCGTCGATATTTTCCACAAAGAAATAGGGGCGCACGGTCTTGCCGATGTCGTGATAGTAGGCCCCCACCCGCACCAAAAAGGCGTCGGCCCCAATGGCTTCGGCGGCCCGCTCGGCCAGATTGCTCACCAAAATGGTGTGATGATAGGTGCCTGGGGCCTTGAGCAGAAGTTGGCGCAAAAGGGGATGGGTGGGGCGGCTCAGTTCGGTCAATTGCAGGCTGGTGGTGATGTCGAAGAGATTGCCCATGACAAAATAGCCGATCAGGGCGATGCTGGCCGAGAGGCCCCCGTTCAACCCAGAGGCCACCAAGTTCTGGAGCAGTTGGGCGGACGAGAAATCATCCACATTCAGAATGAAGAGGTTGATGACCACCAAATTGCTGACCGTGATGGCCAGCCCGGCCCATAAAAAAGCTGTCAACCGCTCGGCCCGGCCCAGGATCACCGCGCCCACCAGGGTGCCCAAGGTCAAGTAGGCGATCAGCGCGATATTGTCTCCGGCCAGATAGCCCAACACCAGGGAGAAGCCCAAGATCATCACCACCGCCACCCGCATGTCTACCAAGACCGCGATCAACATGCCCAAAGCGGCCAGGGGGAAGAGGTAGGGAATCATGTCATGGGGGATGACCATAAACTTGGCCGCCACCAGCCACAGGGCCGACAGCGCCACAGGCAGGGCCAAGGTGCGGCTCCGACGCAACAGGCTGGGGTAGAGCCGATAGATGGCCCCTGTGGTCACCAACAGCAGGGCGAAGCTGAAGAAACCGGCCTGAACCGTCCGCCACCAGTTCCAAGTTGTCTGTTGCAGCCCCAGTTTTTGCAGGGCCTCCACCTCTTCGGGGGTGGCAATATCCCCGGCCCGCAGGATGATCTCCCCCCGTTCCAGGGTGTTGGTCTGCATGGGGATGGCCGCCATGGCCACCTCCCGATCCTGGGCTGTGCGGTCCGGGTTGAAGAAGCTGTTGGGCTGGATCAGATCGCGCACGATCTCCACGGAGATGTTGCCCGACTCTTCGTCCAGGTCCGAGCTGATCTGCACCGCGGCCCGGTTGCGCACGGCGGCCAGGGAGTTTTCCCGGATCTCTTCTCGCATCCCCCGGTCCAGAGCCAAGGGCACCTCTTGCTCAATCGCCTGCCAGATGACGTTGGGGAGGCCGATGATGCGCTGGATGGTCTCGTCCGGCAGGCTGAGATCCGGGATGGCGGCGATGTAGTCGTGCTTTTCCGACTCGGTGGCATAGGCGTCGGCCCGTACCACAGAGATGAACTGCAAAATTTCTCGGGAACGGTTCACCTGTTGACGGCGCACCCGACCTTGGGGCGGCTCGTAATAGTCGGGGATGGAAAGCGCGGCCCGCTCTTTGGCCAACTGGGTCAACACTTCGCTCTCATAGGTGATCTGGCGCGGAGAGACCACGTTCATGGCAGCCACGTCCCCTGCAGACAGGTTGATCTGTCCGCTCAGGGGCACTTCCCACGCCAGCAGGAGCGTCATCACCAGGCCAATACTCACCATGAGCAGGGTTCTGATGCCAATATCTAGCCAGTTTTTGGAGGTTGGGAGAACGTCTGTTGTCATGAACCAATCCTGGAATTAGGCCAACAGTTTACGGACAACCTGGTTGACCGCCCGGCCATCGGCCTGGCCCGCCACTTCCTCCATCAGGGCAGACATCACCTTGCCCATGTCCCGCATGGATGTGGCGCCCACGGCCTGGATCACCCCCTGGGCCATAAGTTGGATCTCGGCCTCGCTCAGTTGTCGGGGCAGATAGTGTTCCAAAACGACCAACTCCGCCGCCTCGGACGCCGCCAGATCTGGCCGCCCGGCCTTTTCATATTCGGCCATGGCATCTCGACGCCGCTTGGCCTCCTTCATCACCACGGCCAAGACGTCATCGTCGCCCATGGAGTGGCTTTCGGTGCCCGATTTGCTGGCCTCGGTCAGGGCGGTCTTTACGGCCCGCAAGGTCAACTTGGCCACATCGTCCTTGGCCCGCATGGCCTGCTTCAGATCGTCATCAATACGTTGGGTCAGGGTCATTTCAGTCATAGGGTTTGCCTCGTTTAGATACGTTTGATTCAAAAATGGGATGGGTTGGGGGGGGGAGATTGGGAGATTGGGAGATTGGTTCGTGGAAATTTCTCAATCTCTCAATCTCTCAATCTCATACACTCATACGCTCACGCCCTAGTCCCCGATCGGGGACCATTATACTATACAAAGCGCTGGGTCTGGCGATCAAACCAGGCTTGGAGCGGATCTTGATAGCGGTTGAAGAGCAGCAGCACGCCCATAAACAGGAAAAAGAGGACCACAAACTGCCACCAAGAGATCACCGTCACCCCGGCCCCCATTGCGGCCACCAAAAAGGTGGTGGGCACCCGGGTGATCACCGTGAGCAGGGCGATCTTGAGAAAGCTCACCTGTGCCAGCCCGGCCATGAAAAAGGGCAGATCCCCTGTGGGGGCAAAGAGGACAATGGCCCACAAAAAGGGATTGTCGCTGTGGGTGGTCTTCTCCCAACGGGCCAGCCGCTCGCCGCCCACCATAAACTCGGCCAAGGGACGGCCAAAGATGCGGGTCAGCCCCATGGCCAACATAGAGCCGACCAACAGCCCCACGCTGCCCCAGATCCCCCCCCACAGCGGGCCAAAGAGGAAACCGGCGGCCAACTGGGCCGCATAGCCCGGAATCGGGGCCACCACGATCTGGATGGCGTTGAACGTGACCAAAAAGAGCGGTCCCCACCAGCCCAGGCCGACCACAAAAGCCTCCAACGCCACCTCATCCCGGGCCAGGGCCACCACCTGCGGACCATAGCGCCAGGCCAAGATGCCGCCTAGCACAAGCAAGGCGACCAGAAAAACCATCCGGATCAACAGTTTTCGCCGCGCCTGGGGCGTGCGGACCAGGGGATCAGACTGGGGAT
>CAZKEX010000450.1:2236-3575 GCA_964551895.1 uncultured Caldilineaceae bacterium | reverse complement strand
GGGTCTGGGCCTCCAGTTCAGCGGCGATGGAGAGCAGGGCCGCGTTCTTCTGGTCTGTGGCCAAAATCGCCATCACCCGGCTGGCCGCACGGGCCGCCTTGCCCATTTCGATCAATTGGGAATTCTGTTCAGTCACAATTCATTCTCCCTTTCTAAAAAATAGAACACGGATTGAACGGATCGAACGGATCAAAACGGATTTTTTTTAGATCGAAAAAAGATCCGTTTTTAATCCGTCGCATCCGTCCAATCCGTGTTCTATTTTGAATCCCTCTCAAATCAAGATCATATCGTTTCGATGCACCGCCACCGGGCCATAGGCATAGCCCAGGCGGTCGGCGATGGCATCCGAGTGGCAGCCCAGGATCTGGGCCATGTCCTCGGCGGTGTAGCGGGTGATGCCCCTGGCCATCTCGTTGCCCCCCCGCTCCCAGATGGAGACGGTGTCCCCCCGGTCGAAGTTGCCCTCCACGGCCACGACGCCGGCCGGGAGCAAGCTGCGTCCGTGGTGGCGCAGGGCCCGGGCCGCGCCAGCGTCCACCACCAGCCGCCCCATGTGCAGCCCCCCGGCCAGGATCCAGCGCTTGCGGTTCTCCAGGGGGGTTTCCAGGGCGGGGAAGCGGGTGCCCACGGCCTCCCCGGCGGCGATGCGTAGAACCACGTTGGGCGCGCTGCCGGCCGCGATCACCACCTCCGTGCCGGCCCGCCGGGCCGTAGACGCGGCCTGGATCTTGGTCGCCATCCCCCCCACCCCCAGCCCCGTGGTGGAGCCCCCGGCGATGGCCCGCAGGTCGGCGTCGATGATGTGGACCTCGGCGATCAGCTCGGCGTTCGCATGGGTGCGAGGGTCCGCGGTGAAGAGACCAGGCTGATCCGTGAGCAGGATCAGCAGATCCGCCGCGGCCAGGGTGGCCACCAAGGCGGAGAGATTGTCGTTGTCCCCGACTTTGATCTCCTCGGTGGCCACGGCATCGTTCTCGTTGATGATGGGCACGATGCCATAGGCCACCAAGGAGTGCAGGGCATCCTGGGCGTTGAGAAAGCGGCGGCGGCTCTCGATATCCCCCCGGGTCAGGAGGAGCTGGCCCACATGCAGCCCATAGATATCAAAGAGATCGGACCAGACCTGCATCAGCCGGTTCTGGCCCACCGCGGCCAACATCTGCTTGCTGGCCACGGAAGGGGGCAGATCCGGGTGGCTCAACACCTCTCGCCCAGCCGCAATGGCCCCGGACGAGCAGAGGATGATCTCGTGGCCCTGGCGGATCAACTGCGCGCACTGCCGGGTCAGCTCCACCATCTGGGGCCGGTGCAAATTCTTGGTGCCTTCTGTGAGGAC
>CAZKEX010000450.1:0-2136 GCA_964551895.1 uncultured Caldilineaceae bacterium | reverse complement strand
CCTTCCGGGAAGGTGTGCGCGACTTTGCCCGCACCCCAGGAACGGGTACAATGGAGCCACTATGCGCACCCTAATTTTTTCCGACATTCACGATAACCTGTTCAGCCTGGAACGACTCTTGGCCATGCCGGAAGCGTTGACCGCGGATCGGCTCGTCTGCCTGGGGGATGTGGGCCATCATCCGGCCATCTTCGACCTGCTGGCCAGGCACAATGTAGCCTGCACCTTCGGCAACTGGGAGGTGAGCGGTCTGGACCGCATGTCGATCGATCTGGCGGTCCAAGTGGGCCAGTGGCCCGCCACCCTGGACCACGGGACAGCCCTCTTCTGCCACGCCACACCGGATATGGACCCCGCCTATGCCAATACCGCCACCGCGATGGCGGCCATGCGAACCCACAACATGGGCTGGCACACCCTCTTTCCCCGGCTGGACCGCAGCGAAGAGGCCCGCTGGTCCGCCTTGGCCGCCCTGGAAGCCGAGGATCTGCGGGTGGCCTTTCACGGCCACACCCACGTGCAGTTGGCCTGGGCCTGGCTGCCCACGGACGACGGACACCGCCTGATCCGCCGCATCCCCCCCACCCAGGCGGTGACGGACCTCCCCCTCCACCCCGGCACGCCCGACGCCCCCGCCCGCTACCTGATCGGCGTGGGCAGCCTCGGCGCCCCGGACGACGGCCCCTGGCCCCGCTTCGCCGTCTACGATGACGAGGCGCAAATTGTGAGCTTGCATCGAATGTAAAAGCTTTAACCGCCGAGGGCGCGGAGGAAAGGCGGAGAGGAACGCGGAGAAAAACGCTTTTCTTTGCGCCCTTTGCGTCTTTGCGGTGTTCATTTCTTTTTTCAAAGCACTTCTTTCAACGTTGGGAGCGTGGTATGGCAAAGCGAAAATTGTTGGGTCGGGGAGCGGTGGGGCGTTGGGTCGTCCTAACTTTGATGGCCCTGGCCCTGTTTGGGACGTTGGCTGTGTTGGCCCAGAGCGAAACGGTAACCTATACCGTGCAGGAAGGCGACACCATTGTCTCCATCGCCGAGGCGCATGGGGTGGACGCGGCGCTGCTGCAACGGGTCAACCGGCTGTTGGACGACAGCCGCCTGGTGGTGGGCCAGCCGGTGACCATCCCCGGCCCGGATACCCAGCCCCCGGCGGACACCTATGTGGTCCAGGCCGGGGACACCCTCTCGTTGATCGCCCAGGCCTTTGGCGTGGAACTGGCCGATCTGATGACGACCAACGGGCTGACCGACCCCAACTTGGTCGAGGTGGACCAGGTGTTGATCGTCCCCATCCTGGCCCCCACCCCCACCCTCACCCCCACGCCCACGGTGACGCCGACCCCCTTGCCCGGCCCGATGGCCCTCCCCGTGGGCATCGAGCCGTTTATCCAAATTGTGGAGCCGACGGACGCCGCCACGGTCAGCAACCCCTTCACCCTGATCGCCTTTGCCCCGGGCGGGGATAGGCGGCTGACCGTGCGGGTCTTGGACGCCACAGGCTACGAGATCGGCGGCGGGGTTTTGCAGGCCGCGGCAGGCCAACCGGCCCCCGCCGGCTATGCGCCCTTTGTGGGGGAGATCCCCTTCACCGTGCCCCTCAACAGCCAGACCGGGCGCATCCAAGTCTTCACCACCAGTCCCCGAGACGGGGCCATGGAACAGCTCAACAGCCGCACGGTCACTTTGCAGGGGCTGGAATTGGACGCCACCATCCGGGCTGTGGGGGATGCCCTGGCCGCAGGCGATCTCTCCCCGGTTCGGCCCTTGATGACCGCCTTCGCCTTCCGGTTGGCGGAAAAATCCCAGCGGGGCAGGCTATTGGGGTCCGGCACGGCTGTCACCCTCATCAACCGACTGCTGACGGCAAACAACGCAGCGGGCAAGCCCATCAGCCTCGACCTCTCGGTGGACGGCGCGTCCCTGCTCCCCGACTATGCCGTGGAGCGAAATCTGCTCTGGGTGGCCGTCACCCGGGGCTGGGCCGACGACCGGATCGGCCTCCTCACCTTCCGGCGCAGCGGCGACACGGTGCTTTGGGATGGGTTGATCCTGGTGGCGGGAGAATAAAAAAATAGAACACGGATTTGACGGATACGACGGATTAAAACGGATCTTTTTTGATCCGTAAAAATCCGT
>CAZKEX010000449.1:0-3578 GCA_964551895.1 uncultured Caldilineaceae bacterium | reverse complement strand
ATATCCCACACCCCCAACACCCATGATCCACTACCTGATCCAAACCACATCCGCCCACCCAGATCTGTTGAAGGCTGTGCCGCCGCCGGGGCTGTTGAGCCCGGGGGAGGCGACTCGGTGCGCGGAGTTGCGCTTTGAGAGGCGGCGGCGTGACTGGCTGTTGGGTCGGTGGACGGCGAAGCATTTGATGCAGGGGTATTTGGCGCGGGAGACGGGGGAAAGTTGGGCATTGGTTGATCTGTTGATTGTGAACGCTGCAGACGGCGCGCCGGAGGTGGAAATGCACAATGCACAATGCACAATGCGCAATGGATCGGCGCAACCCGCTTTGGTTTCACTTGGATACGCTTCGCACTCACTACAAGCGATACGACTGGAAACTGTCCCGGTCTGCTCAACCGACGCTGAACTGGGCAACTCGCCACTGGCAACTCGCACCTCGCAACTCGCCATTCGCCATTCGCTCTCCATCAGCCATAGCCGGGACACGTCCTTGTGTGCGGTGATGGATGGGAGTGGGGGCGCGGTGGGCGCGGATCTGGAGTGGATTGAGGCGCGGGAGCCGGGCTTTGTGGCCCAGTTTTTTACGCCGGAGGAGATGGCGTTGGTGGCGGGGTGTGATCCTGAGGGGCGGGACACCCTGGTGGCGGCGATCTGGTGCGGCAAGGAGGCGGTGTTGAAGGCGTTGCGCATGGGCTTGCGGGCGGACACCCGCTCGGTGTCGGTGACTCCCCGGCTGGAGGTGGCCCAGAAGCAACCAGATCATCCGTCATCGCCCCCCGGGTGGTTGTCCATGGATGTGAAGGTATCCCAGGAATTGGTCGACTCAACCGTTTCTTCTTTTTCAAAGTTTGAAGGCTGGTGGCAGGTGTACGAGGGCTTTGTGTTGGCATTGGCCGTCAAACGCACTTGATTGAGACACGGCATAACGAGCGGACATTGGCGACGGGGTGGCATGATGAGCAACGGGCTCATCATGCCACCCCTTTTTTTGACCTCCCGCCCTCGTTCCCACGCTCCGCGTGGGAATGTGCGTGGACGCTCCGGCGTCCCTCGGCGCAGAGCGCCGGACAGACGCTCCCACGCGGAGCGTGGGAGCGAGCAGTGAAGTCCGCGTTCTATTTCTTCGCCTTGGCCGCGTCGGACCGTCGTTTGAGCCAGCGCACAAACCAGGCCAGGATGCCCACGGGGATCAGCGCCAGCAGAGCCAGGGGCAGGAAGAAGATCACCAGCCAGATGCCCGCGTTGCCCAGCCATTGCAACATGGTGACCAGCCCCCGCAAGGCGCTGCGGGCCACACCCGTGGGCTGCCAGCCCTCCTCCACAATGGGCCGGGCCAGGGCATCCGGGGTCAGGTCGATCTGCACCGTGGCCAGGCCGATCAGGTTGTCCAGCATGTTCTTCTGCCCCTGATACTGCTCGATCTGGCCGCGGATGTCGGTCAACTGGCGATAGACGGCCAGGATGTCCTCCGCGGTGGCAGCGGGACGCTGGCGCACTTCGCTCAACAAGGCCCGTAGCTCTTCTTCTGCGGCCTTCAGGTTGGTCAGTTGGGCGTCCAGATCCGAGTATTGGCTGGTCACGTCCTCCCGGGTCAGGGAGCGAGACTCCACCTCCACGGCCAATGCCTCGAACCGGGCCAAGGCCGCCTCCAGATCTTGCGAAGGCACCCGCACAGTCATGGAGCCGCTCATGGCCGACTGGTTGGGGCCATAGCTGTTCTTGTACAGGTTGGCCGACTCCACATAGCCGCCCATCTCTTCGACCAGGGCTTGGATGGCGTCCATGCTGGCGCTGGCGTCGCTCACCACCAGGGAGAGGGAGGCCCGGGCGATCACCTTGCGCTGGAAGTCGGCGGACGCATTGTTCGTGGCCGAGGCTTCACCCCGCGCAGCGTCTTCGGCCGCCGCCGGCATGGGCGCGGCGGACGGGGCCATCGACACCTGGGGCTGGGCCGAGCAGGCGCTGAAAAGGATCAAGGTCATGGTGATTGTCAGGAAAAACCAGAATCGTTTGCTCATCGTTCTCTCCTATCTCTGTTTTGAATGCAGAGGCTTTGGGTGGTTGCTTCGACACCAACGCGTTCTGAACTGATCATACGCTCCTTGGCCCCAGTCGTCAAGCGCCAAGATCAGCGCGGGAACCGGAGCGGCACGGGTTTTTGCGGTGAATCCCTCTGGTTGGCTATAATCAAGCATTCCCCATGCCCTTTTCGACCTCTCTCCCGTTCCCCCCTTCCCAATCCATTCTCAATTCTCTATCTCAATTCTCTATCTCAACCCTCTATCTCAATTCTCTATCTCTATTCTCAAACCCCACACCTGGAGGAAAAACAATGTCCCAACCACACATCGTTGTTGTCGGCGCCGGAATTTTGGGCGCGTCCATCGCCTTCCATCTCTCTCGCCGGGGCGCTGCCGTCACCCTGTTGGACGCGGGGGATCCCGGCCAGGGCGCGTCCTTGGCCTCCTTCGCCTGGATGAATGCCCACGGCAAAAGTCCCCGCCACTACCACGACCTCAACCGACGCTCCCTGGATATGTGGGATCGGTTTGTCCGCATCTTGGGCCAGGAGACCGGGCAGGATCTGGGGGTGACCTGGGGGGGCGAACTGCGCTGGGCGGCCACAGAAGCCGGGGGCATCGCCCTGACCGACCGGGCCAGACAGCTCCAGTCCTGGGGCTATCCCATCCGCCTGGTGGACCCGGCCCAGGTCCGCCAGATGGAACCCGACCTGGTGGCGGGGAGCGTGACCGCGGCCACCCACACGGAGATCGAGGGCCACGTGGATGCCCAAAAGGTGATCCGGGCCTGCATCGCCGGTGTGGAGGCTCACGGTAATACTACTCGCTGGCATACACCGCTCACCGCCATCCAAAGAGATCCAACTTCTCGGACCCGCACAATTAGCGGGGTTGTGGTCGGGGATGATCTGATCCCGTGCGATTGTGTGGTGCTGGCTGGCGGGCCGGATACGCCAGAGCTGGCCGAGTTTGCCGACGTCCACGCCCCGGTCTATCACACATTCGGCTGCACCATCGTCACCGAGCCCATGCCGCCCCTCTTTCAGACCGTGGCCTTAGTCCATACCCCCAGGGACGCGGAGCCGCCCATCAACGTGCGCCAACTGCCCGACGGATCGGTGGTCGTCCACGGCGGCACCCACGGTGGCTCCCATGACCGCTCCTTGGGCCAAACCCTGGATGAGGTCGAAGAGGTGATGGCCGCGGCCACCCGCTATCTGCCCAGCCTGGCCACGGCCCCCATCCGCGAGGTGCGCCGGGCCCGCCGCCCCATCCCCCAGGACGGTCTGCCCATCATCGGCTTCGCCCCCGGCGCGCCCAACCTCTACGTAGCCGCCATGCACAGCGGTGTCACCCTCTCCGCCCTGGTTGGCGAGTTCGCCACCACCGAAATTCTGGATGGGGCCGACATCGAGATCTTGACCCCCTATCGTCCCCATCGGTTTGCCACGGTCTGAAGCCCCCCATTTCTTCTCGCCGACGATCTGTGAAGATTTTTCCAAAAAAAGTCCTTTACAAATGGTCAAAGTTGGTGTATCCTTGAGTTCGGACTGT
>CAZKEX010000448.1:0-3585 GCA_964551895.1 uncultured Caldilineaceae bacterium | reverse complement strand
CCGGCCAGGGTGGGGAGGTCGATCTGGAAACGCTCCCAACTGTTGGACTGCTTGGTGGTGGACCAGACCCGGGCTCCGTTGACAAAGATGCGGAAGGCGCACAGGTTGTCCCCTTCCATCAGCGCGCCGTCCCGGATGCCCACGCCGAAGCGCAGGTGCAGCCGCTCGACCTCGGCAGGGATTGCCACCTCGTATTCGCACACACCGCTGCCGATGACCGGGGGGTGCTGCCAGAGGGCGCTCTGCTGCACCATGCCGCAGGTGGCCGGGCCGACCTTGATCTCCATCAGATCCGTGGTGCGGGTGGCGGCCTGGCGGGCGACGGCGAAGTTCTCCACAAAGTCATACTGCCAGACCAGGGGTGAGAGATCCTCCCCGTCGTCCCCGCCGTCTCGGTCGTCGTCCAGCAGGCTGTGCCACAGCTCTTCCTGCCATTTGAGATAGCTAATATACTGAGAGAGCTGGGTCAACGACTGCTCGTTCAGATCGCTGATACGGCGCACAATGGCGTCGATAGATTCTTGGTGGGTGTTGATTGTTTGCATAGGTTTTATCGAGTATCGTGTATCGAGTATCTTGTATTTTTGGGATGCGAGTTGCGGGTTACGGGAAAAACGACTTAAAAACCAAGCACGAAGTCAAGCACAAAATACTCGATACTCGACACACGATACTCGATATTACGCCGTCCCCATGCGGGCCTTCCAGCGGTCCGCGGCCACGGGGTTGCTGAGGAGGACCAGGGCCACGTAGCTGGGCTGGAAGGGATGGCGGATCAGGCGCATGTGGGCTTCGTCCGGGGTGCGGCTGCCCTTGCGCTGGTTGCACGGCTTGCAGGCGGTGACCAAGTTCTGCCACGAATGCGCGCCCCCCTGGCTGCGGGGGAGGACGTGGTCCACGGTCAACTCCTGGCGACCGGGCAGTTCGCCACAATATTGGCAGGTGTGGGCATCCCGCAACATGATGGCGGAGCGGGTGGGGGGCACATTGCGGTGGGGCAGACGCACATAATGCACCAGTCGGATCACCAGGGGGATGGGAAAGCTTTGGTCGGCGCTGCGCAAACGTCTCTCCGTGGCCTCGACCAACTCGGCCTTTTCTCGCAACAACAGCACCACGGCGCGGCGAACAGAGACAAGGCTCAGGGGTTCAAAGCTGGCATTGAGGACCAGTACTTCCTTGGACATGAAACCAGTTCTACCTCTGTCCGCGACGCTGAAACTACGTCGTAGACGAACGCGCCTGTCAATTCACCCGGCTGTTCAGGGGCATGAAACGTATTGCGTGAGTCATGGCCTCAATTTTAGCAGGAAGGGGCGACGATAACAATAATGGAGATCTTCTGGAATTTAGGGGCTGCTCAAACCATCCTGGAAGCTTGAAGCTTCCAGGATGGTGCTAGACCCTGATCTCAGTTTAGATCAATGGCCGCGTCCACTCGATCCAGTGGATTATATAATCGTAGTCAAACGAGGCCACCACGCTGGTGCGGTCGAGCATGATGGTGAGGAAGATGGTCACCGTAGCCAGGGCGATGGTCAAGGCCCGCCCCTCCATCATACGGCTGAGGTAGCCATAGCCGGCGGGCAGGGAGATCACCGTGGCGATGGCATAGAGGATGTGCAGAAAGGGGCGGGGCAGGTTATGGTCCCCGGTGATGTAGATATAGGTACCCAGGGCCATCTGGGCGACGATCAGCGCCTCGCCGATCACCGCCGCGCCGAACCAGTTGCCGTCCAGATCTCTGTTCTTCACCGCATACCAAACCGCCCAAATGCTCAACACACCAAAAAATATAGTCGATGACTGGGCCAGGGAGGCGTGGATCTGTGAGAGGGTCATGGTGTTGGGTGGGTGGTTGGTTAGTTGGCTGGTTGGTTGGTTTGTTGGTTGGTTTGTTGGTTGGGTGGTTGACTTTGCGATTGGGAGGTTGGGAGATTGTAGGATTGGGTGACCGAGGGCCAACCAACTAACCAACTAACCAACCAACCACCCAGCCAACTCACCCAATCTTGTGCACGCTCAAATACTGCTCCAGCACCCGGGTGGCGGTGCCGATGATGTCGTAGGTGTGCCAGCCGGCGGGGGGGGCCAGGGCGTAGATGCAGCCGCCGATCACGTAGCTGTCCTGCTGCATGGCCTGGTCGTACCAGACCAGTTGCTCGATGTACGCGCCCGGTCCCCACAGACCATAGCCGTTCTGGGCCCAATAGTCCTGAAAGTTGAGCCAGCCCCGGCCATCCGCCGGGCCGGGACGGTTGGCCACCAGGCCATCTACCCCCAGTTCGGTCATCACCAAGGGGATGTCCAGCCCAGCCGGGCGCAGGATCTGGTTGTAGACATGGCGATAGCGCAGGGTGAGCCAGCCCGTGTCCCCCGGCGTCACACCGGGATAGCGGCCCTGGTCCTGGCGGGTGGAGAGATAGTAGATGGTCGGGGCCGAATACTCGTGCAGCCCCAGCCAGCCGTCATACTCCTTGGCCGCCTGCATCGCCGGCAGAAAATGCTCCCACAGTTCCATGGGCGGCTGACCTGTGCCAAAGTTGCCGATCACGCTGCGGATGCCCCGGGCGCCCAGGAGCCGGGTGCGTTCGGCCTCGAAATCCCCCAGCCGTTTCATCTCGTCGGCGTTGCCGGCCACGGGCTCGTTGTAGGCTTCCCAGGCATCAAAGACCTGGCGGCGTTGGCCGTCATCGGCCACCACCATCAGCTTGTTGACAAAATCCCGGGCCGCGGGGATGGGGTCCAAACTGTTCAGTTGGATCTGGGGCAGATCGATGCGCCCGATCACCTTGGTTTGGGGCGAGACCTGCTTGATCTCTCCGGCAAAGTTGGGGTCCAACTCCAGGGTCTTGACCACGGCCACGCCCCCGGTCCGCAACAGACGGAAGAGTTCCGGCTCGTTGCGCCCGATGAAGATGCCCAACTTGCTGGGCGGCCCCGGCGGAAAGGGGGTGGCGACCGGTGTGGAGGTGGCTTGGGGTACCGGGGGTTGGGTGGCCTTGGGCGGCGTCGGCGTCAACGTCGGCTCCGCGGTGGGGGCAGGGCCGCCGCTCACCACGGGCAGAAACTGATCGTACGCGGCCCCTGCAACAGGATCCGGGGACGGGATCGCCCCAATCGTGGTCGGGCCAGGGTAGGGCCCAGGGGTGATCGGGACAGACGTTGCCGGGGCGGGATAGGGGGCCGGGGTGGCTGTCCCCTCCCCGCTCCCCCCACAGGCCGCTACGGTGACCGCGGCCGCGCCGCCTGCCAAGGTCCGCAACAGCGCCCGGCGGCTGAGGGTAGGGGTAGGGGTGGGGGTGGGGGCGGGCGTCTTGCCCGGCTCAAGTTCTTTGGTTGGGTCCTGATCGTTGATTGATGACATAGGGTCTACGATAGCACATAAGGCCACGCGCCCCAAAATCCACGCGGCGGATCGACGTGTCGGAGTCATCTGGCCAGCCTACGCCGGGCGGACCCGCGGCCTACGCCCCCGCCACATCCGGCCTACAGCCTGCCCCGGTTTTGCATCTGTCCCGGCGGCTGATACACTAACCGATAGCATAGTACAGCCCGGCGTAAATAACTCCGCAGATCCTTGCT
>CAZKEX010000447.1:0-3599 GCA_964551895.1 uncultured Caldilineaceae bacterium | reverse complement strand
CTGGGTCAAGGATGCGTTGAGCCACTATTGGGGCGGTCCCAAGCTGACCAGCAGCCCGCTGATGCAGTTGCGGGTGGTGGGCAGCGCCATCGACCACGCCGACGCCAACCCCACCAAGGCCCTGCGCCTGGTCCTGGGCACGGCCATCGACCGGCTCAAGCCCGAAGGCCGCCGGGAGATGAGTACCCCCGAATGGCTGCTCTACAACATTCTGGAAATGCGCTTCATCCAAGGCCGCCGGGTGCGGGAGATCGCCGAGCGTCTGGCCATGAGCGAGAGCGACCTCTACCGCAAACAGCGGGTTGCCATCGACGAAGTGGCCCGGGTCCTGGCCGACATGGAACAGACCGAAAGCGCCGACCCGATCATCTTCACCCCCACCGGCTCTCCCCCGGAGGATCTGCCGGCGGAGCTGCGCATCGCCGAATAAAAGGGATTTTGGATTGTTGATTTGTGATTTTGGATTCAATTGCTCAATCTCATAATCTCTCAATCACCCAATCCCGCATTCAACCAATCCCGCATTCAACCAATCCAAAATCCAAAATCAACAATCCAAAATCCCATGTCCCGACGCAAACGCACAAAAAATGTCCAAACCCAAGGGCTACAGGAAATTCTGGCCGAACTGCAAGAGAACGTCAGCCGCGAGGCGGTGGGCGGGATCTTGTTGGTGACGGGGGGTTATTTTCTCTTCACCCTCTTTGGCCCGGCTGGGTTGGGCGCGCCGTGGCTGGCCGCCATGCTGGGGTGGACCGCGTTGCCCACCACCCTGGTCTTGATCTTGGTGGGTCTGGTGCTGATCATCGGCGAACGGGCCGGCTATTGGAGCGCCGAGGCCCTGGTGGGGGCCGAGCTGCTGCTCATGGTCCTGGCCGTGGCCACCTTTGTGTGGCAGACCCAGACCGTGGACTGGGCCCCCACCATGACCGGTCAAAAGGGCGGGCTGCTGGGCTGGGCCTTTGGCAGCCTGCTCATGGTCGGCCTGGGACGCATCCCGGCCCTGGCCGCCCTGCTGCTCTTGGGCATGGTGGGCGTGGCCATGATCCTGCGCTATACCCCCCTGGTCTACCTTTTCCCGGCCCTTTCCGCCCTCTTCCCGGCTTTGGCCGCCGTGCCTCGTCCCCGCTTTTCGCTGGATTTTCTGCGCCGTTCCGCGCTGCCCCGCCGGCCTTCTCTGGACGAACGCTACGAGCATCTGCACACGCTCCCCCCGGACAGCCCCAACTTTGTCAACCCCACACAGGCGCTTCAACCTCAACCAGAGGAAGAAGATCTCGAACCGATCCTCAGCCGTGGGGCCGTCGCGGTGGAGCCTCCCCCGGCCAAAAAGAGCCGAAAAACCAGCGCCCCCAAAGTCAAGCCCGTGCGCAGCGCGGAAGATCTCCCCGGCGTGGATCTCCTGGACGCGGATTCGGGCATCTATGGCAGCACGGACGCCAAGGCCATGGGCCAGTTGATCGAAACCACCCTGGCCGATTTCAACGTGCCCGTGCGGGTGGTCAATGTGGAGAGCGGCCCCACGGTGACCCAGTTTGGCGTGGAACCCCAATACCTGGAGCGTTCCGGCCAGCGGCGCAAGATCCGGGTCAACCGCATCGTCAATTTGGCCGATGACCTGGCCCTGGCCCTGGCCGCCCGGGCCGTGCGCATCGAGGCCCCGGTCCCCGGTCGCCCCTTTGTGGGCATTGAGGTGCCCAACAGCACCAAGAGTTTGGTCGGACTGCGGGGCATCATGGAGAGCAAAGAGGTCAACACCAAGGGCGGCTACCTGCCCCTTGCCCTGGGCCGGGACACCTCCGGCGCGGCCATCGTCACGGATCTGACCCGGTCGCCCCACCTGCTGATCGCCGGGGCCACGGGGTCGGGCAAGTCGGTCTGTCTCAACGCCATCATCACCGGGCTGCTCATGCGCCACGGGCCAGAGAGCCTCAACTTTGTGATGGTTGACCCCAAGATGGTGGAGTTGCCCGGCTACAACGGCATCCCCCACCTCTTGGGCAAGGTGATCACCGATGTCAGCGCTGTGACCGGCGCGCTGACCTGGCTGCTGATCCAGATGGATGACCGCTATATGCTCTTCAAAGAGGCCGGGGTGCGCAACATCGCCGACTACAACGCCCTGGTCCGCCGTCGCAAGGATGTGGCCCAACTGCCCTACATCGTCCTGGTGGTGGACGAACTGGCCGACCTGATGATGACCGCGCCAGAAGAGATCGAAAAGCAGGTCTGCCGTCTGGCCCAGATGGCCCGAGCCACGGGCATCCATCTGATCTTGGCCACCCAACGCCCCAGCGTGGACGTGGTCACCGGGCTGATCAAGGCCAACTTCCCCTCCCGCATCGCCTTCGCCGTCACCAGCCAGATCGACAGCCGGGTGATTTTGGACACCCCGGGCGCGGAAAAGCTCCTGGGCCAGGGGGACATGCTGCTCATGCGCCCGGACGAGTCCAAACTTTTCCGGGTGCAGGGCTGCTTTGTCTCTGACGCCGAGATTTCTCGCGTGACCAACTTCTGGCGGCAGGCGGACAAGGACGGCGCCCTCAGCCCGGTTGTGCCGCCGTGGAACGGGCTGATGGACCGCATGGACGACGAGGACGAGCTGATCCTGGACGCAATGGATGCCATCCGCGGGCTGGACTCGTGCAGTACCAGCCTGGTGCAACGCAAGCTGCGCATCGGCTATCCCAAGGCCGCCCGGTTGATGAATCAATTGGAGGCCCGGGGCGCGGTCGGCCCGGATCTGGGCGGCGGTCAGGGGCGGCAAGTACTGCTCAAGGTCGAAAACGAGGACGAAGATCGAGATCAAGCAGAGGAAAACGAGGACGACTATCTATGAGATCTGAAACAAGTTTGCCCGAAACAAGGATCGCCGAACTGAAACGTGAGGCCGCAGAGCACGCGGTCACCTTTATTGAGCCGGGCATGGTGGTGGGCCTGGGCTATGGCAGCACCGCCATCTTTGCCCTGCGCCGCATCGCCGCCCTCGTGGCCAGCGGAGATCTGGGCGACATCCTGGGCATCCCCTGCGCCGAAAGCACGGGCGAAGAGGCCCGCCGCCTGGGCATCCCCCTCACCACCCTGGAAGATCACCCCGTGGTCGATCTGACCATCGACGGGGCCGACGAGGTGGACCCGGCCCTCAACGTGATCAAAGGCGGCGGCGGCGCCCTCCTGCGGGAGAAGATCGTGGCCCAGGCCAGCCTGCGGGAGATCATCGTGGTGGACGAGAGCAAGCTCTCCCCCCACCTGGGCGCCACCTGGGCCTTGCCCGTGGAGGTACTCACCTTCGGCTGGGGATCCCACCTCTCCTTCCTGCGGGAGATGGGCGCAGAGCCAATCATGCGTCTGCGCGCCGACGGCACGCCCTTCATCACCGACCACGGCAACCTGATCCTGGACTGCAACTTCGGCCCCATGACCGCCCCCAACCTGGACCCGGCCACCATCTCCGCCATGCTCGACCGGCGCACGGGCATCGTCGGCCACGGCCTCTTCCTCGGCCTGGCCACGGACCTGATCGTCGCCTCGCCAAGCGGGATCACGCATCGTCAAAGATAAAAAATAGGCCACGGATTTGACGGATCAAACGGGTTCAA
>CAZKEX010000446.1:0-3622 GCA_964551895.1 uncultured Caldilineaceae bacterium | reverse complement strand
GTCACCTTGTCACCCTGTCACCTTGTCACCCTGTCACCTTGTCACCCTGTCACCCCCTCACGCCGCTAGGGAGAGGCTATCCCGTTCGATATCCACCAGGCGGATCTCCCGGACCCGGGGCGCGTCCCAGTCGATCTGGTGTAGGACGCCGGCGTCCAGATCCCGCTGGGCCTGTTCGTACATGTCCAGCAGGTCTTCGTCTGTGCCCTTGAAGGACTGCACAGTTTGGGCGGCGCAGGCCGCGCAGCCCCGCAGGAATTTATAGCTGGTGCTGTTGCAGCGCATACACCCATCCAGTTCCACCATCATCAGGGTGAAGGCCAGGGATTCTGGGTGGGTTTCGGGCAATTTAGCCGTGCGATCCACCAGGCGCTGCCATTTTTCGCCCCGCAGATCCCGCAAGCTGGAGATCAGATAGGCCGGAAAGATCAGTTCAGTTTTTGGACTCATAGCTCTTCGTCCTTGGTCACTACCTCCCAGGCGCATTGGTTGGGTGCGCTTGGTACATTAGAAAGAGATCAACTCGCAACCGTTGCCCCCTCTGTCCCCGGCCCCCAATTCTGGGGGAGGTGGTGGACAGTTCCCCCAAAGTTGGGGGCTAGGGGGCAGGGCGAATAGTTACATCAACTCGATATTTGGTATTTTGATCGGCTGGGGAACGCGCCCGCCGCCGTTGCTTGGGGCCATCCCAACCTGAAACAGGCTGTTTAGATTGCCCAGCACTTTGCTCAGGTCCAACCCATTGTCGGCGCAGATCTGGGCCAGGGTTTCGTCCGGGTTGGCGGCGCAACTGCTGCACCCGCCGATGTGCATCCCGGATAGAATCTGTCCGGCCTGGGGATGCAGGGCTGTCACCTGGCCCACGGTCATCTCTGGGCGCACGGTGAGGGGACCTTGGTGCATCATCTCCACCCGGAGGACGGCTGTGGTCTCGGCCAGCTTCTCTTCCAATTTGCGGATCTGGTCCCCGGCGTCGTAGAGGGAGCGATTATAGCGATCCAAACGGCGGTTGGCCGTGGCGAGATCCATGCCCAATTTCCAGACCAAAAAGAGCGCCACCCCGCCCAAAACTAACGCAATCCACGCAACAACAGTTCCCATGCTCTTCTCCTGACAGAAAGGTCCTACAGCGTAGCCACAAAGAAGGGAAGGCTGGAAGATTCACGAAGAAGAACGTTTTTCTTCTAAATTCCTCGTGAACCTTCCCATCTTCCCTTCTTCGTGGCTAATTCTCCATTTGCGTCTAAATCTCCACACTTTCCCCGGCAGCCATGACCACACACCCGATGCCCGCCTCCCTCTCCAAGGCCCGGGCGAAGGCGTGGGCGTCTTGGGCGATGGGCGGCCAGGTGTTGTAGTGGATGGGGATCACCTTTTTGGCCCCCACAAATTGAGCGGCGGTCAGGGCATCTTCCGGCCCCATGGTGAAGTTGTCGCCGATGGGCAGGGCGGCCACATCCACGCCGCCGGCCTCGCCGATCAGACGCATGTCATAGGTCAGGGCCGTGTCCCCGGCCAAATAGATGTCCGTGCCCTCGTTGAAATGGACCAGGAAGCCGCCGGGCACGCCCCCATAGCTGCCGTCGGGCATGCTGCTGCTGTGATGGGCAATGGTCATCTTGACCCGGCCAAAGGGGAAGTTATAGCCGCCGCCGGGGTTCATGCCGTGGGTATTCTCGACCCCCTTGGCGGCCAGCCAATTGCAGACCTCGAAGTTGGCGATCACCTGACAGCCTGTGCGTTTGGCAATGCTTACGGCATCGGCGATGTGGTCGCCGTGGCCGTGGGTGATCAGCATGACATCGCACTCGATCTGGTCGGCGGTTACCGGGGCGACCGGGCTGTTGGGGGCAAAAAAGGGATCGACAATGAACCGGGTTCCGTCTACATCAATCCCAAAGGTGGAATGGCCATAATACGTAAAAGAAACGGTCATGGGTACGGCTCCTTTCGGAAATAGTGCTGCGGCGAAAACTTTTTTTCACCGCAAAGTCGCAAAGAGCGCAAAGGTCTTAAAAAGAACTGTTTGGTTTTTCTTTGCGTCCTTTGCGACTTTGCGGTGAATTCTTTTCTCTCAACCGGTGCAAATGATCGAAAAGCCGGACCCGCCATCGGCAAGTCCGGCTTTGCTGTGGCGAAGAGAGCCACCTTGGTTCCGTCGAGCCGAGACAGGCTGCGAACCATCCCGCCCCCAGATGTGGGAAAGGGTGGACGGGTGATGGCTATTGCTCTGCCTTGCGCTGTTTGGCCTTTTCTTGGGCCTTGCGCTTCATCTCTTCCATGCGGGCCTTTCTGGCGTCCGCTTCGGCATCCCCGCCACCACCCCCGTCACCAGCGGCCTTGGCCTTGGCGGCCGCGGCTTTTTCTCTGGCCTTGCGCTTCAACTCTTCCATCTCTTCCGGGGTGCGTGCCTTCTTCTCGGCCTGGGGCTTGTCGGCAGATGCGGCAGCGGCTTTGGCCTTGGCGGCCGCGGCGGCGGCCCTGGCCTCTTGTTTGGCCTGCTTCTCCTCGGCATCCTGCTTGCGTCGAGTCTCCTCCGCCATATATTGGGCGGGCCACAGGGCGGCGTAGTACTCGATGGGCACGGTCAGCTCGGTCTTGTCGTAGACCAGGTGGGGATAGCGGTCATAGACGGCCAGCTCGTAGTCGTGGTTCATCTTGATGGCGTCGAAGGGACAGAATTCGGCGCAGAAGCCACAGCTCATGCAGATGCTGGCGTCGATGTAGAACTCCGCCGGGCGGGTGACCGGCTTGCCGGCGTCGTCGCTGTCCCGCACAATCCAGATGCACTGGGGCGGGCAGACCTTGGCGCAGATGCCACAGGCGGTGCAGCGATCTTCGCCGAGGTCCGTGTCCCACAACAACATGGGGATATAGCGGAAGTGTTCGGGCGGAATCCGCTTCTCCTCGGGATATTGGATGGTCAGCAGCCCTTCCTGGGTCTGAGGTTGGCGCATGACCTTACGCTTGCCATCGATCTCCTGGCTGTTGGCATAGCGGCTCGGCACCTTCTGAAAATCGTCGACAAAGGTATCGACGAGATGTTTCATGGTAACGCCCAGGCCCTTGAGCAATCCGGAACCAAACATGCACTTTCCTCCCCCAAATTAATAATTAATTGAGAATTGAAAATCAAGAATTTTTAATGAGGTTGTGTCGACCCGATCCATTAATAATTTTCAATTCTCAATTTTTAATTTTCAATTATCGATCTACTTCGCCCAGCACGATGTCGATGGCGCCCAAAATAACCACGGCGTCGGCAACCTTGTAGCCTACGCTCATGGGACCAAGACCGTTGACATTGATGTAGCTTGGGGCCCGCACATGGTACCGGTACGGATTGGTCTTGCCGTCGCTGACCACATAGAAGCCCAACTCGCCCTTGGGGGCTTCCACCCGGGCATAGGCCTCGCCCTCTGGCGCACGCAGGGTATAGCCCCCCTTGCCGCCCATGATGGTGCCGAAGCCCTGTCCCAGGGTGGCCGATGCATAGGCCCCTCCGGGCATGCCAACCTCGCCGTCGGGAATGTCCCGCACGGCCTGCTTCAGGATCTTGACGCTCTCTCGGGCTTCCAACAGACGGATGTAAAAACGGTCGTAAATGTCGCCGTTGGGCAGG
>CAZKEX010000445.1:0-3624 GCA_964551895.1 uncultured Caldilineaceae bacterium | reverse complement strand
GCAGCTACCCCATCAGGCTGAACAGGGCCAGCAGCGAGACGAACTCCACAAGAATGGCCCCACTCCACAGCAGATAGGCCGCCGTGTGATGATTCCGACAGGCCAGCCACAGCCCCCAAAAGCCGTTGAAGCCAAAGCTCACCGCCCCGATGATGGGCAAGACAAAAAGGGACGATTTGCCCCGCACCAGATCCGGGATGCCTTCCCGGTTGTAGCGGATGGTCAGGGCTTCCGGCAGTCCCGGATAGCGTACCATCAGGACGCCGACCAAAATCACCAGGCCCAGCACGCCCAGCCCCAACAACAGTCGAGCCGGGCGGTCAAACAGCTCGTCCGGCCCCAGGTTTTTGCACAGCCGAGGACGCACCAAACGCACCCGGCCATCGCTCTCTGTGGCGCCCAGCTCGGCCCGGGCTTCCAAGGCCTGGATAAAGACCTGGTTGTTGATCGGCGACAGGGCAAAGATGCCCGTCTCGCCCGTGTCCAACAGCACGCAACTGGATAGGGGACGGCTGGCGAACATGCGCACCCCCACCAACCCGGCGGCCCTGGCCCGGCGCACAAAGGGGCTGGGCCAGCGGCTCCAATGGTTGCCGCTCAGTTCCACAATCCCGCTCGTCGCGCCACCGTCCACCACCCGGCGGATGGTCCCCAGGGGGATGATCTGGCGCTGAAAGCCCCAGCGCACCGTGACCGCGTTGCGGTCCATCCAATATTCCAGGTTGAAGGCCCCAAAAGTGCGCAGACCCAACCAGACCAAACCGGGCACGCTGACCAGCAAGATCAGCGCCAAGAGCAGGCTGACCCCATCCACCGGCCGGCGCACCAGCCAGACCCCCAGGGCCAGGTCGATCAGCAGAATCCAGCTTGTCACCGCCAGCCCTTCCCAGCGGCTGCGGCAGGGAGAGGGCTTAAAGATCATGGGCGGCCATTGGGGCGGGCTGGGCAAATTCCCAGTCCGCCAACTGCTTCATAAAGGCGTAATCGGTCAGATCCAAGTTGATCGGCGTCACCGAGATCAGCCCGGCCTTGATGGCGGCGATGTCTGTGCCCCCATCCGGGATGCCGTCGGGGATGCCGCCGTCATACCAAAAATAGGTGCGGCCCCGGGGATCCGTGCGCTTGTCCAGCCCCTTTTCATAGATGCGGGTGCCCAGGCGGGTGAGGACCGGGCCGCCGATCTCGTTGACCGGATGGCAGGGGATGTTGACATTGAGCAGGGTGTAGGGGGGCAGCCCACGGTCCAGCACCTGCCGGGCCAGATCCGCCGCCACCCGGGCCGCCACCTGCCAGATCTCGTCCAGATTGGACCCTGGGGCCCGGTGCAGGCTGCACGCGCTGATGGAGATGGCCGGGGTGTCGTAGATCACCGCCTCCATGGCCGCGGCCACTGTGCCGCTGTAGGTGACATCGCTGCCCAGGTTATACCCCTCGTTGATCCCGCTCACCACCAGATCCGGCTTGATGCCTGTGGCCCCCAGCACGCTCAGGGCCACACAGTCCGACGGCGCGCCGTTGGTGATGAAGGCGGGGGAGCCGTCGGCCAGGGCGCTTGGCCCCAGGCGCAGGGGCTTGTGCATGGTCTTGGTGTGGCCGGCCGCGCTCCAATTGCTCTCCGGTGCCACCACGGTCACGTTGCCGATGGCGGACAGGGCATTTTTCAAATAGACCAGGGCCTGGGCCTCGATGCCATCGTCGTTGGTGATCAGAATATTGGGCATGGGGTGTCCTTTGCAGCGGTTAGCAGTTAGTTTTTAGCGGATAGCCGTTAGCCTTGGCAGAGGCCGAACATATCGGGTCTTTCTCAACCACGAAGCCAACGGCTATCTGCTAACGGCTAATTGCTTCTTTTTACATAAAATTTGACTTCGTCGCTCTCAACCTTGTTGCCGGAGCGGTCAAAGGCCTTGACCTTGACCGTGTGCTGTTCAATGTAGACCCCGGTACGGGTGAAGATGGCCCCGAAACCACCGTCGAAGAGCCGCATCCGCCCTGGCTGCACGTCCGGGTCGTCGCTTTGGAAGGCCAGCCAGTTGACGCTCTGCTCGGCCACAAAGGTCTCTTCGCCGATCACTTCCCCGCTCACCTCGTCGGTGATGGGCCGGGTGGCCTCGATATAGGCCCCCTCTGTGCTGGGCAGGTTGCGCATCTCGATCTCCCAGCGCTCGTTGTAGGGGGCCACGGTGCTGGTGCGCAGCAGATTGCCGTCCAAATAGAACTCCACCCGGTCTATGGCGAAGTTGTCGTTGGCGATCACGTTGATGTTGATCTGCTCGTCTTTCTTTTCCACCAAAAGCCGGTTGGCCTCTGGCTCGCTGATGTAGACCGTGGGCGGCGTGTTGTCGATGGTGACCGGGCTGTTCCAGGTGCGGATGTTGCCGTCATTCTGGCGCACGGAGAGACGCAGAGTATACAGCCCCTCGCCCAGGCCCGTGGTCTCCAGGGCCTCCAACACCCCGTTGCTCACCTGGTTGCCATGCTCCGGCCCAATCTGCGTCCACTGCTGGGGATCGCTCCCCGGCCCGATCTCCACCCGGAAGTTGGAGAAGTTGCCCCCCTGGGCGTTGCCGATGATCTCCACCCGGCCCTTGATATAGCCATAGGGCTGGGGCGAGATGATGGCCACCTCTGGGTCGAAATCTTCCGGGGAGAGGACGCTCTGCTCCTTGGGCGGTTGGGGAATACCGCTCTCCCGCACCCAGTCGTCTGCCTCCGGGGGCAGGATCTGGAAGACCTGGGTCACCCGGCGCTCCGGCGGGGTGGCCGGGGTGGCCAGCAGCCCGGTCTCCGTGTCCAGCTCGAAGGCCTGCCAGATATTGTCCTGCACGGTGGGCTCCGTACCGGCAATGAAGATCTCCGAGCGCTGGCGGGCGCAGTTGCCGCCGGGCAGTAGTCCGCTGGGTTCACACACGGCCCGGCTGGTAACAGTGGCCGGGCGGTCATACCAGCGGGCGGGCAGCCCCTCATGATAGCGCTGCATGACCGCATTCCAGATCGGGGCCGCACCGGACAGCCCGGTGACATTCTGCATGGATTCGTTGTCCGTGTTGCCCACCCACACCCCCACGGTCAGTTGCGGGGTGAAGCCCATGGTCCAGTTGTCCTTCCAGCCGTTGGTGGTGCCGGTCTTGGCCGCCACCTTGCGGTCGGGCAGGGTCAGGGCTGTGTTCGAGCCAAAGGAAGGGGCCCGGGCCACATCGTCGCTCATGATGTCGGCCAACACATATTGGGCCTCGGCGCTGACCACCCGCTCCACGTCCGGGCGATCGTATTGCTTGAGGATGTTGCCCTCGCTGTCTTGGACCACCAGCAGGGAGACCGGATTGAGGTTGCGAAAGCCCGTGCGCCGCTGGTCCGCGGTCACCGGCTGGCCGGCCATCACCCCGCCGTTGCCCAGCACGCTGTAGGCATAGGTGTGGTCCAGCAGAGAGACCTCGCCCCCGCCCAACACCAGGCTGAGGCCGTAATAGTTGAGTCCCCGGTCCAGGCCGTTGATGCCCAGGCGATGGGCCGTGCGCAACGCATTGGCCACCCCAACCTGGTCCATCACCTTGATGGCAGAGATGTTGTACGACCGGGCCAAGGCATTGCGCAGGGAGACCGGGCCGTGATATTGGCGGTCAT
>CAZKEX010000444.1:0-3627 GCA_964551895.1 uncultured Caldilineaceae bacterium | reverse complement strand
CGGCCCCGCACGGCCAGGGGTCACGGAACGAGTACAACTACAAATACGAATACCGCCCACCGGCCCTCGACGGTCCCGGCGGCTTGACCGGTTTCTACGCCTTGGGCGAAGGCACGTGGACCGTCTATATCATCGACGGCGCCGGCAACCAGCTCTCCCCAGAGACCACCTTCACCACCGCGCCGTGGAACCCCCACCGGGAGGTCTACATTTCATGGATCCGGTTGCGGTAAGTGAGGTGAATCTAAAAATAGAACACAGATTTGACGGATGTGACGGATTAAAAACGGATTTTTAAAAATCAGTGGAAATCCGTCGCATCCGTCAAATCCGTGGCCTATTTTTCCTGGCTGAACAGCCATTTTTCTTGATTCGTGTCGATTTGTGAAGATTCGTGGATAAAAAGACTCTGCTGCAAAAACTAAAAATTCACCGCAAAGGCGCAGAGAACGCAAAGAAAAGAAGAGTTCTCCTTTTAATCTTGCCTGACCTCTTTGCGCCCTTGGCGTCTTTGCGGTGAAAATCGGCTTTTGTAGCGGAGTGAATAGAAAAGATTCGTGTCGATTCGTGAAGATTCGTGGATAAAAAGACCCACATATAGAGGAGTAACTTTCGGATGTCTTTCCTGCCCTGTCGCTCACCCTTGTTCCCGGCAAAAGAATCTCGAACCCCGTTGACCTTGGGCATGATCCTGCTGCTGGCCGTGGGGCTGTTGGCCGCGTGCGGATCGGACCCGGAGCCCACGCCCCAATTGCCCACCCGCACCCCCATCCCCACCTTCACCCCCACCCCCTTTGTGATCCAGGCCGGTCCACAGCCGGGCGGGGTGGTGGCCGAGGCGCCTGTAGTGCAGCCCCCGGCGGAAGCGGCCCCCGCCCCCGCCCCAGTGGAGGCCGCGCCCGCACCAGTCGAAGCGGCCCCCCAAGCGGCGCTGGCCATTGTCACCAGCCCTGTGGTCAACGTGCGGGCCGGACCGGGCACAAACTATAACCTGGTCGGCCAGGCCAACCGAGGCGAAGAACTGGCCATCGTGGCCCGGGATGGGGCGGGGGAGTGGTTCCAAGTCTGCTGTGTGAACGGCCAGGAGGTTTGGATCGCCGGGTTTTTGGTGGAGACCCAAGGCCCTGTGGAGGGGGTGGCCGTGGCCCAAAATATCCCCCCACCGCCGCCCACCAATACGCCGGCCCCGGCTCCCCCCACCAACACCCCGGCCCCGGCCCAGCCCACCCAACCCCCCGCACCCAGCTTCGCCTTCGCCAAGTTTGGCGATGTGCCGCCCCGGTCGAGTTCCAATCCGATCGTGACCTTTTGGGGATCTCTTTTTAAGAGCGATGGCAACGGCGCGTTGGGCGGCGGTTTCAAGATGGTGGTGGAGGGGCCGACAGAGTCGAAAGAGAAGCCTTTTGGCAGTGTCTTTGAGAATGGCAATCCGGGACTGGAGAGCGAGTTTATCTACAACGCCAAGATAGAGTTTACCGGCGCCACCCCTGGAGTCTACAAAGCCTATGTGGTGGATGGCGGCGGCAACCAGGTGGCCGAAGCCTTCCAATACACCGTGGAGGGTGAAACCCGCACCTTCCTGCCCCGCTGGAAACAGAACTGATCTGCTGTCCATGACCGCACCTTCTCGCCCTCGCCCCTGGGCCGCCTTCCGTCTCCCCGCCTGGGCGGGGCTGATTTTGCTCTTTGCCGCGGCCCTGGCCCTGCGCACCCTGCGCTTGGACTGGCAGCCCCTGTGGTGGGATGAGGGCTACAGCGTCTTCTTTGCCACGGAGCCGTTGGGCCGCATGGCCCTGCTTACCGCCCAGGACATCCATCCACCCCTCTACTATGGCCTGCTCCACCTGTGGACCGTCCTGTGGGGCAGCGCCGATCCCACGGTGTTGCGCGCCTTCTCCGTGCTGATCGGCAGCATCACCGTGCCTGCGATCTGGTGGGTGGGGCGGCTGCTCTTCCCCGCCCGTCCCCGGGTCGCCCTGATCGCCGCCCTGCTGCTGGCCCTCAACCCCATGCACTTCTTTTACAGCCAAGAGGTGCGCATGTACGGGTTGGAACTGCTGCTTGGGCTGCTCAGCACGGGCCTTTTTGTCAACCTGCGCCGCGCCGACACCACCCCGCAACGCCGACGGGCCATCCTGGCCTATGCCCTGGTCACCACCGCCGCCCTCTACACCGAATACTATGTGGCCCTGCTGCCCTTGGCCCACTTCTTGTGGGCGGTCTGGCAGGATCGCCGCCGTCCCCGCGCTCTCCTCCCCCTCCTGGCCGCGGATCTGTTGACCGCCCTCCTCTACCTGCCCTGGGTGATCTTCACCGTCCCCCACCTGATCTCGTACATTCAGGCCAAAGTGGTGGCGGACAACGACGCCCCCTTGGGCTTGCTCGCCTATTTGGGCCGTCATCTTCTGGCCTTTGGCGGCGGCCATGTCCCCCTGGCCGCTGGGGATTGGCTGCGCTACGCCGGGGTGTTTGGTCTCTTCCTGGCCGCGGGGCTGGCGGTGCTGTCCAGAAAAAGCAACGGCGCAGACCGAGCCATGACCTCACTCTTGGCCTGGGGGCTGATTCTCCCCGGGGCCATGGGCTATGGCTTCAACCGGCTGTGGCCCTTCTTCCCCGAGGGCGGCGAGCGGGTGCTTTTCTTTCTGTTGCCGGGCGTGGTCTTGTTGTTCGCTCTGTTTTTTGAGAAAGCCTGGGACGGGGTTTGGTTCATGCGCCTGGGGGCCAGGGGATCCCTCCTCCTTCTCTTGATCGGGGCTGGGAGCGGCATTTGGGCCTTTTACACCGTGCCCCGCTATGCGGACGACGACTACCGACCCCTGGTCCGCCAAGTGGTGCA
Source organism: uncultured Caldilineaceae bacterium (assembly GCA_964551895.1). GTDB lineage: Bacteria > Chloroflexota > Anaerolineae > Caldilineales > Caldilineaceae > JAGNDO01. Next base: position 791 of record CAZKEX010000444.1, on the reverse strand, counting down.
GCAGGGTACGGACGCCGACGTGGTGATGGCCGTCTTCCCCTGGCAGGTGGGTTTTTGGCGGGCCTATGCGCCGGAGGATCTCGGTCCTTGGCCCCAATTGCTCAGTTTCAACGCCGTGACATGGGGACCGGATGTGGCCGCCGCCCTCGACCAGGGGCTGGCCGCGGGCACGGTCTGGCTGCCCTCCCTGCTCTCCATCGGCAGCGCCCTGCCCCAAGAGATGGAGACGTATCTGGCCGCCCACGCCCTTAACGTGGAGAACCGCTGGTTCAGCCCCACCACCCGCCTCAGCGCGTGGAGCCGTCTCCAGCCAGGGACCCCCCAGCCCTTGACCACGGAACTCGCCCCTTTGCGGCTGATCTCCGCCGCCCTGACCCCCTCGCAACTTCCCAGCGCCAATGCCCCACTCCAGATCGATCTGCGCTGGGAGCCGACCCCTCAGTTGAGCGAATTTCAGGCCATCATCCGCCTGACCGACGCCACGGGCCACATTTGGGCCCAGCGCAGCCTGCCCGCCCTGGATGTCCTGACCCCCGGCAGCGGCCAAGACCGCCTGGGGCTGTTGATCCCCGTGGGCCTGCCCCCTGGCGACTATGCCGTGCAGATCGGCGTCATGCCCGGCGCTGCAGACGCCGACGCCTGGCCGCTTGCGTTTGTCCATCTGGGCAGCGTCCGCATCACCCCGCCAACCCAGCCGGTGAGCGCTCTGCGGCTGCCCATTCAACATCCCCTGGCCGCCGCCCCGGTCCCCCACGGCGACGCCCTGCTGCTTGGCCACGCGGGCAGTGACC
>CAZKEX010000443.1:0-3631 GCA_964551895.1 uncultured Caldilineaceae bacterium | reverse complement strand
TTCACTTCCCCGGCTGCCACAGTGGTTCCGCCACCCCTTTGGCAAAATTATCATAGCGGGCCATGACGAAAAGAGCGTCCGACAGGCGGTTGAGATAGCGCAGGGCGACAGGGTTGACCGCGTCCTGGCGGGCCAGGGTGGTGGCTTCCCGCTCGGCCCGGCGGCAGACCGTGCGGGCCACGTGGAGATGGCCGGCCGCCACGGTTCCCCCGGGCAGGATGAAGTTCTCCAAGGGACCGACCGCGGCGGTCAGCTCGTCCATCAGTTCTTCCAGGGCGGCGACGTGGCGCTCTTCGATCTGGGGGAGGTTCCACTTGGCCTTGTCCTCCTCCAGAAAACAGAGCGTCGAACCCAGATCGAAGAGCTGGTTTTGGATGGCGGGCAGAACCTGGGTCAACCGGTCACAGACCCCGGCGGCCACGGCCAAGCCCAGATGAGCGTTGGCCTCGTCCACCGTGCCGTAGACCTGGACCCGCAGATGGTCTTTGGGCACCCGCTGTCCGCCGCCCAGGGCGGTGGCGCCGGCGTCGCCGGTGCGGGTGTAGATTTTGGTCAATTTAGGCATTAGATTGGCTCCGAATGGCGAATGGCGAATGGCGAATGGCGAATGGCGAAATCAGGGGGTTAACCCCTGCGGAGTTCGCACCCCCTGGTGCGAACGGGTCTGCGGCGAGTTTAGCTGACAACGCGGCGACGGCGCAACAAACCGGCACCGATCAAAATCAAGAGCAAAACCGCAAAGGCTGAATAGGCAGGCCAGTTGAGGCGCTCGGTGACTTGGGCGGCGTCCACAACCTCCCCGGCGCAGATGTCGGCGAAGGTGAGGGCCGGCGGCTGGATCTGGGTGGATCCGGAATCGCCGGGGCTCCATATCCAGGCCTCCACGCTGCCGGGGAGGACATCAGCCTGGCTGGCCCCGAACTGGGCATAGGTCCACCCGGTCTCCTCCGGGGCCTGGCGGTGGTAGGACCAGTAGGTGCAGGTTGCCCCCTGGCATTGGCACCAACACTCCTGGCTGGGGAAGTTGCAGCCCACGCCATCGATGCGGCAGATGGCGGCCCCCATTGTGTTGCCGTAGTCGGCGATATAATCCACGCCAATTCTGTCCAGCATTTGCAGCCCGCTGGTTCCGCCTTCGTCCAGGGCCACGCAATAGGTTTGCGGCTCTTGGTCCGGCTGCACGATGACCAATCCAGCTCGGTTGGGGGGCGGGGACTGGGCCAGGGTTGACGTCGCCCACCCGGCAAACGCGGCCAAGCATAGCAGGCTGAATAGCAGGAACTGGCTCAGTTTACGCAGTCGTTGACGCAGAGTCATGGGTGCATTCCGATACAGGAATTGGGTGGCAGAGTCAAAGTCAATTCACCACGAAGACACAAAGGCACAAAAGGTCGCGAAAAAGAGAAATTTTGTGTTCTTTTGTGTCTTCGTGGCTTTGTGGGTAGCCTTTTTGACTCTGGCTTGGCCAGGTCTGGAACTAGTTACCGGCGATCTCGGCGAAGGTCATCACCGGGGGGACGACCAGGGGGTTGTAGTTGGCGTCGCTGGCGGTCCAGGCGAAGCCCAGGACCTCCCCGTCGGTGACGGGGTAGTCACCGGACCCGACCTGGGCCGCCTCCCATTCACCGGCGGCGTTCTGGATGAAGAAGGCCCAGTAGCGGCCTTCGCTGTCGCCAAAACAGTTGTCAACCGGCTGGCCCACGCCCAGGATGCCGCACACCGCGGGGCCGAAGTCGGTCTCGGACACGGCCAGTTCCACACCGCTGGCGACCAGGGCGTCCAGGGCAGTGGGCGCGTCACCGGCCACGCTGACCAGCACGGTCGTCACCTCGCCCTCAGCGGGGGTGATGACCAGACCCACCTGTGGACCGGAAACAGCCGGCATGGGGGTCAGGCCCGGAGCAATGGGGGAGCAAGCCGTCACGGCCAGGGCAAGGACTAAAAGCAGGACAAAGGTTAGTTTTCGCATTTTGGTTCGCTTTCTTGGTTGGTTGGTTTGTTGGTTAGTTTGTTTGTTGGTTTGTTGGTTGGTTGGTTTGTTGGGAGAGATTCTCCCCGTCTCCCTGCCTCCTTGTCTCCCTGCCTCCTTGTCTCCCTGTCTCCTTGTCTCCCCGTCTCCCCGTCCCCTCACTCCCGGGCCATTCCGAAGTCCCACTGGAAGGCGGGTAGGGCGTCCAGGGTGGCCATGAAGACGGCGCCGGGCAGGTCGGCGGCGTAGTGGAAGGAGCCGTCGGGCTGTTGCAGGGCGGCCAGCCAGGTTTGGGCCTGGGCGGCGCGGATGGCCGGATGGGGCTGATCGGCCAGGCCCAGTTTGCCCAGGGCGGTGAGGACCAGGCCGGTGGAGTTGGCATTGGGCGGTGCGTCGGCGTCCATGGCCCAGCCTCCTGGGGCAGATTGGGTCTGGGCCAGGTAGGTCAGGGCGGCCCGGACGCGGCTGTCCTCTGGACCCACCCCGGCGGCGGCCAGGGTGAGCAGGGTTTGGGCGGTGGTGTCCACGTCTCCGGTGGTTGGGGTATCGGCGCTGATACGCCAGGACCAACTGCCGTCGGGTTGTTGAAGGTGGCCGATGGCGGCCAGGGCGGCGTCGGGGACGCTTTCGCCGCTGGCGATCAGGGCTTGGACCGAGAGCAGATGGCGGAAGAAGCTTTCGGGGTGGAAGAGGCCGGTTTGGGCGTCGTAGTGGGCCCAGAGGTCGGCGACCAGATCCTGGCCGTCGACCATGTGGGGGTTGCCGCCAGCGGCCGTCACGCCGAGGATGGCCTTGGCCAGGGGGCCGCTGTCTTTGGCCGCCAGCCAGTCGGGCACGGTGGGTTCCAAGGCGGTGAGGGCGTCCGTAAGGCGAAAATCGCTGATTTCCTCGGCGGGCAGCCCGGCCAAAACAGAGAGGACGGTGCTGGTGTTGTTGGCGCTAAACTGGCCCTGGCTGTCGGGGAAGCCGCCGGTGGGCAGCGCTTGGGTGCGGAGCCAGGCCAGGGCTTGGGCGCGCACAGCATCCACGGAAGCGGGCTGGGTGACCGGGGCAGATGGGGCGGCGCATCCGGCGATGAGGCCCAGGAGAAGCAGGATGAGCCAGCAGGTTGTAAGGCCCCCCCGGCTGTTGACGGGTGCGCGCCATGATTGGTTGATAGGTGTTGACATGAATAGGTGACCATTTTCAAAAAAAAGAAACCCCCTGTCCGCTGTGGGCAGGGCCGACACAGGCGAAGAGGGGCAAAAAAAATCCCCTGGCCAAATGGCAGGGGCAGAATGAATTCGTTGGGCTGGCCTGGGAGACGGACGGGGGAGGGGTGCGCAACGTTTCCATGCCCTCGTTCTCGCAAGTGCAATGAAACTCTTTGACAAAGGCGGGAATCCTGGCTTGGCGGCGGATGATCTCTCCGTCGGCCCTACAGTTGCGGAACAGCGCTGGACTTCACCGGGCGGTCTGACCCGTGTGGCACCAGCTTTCCCCTTTGATCCCTGAGATTACAGCATCGGGAACCTTTGTGGATATATGTTTAGAAAAGTTCAGGCAAGGTCGGGACGGTTGGCCCATCATCTTTGGCCCATCACCATTGCCTGGGACAGTGTAGCATGGCCCCAGGCCAAAGTCAAAAGGGGATCGGGGATCGGGGATCGGGGATCGGGGATC
>CAZKEX010000442.1:0-3633 GCA_964551895.1 uncultured Caldilineaceae bacterium | reverse complement strand
GGTCGGCCAGGGAAGCGATACTTTCTCGAATTGCCTCACCGCTTTCCGGGTGGTCGAGGAGCAGGAAGAGATCCAAAAAGGCTTTCTCTGTGGACGAGACGGTGAAGATGCCGTCGGGATCGTCTGCCCAAAGCGCGCCCAGCGGGCCAGATAAGAGATCGGATAAAGTCGTTTCCGTCATCCAGAAGGGGGGAAGCTCGCCGTCAAAGCGTTGGTCCGTGATTTCGGCCCTGCCGTCTGTCCACTTGATCCGCCGCAGGATGGTTGCCTGCTCTTTGCCTTCAGTATCACGGACAGAGAGGGTCTCGCTCACGCCGTCGGGGCGCAGGAATAGCGCGGTCGAGAAGAGATTGGCTCTGGTCGGTTGCCCTCGATCTGGCATGACCTGGGCAAAATGGTGGCCGGTCCAGGCCCACAGATGGTTGTTGCCAAAGTCAAGCAGTTCGGGTCGGCCATCCTTGTCCAGATCAACAAAGGCGATGGGGCCGTTGGTTGAGGTTTCTCCGGTGAACATGCCTGCGCTTAACGGCGATGCCAGGGGGAAAGGCCAGAGGGCTGGCAAGAAGCGATACCCGTCCGCATCGGAAAGCAGCACGACAGGATAGATCTGGCCGTCTGTTCCGGAAATTGTGCCCAGCATATCCTTTTGCCCGTCTCCATTCAGATCATATTCCATGTAATGGGTTCGCCAAACCAGGCCAAAGGCAGCAAATTGAGCGCCAATGCTCACCCGTTTCCAGTTGACAAGGGTGGAGAGCAGAACAGGCTGGCAAGGCTCATGCCAGCCCCAAAAGTAGAGCGGATTGCCAGAGAATTGGGCGGCAATGGTTGGCAAAGCAACCGATCCAGGAACGGCCAAGGCTGCGCACGCTGCGCCGATTGGGTTGAGCTTTCTGGCCTTTGGGGTGGCGTGAGGGCTGTGGGCGGCGAGCAGAGCCTGGCGCACACTCGTGATCGATTGGGTTAGCAGGCGGGTGGCCGGATGGGTTGGAAAACGATCCACACCGTCTTGCCAGGCGGATAGCGCCGCGCCCGAATCGTTCTCAATCAGCCGGATCAGCCCCAAACGCAGGTAGACAAAAGGCAGAACATCAATCACATTCTGACCAAATCCAAAGGGCATGGAATCCAGTTGGGTCATGGCAGTCAGCCGTGCTGCCGCCTCCTCCAGTTGGCCTGCGCGCAACAGCCAGTCTGTTCCGCTCCAGGCTTGAGCATAGCCGTCTGCATCACCGATGGATGTGCCTAAAGCCATTGTGAGCAGGGGCGAATCGAGGCGAACCGGGATAAATTCGCCCTGTTGGAAGACATAATGAATCGAGAAGGGGGTCTCTGACCAGGGGTGATGACCGATGATTTCTGCGATTCTTTTGTGATCACCGGATTTGCCATCCCAGACAACTTCCCAGTTCACCGCCCGGTCGTCGCCCGCCAGTAGCAGATCGAACGCTTCTCCATTCCATTTGGCAACCAATAGGGCGTTTTCACAATTGGACGAGTCACAGGCAGGCCGGGTGTAGACAATTTCCTGGCCGCCATCCCCATCCACATCGTTGATGGCCAGGAGCGTGGGCAGATAACCCGTCGGCGAAGAGTTGTCTCGAGGCAACAACGTGACGGTCGTTTCGTCTCCCGTGCTATGTACCCAATAGAGCTCACCGACTTGGCTAACCAGGCCTTGCCACCAGCCTATGCGCACCAGATAATCCTGCCGTCCGTCTCCGTCAAGATCTGTGGGCGTGATACCACCCTCCTGCAACCAGGGATCGAGCAAGGCGTGGGGCAATCGTCCCTGTCCGTCCGCATTCTCCTCAAAAATGCGTCGTAGCCATCGGGTCATTAGCCAACTGGGCACGCTGCGCCAATCTTGCGCCAGGAGGGATGTGAGCAATTGGCTCTGTTCATCGAGGGAGGGTTGACCGGCCAGATAGTCTGCCATGTCCGTGGGCATGGGCCGCAAGGTCGTGGAAGAGAACTGGGTGGGAATGCCTTCAAAAGCTGCCCAGTCCTTCACCCAGTGGGCGTCGCTGATGGGTTGAATGGTTCCTGTGGCAAGGTCCAAAAGATAGAATTTGCCATACAGACGTATCCCTGTCCCGTTGGGTGTCTGTGTGTCTCCGGCAAAGAAGACCAATCCACTGCCGTCGGTGGTCCAGGCAAAACGGGGATTCACCACAGTTTCAAAGAGGACTTGCGGGGTGATGGGGTAGCTGTCCAAGGATGAGCTGGACAGATCGAAGATCTGAAATGTTTGAGAGCCAAGCCACCCCACTCTTTGCCCATCGGGAGAGAGACGTAGACCATTGATCCGGGTTAGTTCCGGTGTCGGCCCCAACAAGGTGGTCAGCTCGCCGGTGCGAGCATCGTATCGCATCAATCGCCATTCTTGGGAGATTGGTCCCTCCCCAATCCGATTGAAATCTCGATGCCAAGCCCCAAAGTAGAGGATGGGCGCATGTCGATCCCACACAAAGTTCGTATCATCTCCGCCTGTCTCCACATACCGGGTCTCAAGCGTCTGGGTGTCCGTGACGCAGATCCAGCCCTGGGCAAAGCGTCCGTTTCCATATCGCCACACGGCCACCCAGCGACCATCCGCCGACCAGGCTAGATCCAGAATGCCTCCACCGCATTGAGCCGTGGCTACGTCCAAAGGATGCGGATCATTCTCGACGATGAGGTTGATCCTGTAAAACTGGTCCAGGTAGGTCAAGCGACCATCGGGCGACCAGAGCAGGCGGGAGACATAGTTGGCCTCCCCAGGCATGAGATCGACGCCGTGGCCTGCGGGAATATCAACACGACGCACCGTGGCTCTGTCACCACTCGGCGTGTCCTGAATATAGGCGATCTCTTGACTGCCCGGCGACCAGGCGAAGGCCAGCGGCTTGCCGGTCTTGGGGGTCAGCGGTTTCTGGGCGAGGGGGTCCGCAGACGGCGACAACATCAGCCCATTGGCATGGCCATAGGCGATCCACGCGCCATTCGGAGACCAATCGACTCGATAGTGATTGGGCCAATCCAATCGGCGCATAGTTTGGGCCTGCACTTCTTGGCCCGGCTGCCCAGCTTGGATCAGCCATAGGGAATCCTGCCCACCGGTTTGCCAGTCGCCGGCGATGAAGGCGATGTTGATGGTATAGCTCTGGCTGGCTGATAGGGAGATTGGTTGCTGTGAGGAGAGGTCTGGCGCAGACGCAGATGTGGCGACTGGGTCGGTTTCCGCTGCCCAGGCGGGCATGGTGAGGGGAGATCCCAGCAGCATCAGCAGGGATACGCCCCAAACAAAGAAGAAAAGACGCATGAGAATGGGTAAGCGGTTCATGAGGGGAGTCTCCGCAGGGCTAAAGGAGCAAACTGGATAAAGACATTTCCAGGATACTCTCTTCGCCAAGAATTGACAAGGCACTTGGGCGTTGAATCTTTGCCGCATCAACTGGCCATGCCAGAGATAATGGTCGGCTCTTTAGATTCCGTGCTACAATGTGGATCGAGTCGGCAGCTATTTTGTAGAGCGGAGGCAACCATGCCAATCGCCCATGTCAACGGCCTCGATCTCCACTACGAAGAGACCGGTAGCGGTCCGCCTTTGCTCCTGCTCCACGGCCTGGGGTCCAGCAGCCGGGACTGGGA
>CAZKEX010000441.1:0-3667 GCA_964551895.1 uncultured Caldilineaceae bacterium | reverse complement strand
TGGGCATCAATGCCCGCCGTTCCCTAGCCGGTGAACCCTTCTGGCTGGCGACCGTGCGCCTGATCGGTCGGGCCAGAGGTCGATATGGCGGGTACCTGGTCCATGCCGGACTGGTCTTTATTGCCTTCGGCGTCATCGGCAGCCAGTTCTTCAACTTGGAGCGTGGGGTCACCTTGGAGCGAGGAGAGAGCGCCGCCATCGGTCGCTACACCCTCACCTATATGGGGATGGAAGAGGAACGCATGGTGGGCAAGAATGTGGTGACGGCCAACATCGCCGTCAGCCGGGATGGCCAACCCTGGTCTGTGATCGGACCCGGCAAGCGCTTTCTCGACGGCTTCCCCGATCAGCCGGTCAGCAACATCGCGATTAAGAGCGGTTTGGTCGAAGATCTCTATGTGGTCTTGACCGGATGGGAGCAGAGCAGCGCCAGCATCTTTATCTTTGTCAACCCCATGATCAGTTGGATCTGGCTGGGTGGAGTGATCTTGATGCTGGGCGGGCTGATCGCCTGGTGGCCCGAAGCCCACCCGGCCACCAAGCCGGCCCCGGCGCAGTCAGCCATATCACGGCGGGAGGTGCCTCTTGGCATCTAACCTCGACTCGGTGGAAGAAAAAGATCGGCCCAGCTTCTCCCATCTCAACATCAACTGGGCGACCCTGTTGGTGATGCTAGCGCTAATTACTGGCATCGGTTTCATGGCTTTCACCCTGGCCCCCAACCTGAGCGGCGACCCAGTGCGTTTGGTCAACGGGGTGGCCAGCGCAGAATCGGGCAGTCTGGACCAACAGATGATCCGCATTGCAGACCGCCTGCAATGCCCAATCTGCGGTGGCCAATCCGTGGCCTTTTCCGGCTCCCAGTTGGCTGGGGAGATGCGCCGCATCATTATGGAACAGTTGGAGGCGGGCAAAGATGAAGACGCCATCATGCGCTACTTCATCGATCGCTACGGCATCAGTATTCTGCGGGAGCCACCCAAAAATGGCCTGAACCTGTGGCTCTGGGTCATCCCAATCTTGGCGGTCGTGGTGGCCGTTGTCTGGTTGACCTGGCGTCTACGCCAGATGTCAAAAGATCAGGGAGATCGACCGACCGACCCGTTTCTGGACACACCCGAAGTCCAATCTCTTCTGGCCGAATATGACAAGGATCTCTTCACATGATCACATGGTTTGCACTTTTTCTGACGGCTGGCTTGATGGCGAGCTTTGTCGGCCTTCCCCTGTGGCAAGCAAAAAACCGCCCCTGGCAGCTTAACACGCCCCAGGGGGACGAGGAAGCCCTGCGCCAAGAACAGTTGGCCGCGTTGGATGCCCTGCGGGATCTGGTGTTGGATGTAAAACTGGGCAACCTGGAAGAGGCGGACTACCAAGCCTTGGCCGCCCCCTTGCAACTGCGGGCCAAACAGACCTTAGATCTACAGGCCCAACTGCGCCAGGCGGCCCGAACCGCCCAACAAGGTCGGGTCCACCAAGCAAAGGATGAAACTGACTATCGAATCGACGAGGGGCTGGACGCTCTGCTGGAACAAGCCATCACCTCTGCCCGGCGGACTAACGGCAAGACTGGGACTGGGACCGGGACAGCCCACGGCGATGGGGAAACCGGTCTTGTGTTGGCTCCTGGCGCTGTCCACTTCTGCCCCCAGTGCGGTCAACCTGTTTCGACATCATTCCGTTTTTGTGCCGGGTGCGGAGCCAAACTGCCGGGTGAAACCAAGGCCCACAGCGCCCCCACGGTTGACCCTGCTCCCATCCCGTCCGACCCGATTCACGCCGCACCGGTGGCGGCAGAGCCAATCGTTGTGACAGCCCCGCCAACGCTGGACGATCTCGCCGCTGTGGTCTCGCCTGTTCAGCGCTCGGTTGCCGACGATCAACCCCAGGCTGCGCCCCAGATCTCGCCGGCTACCAAGAGCAAAAACAGCACCCTGCTGTGGCGGGTCGGGCTAGCCGTTGCCGCTCTGTGGATTGTGGCCGTGGTTTGGTTTTATCTGGACACCCGGGCCGGCATGGCCAACCAAGTGCCTGTGGCGACCCTGAGCAGTGTCACAATGCGTACCCTGGCCGTCGGGGGAAACTTGGTGGTCATGGGAGAATCCAAGGGGATCCAGATTTCGCCGGACGGCAAAAAGTGGAGCCCGCTGCCCGTGTCCGGGGACATTCGGGGGCTTGCTCGGCTGGACAGCGGGGGACGCGAATGGCTGGCGGCCGGTCCCACCGGCCTATGGCGCAGCACAGACAGCGCCAACAGTTGGCGACCTGTGACCACCACCCCGGCAGATCTGGCGCTGATCACAATTTCCAGCGTGCCCAGCCAACTTGGGTTGGTCTGGGGATCGACGACCTCCGCCCTCTATGTGAGCCGGGATGGGGGTGAGAATTGGAGCCAGATCGACGCCCTCCTGCCCGCCGCGCCCAGAGTCCTGGCCGCTGGACGCACGGATCTCTTCCTCGGCACCAATCGGGGCGTCTTCCGTAGCACGGATGGGGGAATGAACTGGGGGACCTTCAGCGGGTCGATCAACGGCGCCATTCCCAGTCTGGACATCCAAGCCCTTGCCTTTGACGAGGCCAACGGGATGCTCTATGCCGGCACGCCCGCCGGCCTGTCGTTTCAAAATCTTAATTCGCCTGGCAGTTGGGGCCATCGCTCTCTGAACGGCAGCGTCGTTGCCCTGGCCCTGGATGGGGCCAACAACGAAGAGATCTGGGCGGGCACCGCCGCCGGGCTGCTCCTGCGCAGCCGTGACCGGGGCGTGACTTGGTAGCGGGCAAGTACTTTGCGGAAGAAGAAGGTAAAAATGCGAAAAACTGTGATCGTAAGCATGGTATTGTTCGGTTTGGCGTTAGTGGTGTCAGGCTGTACGTCGGCATTACCTGGGTTCGCGCGGCGCTATGCCAGCAACGGTGAGCGCATTTACTACAGCGGGGCCAGCGCCAACGATCAGATCAGCTATGGCGGTGGCACGGTCGGCGGCCGCATGATGGGGGGTGGCATGATGGGTAGCCGACTCGCCTGTGCCGATTGCCACGGCCAGGATGCCCAGGGGGGCATCCACTTCATGCACATGACGACAATGGACGCCCCCGATATCCGCTGGAGCAGCTTGACCGGCGCCCATGAAGAAGCCCCATCCGACACCACGCCTGGGGATCATGGTGACGCTATGGACCATGACCCCTTCACACTTGAAACGTTCGCCCTGGCCGTGCGCACGGGGGTTGATCCCGGCGGCCAGCCCCTAGATTCAGCCATGCCCCGCTGGCAGATGTCAGACCAGGATATCAGCGACCTGATCGATTTTCTGCAAACCGTCCCATGATGATTGAAACGCCATGACTGGGCTATAGGTACTTGATCGAGGTCACCCGCAGGCGAGGAATTCAGCGCCTGCGGGTGACCTTGTCTATTGGCGTGCCCGACTCCGTTACCTTTCGATTTAACACACACGCTTCACCTCCCTTACAACGCCCGATCTTCCCGCCTCCTCGCCTCTCCCCGCTCCCTTTTAATCGCCTGGACCGCCTTCTCCCGCACAGACTTGGGCAGCATGGCTGTGAAGCGCCCGGCCACGATCAGGCTCTGATCGCCCAGGCTGTAGAGCCAGCCCAGGACCATGATCTCCAAGGGTTCGGCGGTGGCCACCTGGATGAAGTGGCG
>CAZKEX010000440.1:0-3670 GCA_964551895.1 uncultured Caldilineaceae bacterium | reverse complement strand
TCGCCGGGCGTTTGCAGCGGCGGGGCATCTTTTACGGCTGGATCATCGTCTTTGCCAGCTTTATGATCGTTTCCCTGGTCTTTGGGATTCGGCTGAGCTTTGGCATCTTTTTCGAGGCCCTCACCCGGCCCGATGCGTCCGGCGTCACCGCCTTCAACTGGACTCGGGCCGACACGGCTGGGGTCTTTAGCCTCACCATGCTGGTCTTCGCCCTTCTGGGCACGCCGTCCGGCTGGTTTTTGGACCGGTTTGGTGTGCGGGCCAGCTTCTCCGTGGGCCTGTTGATCATAGCCAGCGGTCTCTATTTGACCAGCCGCATGACCAATCTGGTCCAATACTATCTCTTCTACGGGGTCTGGACCGGGGCGGGTATCACCCTGCTCGGCCTCACCCTGCACGCGGTGGTGATCAGCCGCTGGTTTGACAGGCAAGGGCAGCGGGGGTTGGCCATCGGTCTGGCCTTTTCCGGCACGGGCATTGGCATCCTGATCCTGGCCCCTCTGTTGGAGCGCACCATCACCAGCGCCGGATGGCCGGCGGCCTATCGCCTGCTCTCCCTGGCTCTGCTGTTGCTTGGCCTGCCCCTGGCCCTTCTGTTGATGCGAGACTATCCCGCCCATCTGGGGTTGACGCCCGACAAGCCAGCTCAGGGTCAGGCCAAGGTGGCGTCGCCCACCCCGGCGCGCCGCGCTGCCCCCGGTGTGCAGTGGACCCTGGGCCGAGCCCTGGGTTCCCTCACCTTTTGGCTGATCATGGGCAGCGGGCTGTTGAGCCTCTTCACCCTGCGCATGGTCTCGGTGCATCAGGTGGCCCATTTTGTGGACAAGGGGGTGCCCAGGCTGACCGCGGCCACGGTCTTTGGCAGCGCTGGCATCGTCACCGCCATCGCCTTTATCGTCTTTGGCAACCTGAGCGACCGCATGGGCCGGGGCATGGCCTTTTACATCGGCGGCGCGGCCCAGAGCGCGGCGTTGATCCTGTTGATCGTCCTGTGGCAGGGCGTGCCCACGGGGGTCCTCTATCTCTATGCCGTCCTGTGGGGGATCGGGGAGGGCAGCCGCAGCGGGCTGCTCACCGCCCTGGCCAGCGACACCTTCTCCGGCCCGGCCCTGGGCAGCATCGTGGGCACCTTGGGGGCCTTCTTCGGTCTGGGCGCTGCCCTGGGCAGTTGGCTGGCCGGCTACATCTACGATACCAGGGGCAGCTATCTGCTCGCCTTCGAGATCGCCCTGGCCGCCACGGCGGTGGCCACCCTTGGGGTCTATGTGGTCAGCCGACAGAGTGGAAACCGTGCAGGGTAAGGTCGGGAATTGTCACGGAGCAGCATAGGCGCAGAGAGAGGGTGGTCGAATCTTCGACCACCCTCTCTCTGCGTTTATTTGTTTGGGGGCAGCTTGGAGCCGTTTACCGAATGCGGCCGTGTCCTCGCTTGCCCTGGCCGCGCCCGTGCTGGTTGCCGGTGCCGTCCTGGGGAGCGGCGTCGTTGATGCCGTCACCGTCTGCGTCCACGAAGAGGTCACATTGGCCATCGCCGTCAGCGTCCACGAAGCCGGCGCCCAAGCCCTGATGCCTCATACCCTGTTGCCCCACACCCTGGTGTCCCATGCCCTGCTGCCCCATGCCCTGGCCACGGAAGGATTGCATTTGGCCCTGCATTTGGCCTCGCATTTGGCCTCGCATTTGGCCTCGGTGGGCCATCATGAGGGCATTGTCACACACGCCGTCGCCGTCCTCGTCCACAAAGTCTTCACAGGCGCCCAGACCCATGCCTGTGCCGTCCTGGTTCTGCCACATCTGCTGGCCGCCCTGGGCGTTGGCCGGGCCGGGACCCTGGGCAAAGACGACGACGCTGACCGAGAGAACCAAAACCAAAGCTAGAACGACTGTGACCATCAATTTGCGAGACATATCTGTGTTCCTTTCATGCTGAAAATGTTGAGTCTGAGTTGATAGAGGTTTGATTTGCCCGGCGTCTTTTTGCTGCCTGTCTGCCAGGGCCTGTGTTGCATGGCTCAAGTATAGACGCAAGGTGTGGAGGATGTATGGAGAAGGCATGGGTGAGTTGTGGAAGTGGGGGAGCCTGCACCTTGGGAAAACCATGCAATCTCGAATTGATCTCGAATTGTTTGATATTTATTAGTTTAATGCTAATTCATTTGACATTGAATCAAATCTGTGGTACTCTGTTAGACAGTAACACAGGCAAGTCTGTTTTGAACTAACAAACCACTGTTGTTCATCGTCGTTTCAATTTACAAATTCAAAAACAAGGAGTTTTTCATGGCTTGGCAGATCGATTCTTCCCATTCCCATATCCAATTCAGCGTGCGCCACATGATGATTTCCCGTGTCAAGGGCACCTTCGAGACCTTTTCCGGCACGGTTGCCCTGGACGAAGCCAACCCCAACAACACCGTGGTGAACGTCAGCATTGACGCCACCAGCATCAACACCCGAGAGGCCCAACGGGATGGCCATCTGCAATCCGCGGATTTCCTGGACGTGGCCACCTTCCCGGCCCTGACCTTTGCCAGCACCAAGGTTGAGCAGACCGACGCCACCCATGCCAAACTCCACGGCAACCTGACCATCCGTGACGTCACCCGCCCGGTGGTGTTGGATGTGGAGTATGTGGGCCAGGCCAAGTCCCCCTGGGGCACGGTCAGCGCCGGTTTCAGCGCCACCACCAAGATCAACCGCACGGATTGGAACCTGACCTGGAATCAGGCCCTGGAAACCGGCGGCATCCTGGTGGGCGAAGAGATCGCCATCGAGATCGACCTGGAATTGGTCAAGCAGCCCGAAGCCGAAGCCGAAGCTGTTGCGTAAACGACAACTAGAATTGTGAAGAAATAGCAAAAGGCCGAGACGCATGCGTCTCGGCCTTTTGCGTGTTTATTGGGCTGTGCTATCCTGTTTGGCGGATGTTCGATTAAGAATCAGACCGCGCCCAAATCGGAGGAACCCATGCAAGTTGAATTGCTCGCCTATACCCAGGCCAACCCAGCCCTGAGTCCATCCCAATTGGCCGGGGTGAGCGATCTGGCCGCCATTTTTGACGGCCAAAGCACCTATGCGGACAATGTGATCGAATACGCTGGGCGGGTCTGCTACAAAAGCACCCACCGCATGGGGACCGCCCCGGCCTTCATCCACGGGCGGGTCAGGGAGGGCCACGAGGATATCATCGAGCATGTGGTGGTCACGTTGCGCATCCGGGAGAGCCAGGAGCCGCAGAACTGGCGCATGGTCAACCGGCACTGCGAGGTCACGGCCCAGCCAGATGGGTCGTGGATCGTCAGCGGCAACACCCGGGTCTGGCTGGCCTTCTTTCGAATGGGGATTGGGTTGGAGGCCCTGCCAATTCTCAAGGCCATCACCCCTGGGGTCTTTGGCGAATTTGGCGACGTGGCTCCGGCCACCCTGCCCGACCTGCCCCCGGTGACGGGTGTAGATCTCGCCTCCCTGGCCGTGGCCGAGGATGCGCCCATGCGGGTGACCCTCCTCGGCTTCACCCAGCCCGTGCTGGACGACAACGAGCTGCTGGTGGATCACGGTTCGGCCACCTTTTTCTTCGAGGGCATCAGCCGGGCCTGCACCCATCAACTGGTGCGTCATCGCTTGGCCAGCTTTAGCCAAGAATCTCAACGCTATGTGGACTTGGCCAAGG
>CAZKEX010000439.1:0-3676 GCA_964551895.1 uncultured Caldilineaceae bacterium | reverse complement strand
TTGACACTAATCCCGACACGGACTATACTATCTCTCACGCAACACGCAACACGCATATATGAACGACAATGCACCGGAGGAGTACCCGCCAACGAGTGCCAGAGAGATGGGTTCGCAGGCTGCAAGACCCATCCACTGCCGCAGCGGGGAAGGTCGCCGGGAAGGTCGGGGGACGCCAAGCCAGGCCCAGCCATAGTTGGCCGGTTGTAGATCCCCCCGGGTTCGCCCGTTACAGCGCTGAGTGAGCAGAATTGCAATGGTTGATGGTTAACGGTTGATGGTTAATTGTTAATTTTGTAATTGGGCTAAACAAGGTGGTACCGCGGAGTCGCTTCGTCCTTGAGATGAAGCGACTTTTTTTGATCTTAGACGATTTGGATGATAGCCACGAAGAAGGGAAGGTAGGAAGGTTCACGAAGGAATTTCGGAAAGAAATGTTTGGTTCATTGGGAACATCCGTGATCGACAGGCTAGTACATGACGGCACAAATAGTTTCAGGAAAACCGCTCTAACCGGGTCCGTGACCCGGCGGGTCTACACGATCTTCTGCGGCATACCCGCCGGGTCACGGACCCGGCTAGAGCGCAAGTTATCCCAGACTACTTTCCGCCGACCTGCACTAGCGCAGGTTGAGTAGACCGGGGCAGTTTCCGGTCGTATCGCCTGTACTGAGTGCGAAGCGTATCGAAGTGAAACCGTAGCGGGTCTACCACGGATGTTCCCAATGAGCCAAATATTCTTCTTCGTGAACCTTCCTACCTTCCCTTCTTCGTGGCTAAAAGTGGCTTAATAACAAGCGAGGAAACCTACGATGACCGACACCCAGATGCCCAAGGCATACAACCCCAAAGAGACCGAAGAGACCCTGTACGAATGGTGGGAAAAGGAGGGCTTCTTCCGCCCCGAAACCCAGACCGAACTGGGCCAGGCGGACCCGGGCGCCGCGCCCTTTGTGATCTCCATGCCGCCGCCCAACGTCACCGGCGCCCTGCATCTGGGCCACGCCATCACCAGCAGCGTGGAGGATCTGTTGATCCGCTACAACCGCATGGCCGGCCGCCCCACCCTGTGGGTCCCCGGCACGGACCACGCCGGCATCGCCACCCAGAACGTGGTGGAGCGCAAGCTGGAAGAGCAGGGCGTCTCCCGCCAGGAGCTGGGCCGGGATCGCTTTGTGCGGGAGGTGTGGGACTGGAAAGACGAATATCACAGCCGCATCTCCGGCCAGCAGCGGCGCATGGGCATCTCCTGCGACTGGCAGCGGGAACGCTTCACCCTGGACGATGGGCTGAGCGACGCGGTGCTGGAGGCCTTTATCCAACTCTACAACAAGGGGTTGATCTACAAGGCCAACTACCTGGTCAACTGGTGCCCCCGCTGCCAGAGCGCCATCAGCGATCTGGAAGTGGAACATGAGGAGACAGAGGGCAAGTTTTACACCTTCCGCTATCCGCTAAAAGAGGGCGGCTTTGTCGAGGTGAGTACCACGCGGCCCGAGACAATCCTGGGGGATACGGCCGTGGCCGTGCATCCCGACGACGAGCGCTACACAGATCTGATCGGCAAGACGGCCTTGGTGCCCATACTCAACCGGGAGATCCCGGTGATCGGGGACGAATATGTGGACCCGGCCTTTGGCACGGGCGCGCTCAAGGTGACGCCGGGCCACGATCCCAACGACTACGAGATCGGCAAGCGCCATCACCTGCCCTTTATCAACATTCTGAACAAGGGCGGTACCTTGAACGAGGAGGCCGGCCCCTATAGCGGCATGGACCGCTTCGCCGCCCGCAAGCAGCTTTGGGCCGACATGCAGGCCGCGGGGCTGGTGGTGGCCGAGCGCGCCCACACCCATCAGGTGGGCCACTGCCAGCGCTGCCACACGGTGATCGAGCCCCTGCTCAGCGACCAGTGGTGGGTGAAAATGCAGCCCCTGGCCGAGCCGGCCCTGGCAGCCGTGCGCAGGGGCGAGATCAAGATCATCCCCGAACGCTTCGAGAAGATCTACTTCCACTGGCTGGAGAATATCCGGGACTGGTGTATCAGCCGCCAACTGTGGTGGGGCCATCGCATCCCCATCTGGTACGGTCCCGACGGCCACATCTTTGCCGCCCGGGACGAGAGCGACGCCCTGGAACAGGCCATCGCCCACTATGGCGCGCCCACCAAGCTCAAGCAGGATCCCGACGTGCTGGACACCTGGTTTAGCAGCGGCCTGTGGCCCTTCAGCACCCTGGGCTGGCCCAACCAAACCCAGGATCTGGAGACCTTCTATCCCACCACGGTCATGGAGACCGGCTACGACATCATCTTCTTCTGGGTGGCTCGCATGATCATGATGGGGATCGAGTTCACCGGCCAGGCGCCGTTCAAGTATGTCTATCTGCATGGCATGGTGCGGGATGGCGAAGGACGCAAGATGAGCAAAAGCCTACGCAATGTGTTGGATCCCCTGGACCTGATCCGAGACTACGGCGCGGATGCCCTGCGCTTCAGTATGCTCACCGGGAGTACGCCGGGCAACGACATGAAGTTGAGCCTGACCCGCATGGAGGCCAACCGCAACTTTGCCAACAAGGTGTGGAACGCGGCCCGCTTTGTGATCATGAATCTGCAAGAGGCCACCCTGCCCATGCAGACCCAGGAAAACCGCTTCTTCACCACCTATGCCCTGCCGGCGGACGATCAACTGGATCTGGCGGACCGCTGGATCTTGAGCCGGTTGGAACATGTGCGCGGCGAAAGCGCCCGGCTGGTGGACAGTTGGCAGTTGGGCGAGGCCGGCCGCCAGCTCTATGACTTTCTGTGGGGCGAGTATTGCGACTGGTATATCGAGGCGTGCAAAGTGCGGCTCTATGGCGACGACCTCCAGGCCGCCCAGGCGGCCCGGCAGGTGCTGGCCCATGTCCTCGAACAGAGCCTGCGCCTGCTCCACCCCTTCATGCCCTTTGTGACCGAAGCCATCTGGCAAAATCTGCCGGGGATGACGGACCACAGCCCCTCGCTGATGATCTGCCGCTGGCCCGACGCCTCCGGCAGGCAGGATGGCGCGGCGGACGACGACTTCGCCCGCATCCAAGAGTTGGTGCGGGCCATCCGCAACGCCCGCAGCGAATACAACGTGGAGACCGCCCGCTGGATCAGCGCCCAGATCGACGCCGGGGAGCATACGGCCATGCTGCGGGCCAACCTGCCCATCCTGCTCAGCCTGGCCCGGCTGGACGGGGAGCGCACGGTGGTGGAGGCGGAAATGGCCGCCCCGGCCAAAGCCGTCAGCCTGACCGTGGGGGGCATGACCGCCTATCTACCCCTGGCTGGCCTGGTGGATCTGGACGCCGAGCGCCAACGCATGGCCAAGGAGATCGCCAACATCGACCAGCAGATGGACCGCATCCACAAGCTGCTGGGCAACCCCGGCTTTCTCAAAAAGGCCCCGGACACGGTTGTGCAGCGAGAGCAGGCCAAACTGGTCGAACTGACCGAGCAAAAGGCCCAGATCGACGAGCGGCTGGCGGATTTAGGGGAGTGACCTACACATTCCTCGTTCTCACGCTCCGCGTGGGAACGAAAATGGGCGCTCCTGCGCCACGGGACGCAGAGCGTCCGCTGGCGTTCCCACGCGGAGCGTGGGAACGAGAACGGGGCCGTCTTTTTGTGATTATTTTGACAATCGCC
>CAZKEX010000438.1:0-3698 GCA_964551895.1 uncultured Caldilineaceae bacterium | reverse complement strand
CCATTGGTGTGCGCAAGGCCGATAGCCACCCCAAAGCGGCTTGGGCGCTGGCGGTCCATCGTTTCCAACTTGCCCCACGGGTTGGAGAGTTGGCCGCATACAGATTCGCCGGGCCAGGCAACATTGACGCCCTGTGGGGAGGAGGAAATCGAGGGCTGGCTGCTCTCTCTGGACACCACGGTCGCCCCCCCCATCGCCTGTTGCCCCTGGCCCCGGTGGAAGAAACGTCCCCGGCACGTTGGCCCCAAGCGAGGCGAGATCTCCTCAACCCACCCCCTTCTTCGTACGCGCCGGGGACGTTTCGGGGCGGAAACCCAGACTTGATCGCCGTACACGACAGGCCCGATACGACTTAACGCCTTGCCTCCACCCGTCTCACCTGCCCCATGCCGTTGGTCGTCTGCACCCCCACGCCGCTGAACTTGGCGAAATCGGCCAGCATCTGCATGGCCCCGTGCCAATAGCGGTCCCCATCCAGGGCGATATAGGTCACCTCGCCCACGCCGCCCACCCGGAAACCACCCCCTTTGTGGGGCATGGGCACGCTGCGCAAATTGTAGCGGCTCACGGCCACACAGGCACGGCTGAAGTCCCGCATCTCATCGCTGAGGGCTATGGGGCTGAACCGATTCCATCGGTCCACCAAACTGCCAAAGACCAGGTCCGGCGTGGGGATGGGATTTTGCATGCCACTGGACTTGAAGCTGGTGGGGCTTTCAAATTGCAGGGTGACCCGGTTGCTGGGGCTGGCAGGGGCAAGCAGATGTTGTGCGGCCAACTGCTCATAGTCCGCGACCCCGGCCCAGGGGTGGGCATCGGCGTCGCAGGTGACGGATTGCAGGTCAAAGGGGTGGTTTTGGAGGGTCCAGTCGGTCTGGGGATCTTCCAGCAAGAGGGCATAGAGCAACTGGCTCACGGGATCGAAGAGGCCCGTGATGTGGAGTTCATATGGCCGATCAGGCTCCAGGAAGAGGTCGGCCCGACGGCGGCTGGCCCCGTTCAGGCTGGAACAGGTCAACGGGACCGGTCCGTTCCAGGCGTGGAGTTGCTGGGTCAGCTCCGGGTCACGCCGGTGGAGCTGGGCCAGCACTTCCGCATAGACGGCGCGGCCCAGGGCAGCTGGCAGCGTCCCCCGACGGGGCGTGGTGAGGGTGAGGATGGTGGAGAGGAGCATGGTTAGGCTGTAGATCCATCTGACTCTTCAGCCGCAGGAGGGTTTTTATCCAGGTCAATGCGCCATTGTCGCTTCGACGGTTCTTCCACAAGCATTCCGCAAGCCTTTCCCTCCGTAACCAGATCACAGTTTAGCCAGATCTGTCCACTGACGATCCCTTTGAGATAGACGGACAGCTCCTCGGGCATCTCGTGGACCTGCTTGGCTTTTGCCACTGACACGTTCCGTGTTTGGGTTGTTTTCGTTCCGCGCTTGAGGATGACCTGCCAACCTCCATATCTTCGCTGATCCCACCATTTTCGGACCACCTGGGCGAACAACACGCCCAGGACCACAACGATAAACTCTGAAATTAGATTTGTAACAATGTCCCATCCCATAGTCATGCACTCCTATCAAGCTGTTCATTGTTGGATACATCTCTGCGTCGCGTACGGGCTGTATCGCGCATGTTTTGCAGGTCCAAAATCTCAGCGACCTCGAACTGTCGGGGAACAGAGTTCACCACAGGACGAATGCGAACTACAGCCGGGAAGTACCCTGCGCGTCCGTGAAGCTCTGCCATCAAACACAGGGCCGCAGGGGTCAGTCCTGGCGGATTGATCAGCAAAGGCTCACTCTGCCAATCGTGGCTGGACAGATCCACACTGTCCACCAACTCCTCCACCTGTCCGGCCAGAGGTTGGCCGTCATCGAAGTGGGGCATGCGCTCGATGATACGGTCAATGGCGCGGCCGGTCAGCGCCTCGATCTGGGCCCGCTGTGCGTCCGTGATGGGGTGGGTGAAGTTGAGGAGGATCATAATCGTTCGATCTCTTCCAAGAAGTTGATCTGGGCGAAGCGGATAGATAGAGGCGTATGGCGAAACCGCCTGCTTCCCCTAATCCTACTCCGCCTCCAAGATCTCTGCGGAGAATTCCAAAATACCATCGTGAAAGCCCCAACCAATATCATGTGTGTCCCGAATGATATCGAGAAAGCGTGGATGGAGAAGCTCGATGACCGCTGGATCGTCGATGTTGGCGAACAGTTCCGTGGCGCTGCGATAGACCGAAAGCAGGCTGTTGTAGAAGGGGGCGTCAATGTCCCCATAGGTGTTGGTGCAGATGACGCCCTGTTCGACGTAAAAGAACATAAAATCGATGACGGCGACCGGATCGGCGCAGGCTTTCTTGAAGTCGTTCAACGCCTTGCGGGCCGTGCCCAGTTGCAGGCTAGGAAATCCTCTCCCGTCGGGGTTGAAGACCTGGCGGACAATCTTCCGATACGGTTCGGCCATCTCATCGGGGGTGGCGGAGAGGAAGCGGGTGGCGAGGAACACCTTGTTGTCGGCGTTCAGCCTATACAGATCCCGCAGGAGTTGCACCAGTTCGTCTTTCTCCAGACGCTGGATATGGGGTTTGAGGCGGGACCAAGATTGGGCAGGCATGGGATAGATAGGTCTCCAGTCACGAATACTTCATGTAGGCATGGGTCTGCCCTGCAAATTTCTGGAGATCGAGGAAACGTCCCCGGCACGTCGGCCCCAAGCGAGCCAAGATCTCGTCAACCCACTCGGTTGTTCGTGCGTGCCGGGGACGTGAGGTTAATTCGACCGCGCCAACACCCCCATCTTCTCCAACCACTGGGGATTATCTTCCAGGGCAATGCGGGCAATGGCCACGAAATCGCTCATCCACTCGTCCAACGCCTCCAGCGCCTTGTCTTTGGCCTGGGTGGCCTGTTGGGCTTCGCCGGTCTCCTTCTTCTGGGCCGCGGCCAGGGCTTCCACCCCATCCACCTGGGCCTGCCCCGCCGCCAGCTTCTCCGCCGTGACCCCAAACTGACCCAACGCCGCCAACACCCCTGCATCCGCCTGGGCATTGGCATAGAACTGCCGGGCCTGGGCCAGCCACCCGGCCAGGGAGCGCTTGCGGGGACCCTCCAGGGCCAATTTGGCCGCCGCGCCCCGATCATCCTTCAAGGCAATGCGGGCCACCTTCACAAAGCGCATATAGGCGATCTGGGCCGCCTCCTGGGCCGCGGTAAACGCATCCGACGCCGCGAACTGCTCGCCATACTCCTGAGTAAAGCGTTGTTGGGCCGCGGCCGCCGTCTCATACAGCCCCCAACCCACGGCCAGCCGCTCCCCATCATAGCCGAATTCCGCCAGTGGCCCGGCCAGGTCACTGTCCGAGCGGGCGTTGGTCAAAGCCAACTCCGCCGCCGCCAATTGTTGATCGATTGCTACTGTTGCCATATGCATGTCTCCTTTGTGAACTGATTGAGGAAATATCTCGGACGATGAACGAGAGAAAGGAAACCATCGTCCGCCATAGCAAACGGGGAACAACCCCGTTGGGTCGGTAAGCCCAAGGGTGGGCGGAGTGACGCACTATGCTTCGGGCGTGACGCACTCCCCTTCGGGCATGACGCACTCCCCTTCGGGCATGACGCACTCTCCTTCGGGCATGACGCACTCTCCTTCGGGCATGACGCACTCCCCTTCGGGCATGACGCACTCCCCTTCGGGCATGACGCACTC
>CAZKEX010000437.1:0-3707 GCA_964551895.1 uncultured Caldilineaceae bacterium | reverse complement strand
AGGGTGAGGGGGTGACAGGGTGAGGGGGTGACAGGGTGAGGGGGTGACAGGGTGATCATAAAAGAGGTGCGCCAATTTCTCGGCGCACCTCTTTTTGTTTGGGTGAAAAATAATCCCTATTCCAGGGTAAAGGCCTGGGTGACGGAGAGCTGGAATCCGTCCAGCAAAACAGATGTGGCGGTTTCGCCAATGCCGAACCGGCCGTGGACCGCGTAGCGATCCCCGGCCAATGTCAGCACCGTGATCTGTTCCTCTCGGGGGTCCACGATCCAATATTCGAGGATGCCAGCCTGGGCGTATTCCTGGCGCTTGATCACCGTGTCCCGCTGGGGATCGTCCGGGCTGACCACCTCCATGACCAGATCCGCGCCGGTCCAGAAGCGGTTGGAGCGACGATGGGCGTTGGCGGCTGACATGAAGACCACGTCCGGCTCCCTAATCTTCCCCGGCCAGAGTTGAACGCGCAGCGGAGCCGGAAGCACCTTGCCCAGCCGACCAGCGTTGACAAAAAGCGCCAACATCTGAGCCAGAAAAAAGACAATCTCTTGGTGACGCTCTGTTGGCATGGGGAGAACCTCCAATTGTCCGTGGGAAAACTCTACCAAGTTGTTGGTATCCAGGGCCAGATATTCCCCTTCGCTCCATTGGCCTTGATCTGGAAAGAGACGCGCCACGTCCCAGGTCGGTTCGGTCTCCATTTCTAAAACCAAATCTCTTGTCGCCATTTTCAATCTCCGCAGAAAAGGTAGGTCGCGGCCTGATTCACACTCTTGTTTCGATGACGTTGGCCCTATTCCAGGGTAAATACCTGGGTCACGACGACGTGAAAGCCGTCCAGCAGGACCGATGTCGCCGTCTCACCCATGCCGAACCGGCCGTGGACCGCGTAGCGATCCCCGGCCAACGTCAACACCGTGATCTGTTCCTCTCGGGGGTCTACGATCCAATATTCCGGGATGCCAGCCTGGGCGTATTCCTGGCGCTTGATCACCGTGTCCCGCTGGGGATCGTCCGGGCTGACCACTTCCATGACCAGATCCGCGCCGGTCCAGAAGGGATTGCTAATCCGCTCACGATGATTTTTATGCATGAAGACGACATCGGGCTCACGGATTTTTCCCGACCAGAGCCGAATCTTGAGGGGCGCAAAGAGTACCCAGCCCATATTGCGATCACTTACAAAACGCTCCAACAGACGATAGAGCAGGGCTACGATCATTTGATGGGCATGGGTTGGCATAGGGAGAACCTCCAATTGTCCGTGGGAAAACTCTACCAGGTTGTTGGTATCCAGGGCCAGATATTCCCCTTCGCTCCATTGGCCTTGATCTGGAAAGAGACGCGCCACGTCCCAGGTCGGTTCGGTCTCCATTTCTAAAACCAAATCTCTTGTCGCCATCTTGAGTCTCCGTAGAAAGCACAGGCATCGGCCCGATTTGCCGACTGCCCCTATTCTACCACGCTTTTGCTCCGGTCTAAACCGCCTTTTTGATCGCCTCCACCGTCCCCGCATCCTCCAAACTGCTCACATCCCCCAACGTATCCCCCAAATGGGCGGCTCGGATGAGGCGGCGCATGACCTTGGCGTTGCGGGTCTTGGGCAGGGCAGCGGCGAAGAGGATGGCCTTGGGCTTGAGGGGCTTGCCCAGCTCCCCGGTGACCAGGGCCATGAGTTCCGTCCGCAGGGCTTCGCTTGGCCGGACGCCGGGGGCCAGCACGACAAAGGCGACGACCTCCTGGCCCTTGATCTCGTGGGGCACGCCGATGGCCGCGGACTCGGCCACCCTGTCGTGGGCGTTGAGGATGGCCTCCACCTCCGCCGGGCCAAGGCGCTTGCCCGCCACTTTGATGGTGTCATCGCTGCGGCCCAACAGATACCATAGGCCGTCGGCGTCGATGGCGGCAAAGTCCCCGTGCAGCCAGACGCCGGGGAGGCGACGCCAATAGCTGTCCAGGTAGCGCTGGCGGTCGCGCCAAAAGCCCCGGGTCATGCCGATCCAGGGCTGGCGGATGATCAGCTCGCCCACTTCGCCCCGCACGGGCTGGCCGGCGTCGTCCACCACATCCGCGTCCATGCCGGGGATGGGACCGCCAAAGGCGCAGGGTTTGAGGGGCTTGAAGAAGGTGCCGCACAGGATACCGCCGCTGATCTCCGTGCCGCCGGTGTAGTTGAGGATGGGCTTGGCGCTGCCCAACACGTTGCGAAAGACCCACAGCCAGGACTCCGGATCCCAGGGGCTGCCGGTAGATCCCACGGCCCGCAGGCTGGCCAGATCGTGGCGTTGCACCGGATCCACGCCGTGGACTTTGAGCGAGCGGATCAGCGTGGGCGAGATGCCCAGATGGGTGATGCCGTGACGTTCCACCATGCCCCACAGCCGGTCCACCTCCGGGAAATCCGGCGCGCCGTCGTAGAAAAGCATGGACGCGCCGTTGAGCAGCGCCCCAAAGACCAGCCACGGCCCCATCATCCAGCCCATGTCGCTCATCCAATACATGACCTCGCCGGACTTCAGATCCATGCTCTGGCGCATGTCCTGGGCCGCCTTGACCGGAAAGCCGCAGTGGGTGTGGACCGCGCCCTTGGGCCGCCCGGTGGTGCCGCTGGTATAGATGATCATGAGCACATCTTCGGCAGAGGTCGGCTCGGTCTCCGCCACGTCCGACTGGCCGGGAACGAGGTTCTGCCACCAGATATCCCGGCCTTCGGTCCAATCCACGGCTAGATCCGTGCGGTTGACCACGATCATCTGTTTCAGGCTGGGCACCTGGGCCGCGGCCTCGTCGGCCACGGATTTCATGGCCACTTTTTTGCCCCGACGGAAGGCCCCATCCACAGTAAAAATGGCCTTGGCGTCGGCGTCGGCCAGCCGGGTAACAACGGCGCTGACCCCGTAGCCGCTGAAGAGGGGCAAGATCACGCCGCCGATCTTGATGATGGCCAGGAAGGCCACGGCCAATTCGGGGATCATGGGCATGTACAGCCCCACCGCGTCCCCCTTGCCCAGGCCGAGGGAGCGCAACCCATTGGCGCACCTGTTGACTTCCCGGTGCAGTTCGCCATAGGTCAGGTTGACCACACTGCCCTCTTCGCCTTCCCAGCGCAGGGCCACCCGGTCACGGGTGGCGGGGTCGGCCTGGTATTTGTCCAGGCAGTTGTGGATGATGTTCATCTCCCCGCCCACGCACCACCGGGGGAACTGGATGCCCTCGCTCAGATCCACCACTTGGGTGTAGGGTTTGGCAAACTGGATGTCCAGATCCGCCAGCGCCGCATCCCAAAACCAGGCAATATCCCCGGTGGAGCGGGCCAACAACCCGTCGTAATCGGCGATACCGTGGCGGTCCATGAAGGCCTGCAAATTGCTGGCCGCCATCCACTCGGGGTTGGGCTGCCAGGCTATTTTCTGTCCAAAAGGGAAGGTGTCGGACGCGGGTTTAGGGTTGATCGGCATAGGTGGGTCTCCCTGCGTAAACTAAAACGAGTAAGGAGTAATGAGTAATGAACGTGCTTGACCACGTTCATTACTCATTACTCCTTACTCGTTTTATTCATTGCCCGTATCCCAACAACTGCGGTTCAGCCCAGACTGCCCAGTTCCAGCGGGCGTCGCCCAGGCCGTCGGTCATGAATTGGATCAGGAGTGTCTGCCCGGCCAGGGTGGGGAGGTCGATCTGGAAACGCTCCCAACTGTTGGACTGCTTGG
>CAZKEX010000436.1:0-3728 GCA_964551895.1 uncultured Caldilineaceae bacterium | reverse complement strand
GGGGCCTGGGATAGCGGGGATGTCTATGTGGCCACCCTCAGCGACATGGGCGGCATCTTCCGCTTCAAGGGGCTGTTGGCCGGGGACTATCTGGTGCAGGTGTCGGACACCCTGCATGTGCTGCGCCGGTTTGCGCCCACGATTGCCCCCACCACCGGCAGCGCGCCCGTGGACAACACCAACAAACCCCAACCCTACGCCATCCTTCTGGCCGCCGGAGAAGCCAACAACCTGGCCGACTTCGGCTATCGGGAATACGAGGCCTTTGGGGCCGGCAGCGCCCTGCAGCCGGGGATGATCGGCGACCAGATCTGGTACGACGCCGACGGCAACGGCGAGTACGAACAGGCCGCCGGAGATCAGCCCTTGCCTGGGGTGACGGTGGAGGCCCGCAGCGACGGCGCGGTGATGGCCACGGCCACCACGGGCAGCGACGGCAAATATCTGCTCATGGACCTGCCCTTGGGCCGGGCCTATGAGGTGAGGGTGACGGATCTCTTTGGCGTGCTGGAAAAATATCAGCCCACGGCTTTGGGGGCCAGCGGTCTGGACAACCAGAATCAGACCCAGCCCTATGCCACCTTCCTGGCCCTGGCCAGCACAGATTTCAAGGCGGACTTTGGCTATGCCCCCCTGGCCAGTGTGGGCGACCGGGTGTGGTGGGATGCCAACCAGAACGGGGCGCAGGATGCCGGGGAGCCGGGCATCCCCAACGTGCCCCTGGATCTGCTGGACGCCGGGGATCAGGTGATCCGCTCCATGCCGACCAATGCCTTGGGCAACTACGGTTTCACGGATCTGCCCAAGGGCGTCTATACGGTGGCGGTCAACTCGGCCGCCTTCCAGCCCGGCGGTCCCCTGGCCGGATGGACGGCCAGCCCCAAGGGCGCCACCGGGGATGGCCTGGATTCGGACGGAGATCCCAACACCCACCGGGCCCCGGCGGCCCCAGGCTACGGCAGCCAGCTCAAGGGGGTGGACTTTGGCTTCACCATCACCAGCGCCGCCCAGATCGCCCTCTCCGGCCCCAGCTTTGTGCGCTTTGGGGACGATTTCCAGGTCAGCATCACCATCACCAACACGGGCAACACCTGGATCTCCCAATTGCCCGTCCACCTGGCCTACGACCCGGCCTATGTGGGCCTGCGGGAGACCACCCCGCCGGCCGATGACCTGGCCGACACCGGGGAGGTGACCTGGACAGACAGCCTGACCGGGGCGGGTGGCGGTCTGGCCCCCACTGCCCCTGGCGAGTTGGCTC
This sequence comes from uncultured Caldilineaceae bacterium, assembly GCA_964551895.1. Classification (GTDB taxonomy): domain Bacteria; phylum Chloroflexota; class Anaerolineae; order Caldilineales; family Caldilineaceae; genus JAGNDO01. The sequence continues at coordinate 2,467 of CAZKEX010000436.1, read as the reverse complement.
CTGGGGAGGCCACCCAACTCCTGGTTACCTTTAGCGGCAGGGGCGACAGCACCGGGCTGCCCGGGGAGACCACCCCCCTCTCCGTCACCTTGATGGGGGGCAACGCGGTCCCGGAGGGCAGCGCCGGGATCATCCCGCCCCTGCCCGTGGTGGGGCAGAGCGCCAGCAGCGGCGGGGTGATCATCGTCAACCCCACGGGGGTGGACGTGATGGATATGGGCGTGCAGGTCAATGCGGACGGCGTCCATCTCGCATGGCGCACGGTGGACGAGAGCCGGGTGATCGGCTTCCACCTCTGGCGGCAGGTGGGGGCGGGGGATGCGGTACGCATCACCGACACGCCGATGGCGGCCCAGTTTAGCGGTCAACCCACGGGCGGGGTGTACAGTTTCACCGACAGCAGCCCCTCTGGGGAAGTCGCCCTGTATGAACTGGAACTTCTGATGGGCAACGGCAGCGCCCAGCGGGTATTTTTGGGTCGAAATGGCGGCGGCTACATCCTCTTTATGCCCGTGGTTTCGCGCTAGGGCCTTGCCAACTCGTAGGTGCGGTTTTCAACCGCACGGCTCCCATGATCACGGGTGGTGAATGGGCGTCGTGCGGTTAAAAACCGCACCTACTAACTTTGGGGGAACCGTGGACGCTCTCCCCCAGAATTGGGGGCCGGGGGGAACGATTGCATGTATAGGGACTGAACATTTTGCAAATGGGTTTGTTTGGCATCGGGTGCAGGATTTCCCCTATGCTTAACACCACGGAGATGGAAAAATGAATAGACGCCGGAACAGTTTGATATCGGCCGGGGCGCACAGGGGTGCGGTCGGGTCTTTTTTGCGCGTGATCTTGGGGATCTGTCTGGTGATGGGGGGAGTACCCTTTGCTGGCGAAAGCACGGCTTTTGCCGCGCCCGTTTTTGCGCCTGTTTTCGGGCCTGTTTCCGTCGTCCCCCCCAGCCAGGATCTGGCCTCTTTCACACCATCCCTGGCCCAAGCTCCGCAGCCCTCCACCGCGGCCACGCCCCCGCCCCTGGGGGTGACGGCCCTATCCCAGACGATGGTCTTTACCCCCACCAAGGACACGGATGTGTGGCAGGCACATGCCAACAACGGCTATGGCAGTTGTGATTGGATGGCGGTGAATCGTGAGAAGAACGACTTGGAAAACGCCTTGATGCAGTTCGATCTCTCACCGCTGCCGGACGCCTGTGCCATCGACTCGGCGGCGCTGACCCTGACCGTTCACAGCAGGGCGAACAAGAACCACACGTTTGATGCCAGCATCCATCAGGTGACCAGAGAGTGGGTGGAAGATCAGGCCTGTGAATCCACCGCGTTTCTAGGCGCAACCTGGAACAAACGCTGGCTTGGCGCTGCCTGGACAACACCGGGGGGTGATTTTGCGGCCACGCCCATAGACACGACCAGCATCTCCGACAGCGCGCCTGTGGGGACCGTCTACACGTGGACGGTGACATCACTGGTGCAGAATTGGGTTGCGGGCACGCTGACAAACAATGGGCTGGCCCTGTCGAGTACGGCGTCCAATGCGTCCAACAAGTGGGTCTCCTTCTATACGCGAGAAGCGGCTGTGCCCAGCAATCGGCCCCAGTTATCCGTCACCTATTCGTGCAGCGGCGTGGGCGGCCAGGTGTGGGACGATCAGGATCGGGACGGTCTTCAAGACGCCGGCGAACCGGGTCTGCCCAATGTGGCGGTCGATCTCTATCCCGGCACGTGCGTGGACAATCCCTTTTCCAGCCATGAGCGCCAGACCACGGATGGCCTTGGGGCCTATCAGTTTGATGTGGCCCTGGCCGGGGAATACTGTTTGGCGGTGGATGCAACCACCCTGCCTGGGGGGCTCTCCCTGACCACGGGCAATCGGCTGTTGGATGTGGATTTGTTGGTCGGTCCCGTCACCGATGCCAACTTTGGCTTTGCGCCCACCCAGGCCGATGACCGGCTGACCGCGGGCGTCTATGCCCCCTGCACGGACTATGGCTGGCTGCAAACCCTGGCCGCTGGCTATGGGGCCACCCTGATCACCCCGGACACTTCGGCCTGTAACTTCACCTTCTCCGTCCCCCCGGCCAATCTAGCCGCCTTGGCCGGGGCCATCGCCGCCGCGCCCAGGGGTCGGCATGGCCATCCCGATCTGACGGGTGTGGGTACCTTTATCCCCAACGATCCCGACTACAACAACCCCTCCATCGTCTATGGTCCCCAACAGATCAACGCGCCGACGGCCTGGGAGATCACCCTGGGCGACCCCAACCTGATCCTGGCCGTGGTGGACACGGGCGTGGACCTGACCCACCCAGAATTTGCCGGACGTCTTGTGCCCGGCTATGACTTTGTCAACAAGGACAGCGACCCCACGGACGACAACGGCCACGGTACCCATGTGGCGGGGATCGCCGCCGGGGCCATCAACAACGCCCTGGGCATGGCCGGCATGGCCGGGCAGG
>CAZKEX010000435.1:0-3731 GCA_964551895.1 uncultured Caldilineaceae bacterium | reverse complement strand
CAACTTTGTCGAACACCGGCTGAATTTTGGTCCCGCTGCCCAGGGCTGTGTTGAACGCCCAGATCAGACCCGTGGTCAACGCCCCGGTGGTCAGACCGGCGGCGGCGCTGTTGCCCAGGATCTGGCCTACGGGCCGGCCACTTGTGGCGTTTGTGGCCGGGTTTCGCAAGATGGCCAGAAAAAAGAGACCGATCAACACGGACAGAATGAGGAATGCCGAGTCGCCCAAGCGGGTGGGCAGACCGATCAGGATCAGATAGACCAGGAGGCCAAAGGCAACCAGCCCTGTTTTTGCGCCTCGGGCATAGGCAAATTGACTGTTCATGATTAGGCCTTCTTTTTGCTGAGCACTTCGCCGAAAAGACCCGACGGACGGAAGATCAGGATCAGCACCAAAACCGAGAAGGCGATGATGTCCTTGTATTGGTTGGGGATGCCCAGGGCGCTGGGCCCCAGGGCTTCGATCAGCCCCAAAATCAAGGCCCCAAACATGGCCCCTGGAATATTGCCGATACCGCCCAGCACCGCGGCGGTGAAGGCTTTTAGCCCTGGAATGAAGCCGCTGTTAAATTTCATCACCGTGTTGTGGAAGCCCAGCATCACCCCAGCCGCCCCGGCCAAGGCCGCGCTGAGGATAAAGGTGGCCACGATCACCTGGTTCACATCCACCCCCATCAGGGCGGCGGTGTCCTTGTCTTCGGCCACGGCCCGCATGGCCCGGCCCAACTTGGTGCGCTGGATGATCAGATACAGGCCCACCATCAACACCACCGAAGTGATGAAAATAATCGCCCCGGTATACGGAATGGAGACAACGCTGCCCACCTTGAAGCTGCCGGCAATCATACTCGGTTTGCGATAGCTGAGGGGGCTGACGCCAAAGATGAGCAGCACCGAGTATTGCAGAAAGAGGGAGGCCCCGATGGCGCTGATCAGGGGGACCAGCCGGGGGGCGCGGCGCAGAGGGCGATAGGCCAGCCGTTCCAACGCCGCGCCCGTGGCCACAGATCCCAACATGCCCGCGCCCATGATCAGCAACAGGGCGATGAAGACCACCGCCGGCGGCCCGTCGATCCAGCCTAAATAGGTAAGAAATTGCAGGGCGAAAAAGCCGGTTACGCCCCCCAACATCATCACTTCGCCGTGGGCAAAGTTAATCATAAAGAGGATGCCATAGATCAAGGTATAGCCAAGGGCCACCAGGGCATAGACCCCGCCCAATACCAGTCCGTTGATGGCCTGGCTGGCCCAAAAGGAGGCCGGGTATCCCTCGGCCACCCCCACGGTCCACACCCGCCAGCCGATCAAAGCCAGAAGCGCCGCCCCCATCAGCCAGATCAGGTAGCGATTGTTGTCCCGGCGGGTCTGTTCGGTTGTTGCTGTGCTGCTTGCCATAGATCACTCGGTTTTCTGAAACATGGCTCTATTGTTTTGGCGTAGAACCAATCATGCGGAAAAGTGGGCATAACGTGGAAGGACAATGATTGCCACAGTCGATAACAGTTGCCTGTAAAACCAGCCAGATGGGAGAAGTGATGGGGGTACTTGCCAGAACGGGGTGGGCAGAACTGCGCGTTCCACCCACCCCGTTCTATGTTCGTCTACAATTTTCGCCTATTCCAGCCCGAAGCCAGCGACCTGCACGAACTCGCCGTTCTCCACGCGGGAGATCTGGATGCCACCAGCGCCACAGTCGCCGACAGCGTTACAGGTCATGGAACCGGTCAACCCCTTCAGATCTGTCGTGCCACGGATGGCCTTGATCAGGGCTTCCCGATCGATCACCAAGTTGCCGGAATCGTCGACCTCCGCCACCTGCTTGATGGCGTTGGCGATCAGCATGACCGAGTCGTAGGACTGGCCGTCGAAGGGTCCCAAGGGTGCGATGCCGAATTTGTCCGTATATCGCTGTTGGAATGCGCTGTACATATCCGACTGTAGGTCGCCGATAGGCTTGGACATGTAAACGCCCTCGGCAGCATCACCGGCGGTTTCCAGGTATTGCTGGGTGTAGGAACCGTCGTCGCTCATGAAGAGGGCATCTTCCAGACCGGGGGACTCCTTCATCTGCTGGGTGACGAGGGCTGCTTCCGTAGAGTAGCCGCCGAAGAAGACCAATTCTGGGCCGTTGGCCGCGATCTTGGTCAGGGCTGCCCGGAAATCAGTTTCGCCCACCTGGGCGCCTTCCATGCCAGTAACCTCGCCCCCAAGAGCCTCAAAGGCGGTCTGCAGGAGTTCAGCCAGACCCAGACCATAGTCCCCATTGTCGTGCATCAGCGCGATCTTGCGGATGCCCAGGTCATTGTAGATATAGTCGGCGTCCGTGGTGGCCTGCATCTGGTCGGTCAGCACAACCCGGTTGCAGCTATCGCAGTCCTCAGACAGGACACTGGGGTTGGTGGCGCTGGGCGTCACAAAGGGAATGCGGGCCGTGTTGAGGATGGGCTTCAGTCCCAGGGTTTCGCCGGAACACATGCCGCCGGTCACCGCCACGATGGAGGAATCCGCAGCAAACTTGTTGGCCACGTTGGTGGCGATGGAGCCGTCACAGCCGCCATCCTGCATGTCCAGTTCGAACATGAAGCCTTCAACACCGCCAGCCGCGTTGAGATCGTCAATGGCAATCTCAGCAGCCTGGGCGATGTCTTTGCCCATTTCAGGAATAGGACCGGTCAGGCCCACAGAACCACCGATACGGATCTTGCCACCGGCGGGGATGACGACCTTGCCGGTCATGTCCGCGGCAGCCGGTTCTTCGACCGCGGCGGGCGCTTCGACCGCGGCGGGCGCTTCGACGACGGCGGGCGCCTCCGCGGCCGCAGGGGCAGCCGGGGTTGCAGCCGGGGCCGGACAGGCGGCCAGGACCAAAGCCATGACCATCAATACGGCGAACAGGGTTGAGAACTTTCGCATACGTAATCTCCTTGAGTGTTTTGGATGTTAGACAACCGAGTGTTTGACAAGTGGATATTTGACAGGTGGATGTTTGACAGCGCCGATGCAACAAAAACTATCGTTCAGCAGATACACCAATGGGCGCGTCGGACAAGAATTCAACTGTAGATTGGGTGGGTTGGAGCGTCATTGCTCAACCGGACACAAAACCTGAAAATCTGTAACGGTCATGCGGGGTATGGCGTCTCATTCGCAGGCAGTGAAATGAGATAAATTGACTGCTTTGGCGTCAGGTTCAATAGGTTGAAGAAAATGGTTAAGGTCAATGGGTTGAAACAGAGGAGAAGCCGGGTGACTTCCTGTATATTGAAGCCGAATTATAGGGGAGACCCCATCATTTGTCAACCGGCCCACCTATGATCCAGCAATTCTCGATCTGACCACAAAACAGGAGGCAGATTTTCAGGATACACGCCGATCAAAGCTGGTTTTGGCTCATTGGGATCTTCCGTGGTCCGCGGGCTAGCGCAGGTTGAGTAGACCGGGGCAGTTTCCGGTCGTATCGAAACCGCAGCGGGTTGACCACGGATATTCCCAATGAACCCTGGTTTTTCATCGGATCAAAAAAATTCGCCTTGGTCAGCGTTCTATTCTCCCACAACATCCCTCAGGCAGATCTAAATCGCTTCCCGGCCCATACTCAGCGCCGACCCCTCCTATGGTATAATCTGCCCCGTGTCGCTGTTGATATGAACGCTTCTAAAACATCAAACCGCCGAGGGCGCAGAGGGTGCGCAGGGGCGCGCGGAGAAAAAACAGAAACCCTCTGCTCTCTC
>CAZKEX010000434.1:0-3763 GCA_964551895.1 uncultured Caldilineaceae bacterium | reverse complement strand
GGTGACAAGGTGAGGGGGTGATCACCTGCTTTCTCACCAATTCACCTTGTCACCCTGTCACCCTGTCACCTTGTCACCTTGTCACCCTGTCACCCTGTCACCCTGTCACCCCCCCCACCCTGTCAGTACGCGTCCTGCACCTTGATCACGCGCCCGGACCCGCGTAGGGCGATGTAGATGAAGTTGCCCACGGGGTCGATGGTGATGGTGTAGGGGTCCGTGCCCAGGGAAATGGCGGATTTGACATAATTGTTCGCCCCGTGGATCACGCTCATGGTCCCGGCCGCGGTGTTGACGTTGAAGACGTTCCCCGTCACCGGGTTGACCACGAGACCCGTGCCGCCCACCTGGGGTGAGTCCGGCGCACCGCCATCGCCCACGGGGATGGTCTGGAGCAGCGCCCACGGGCTGTTGACGTCGGGCTTCCACACGTCCACCAGCCAGTCCGTGCCCGTGGGGTCGTGGGGGGTGGCGTAGACGATGTAGACCTTGTTGGTGGCCGGGCTATAGGCTATGTTGAAGAGGGTGCGGCCATCGTTCAGCACCGGCCCGTTGCGCACGGCCCATGTGCCGCTGCTTCCATCTTGCACCAGGGCAGCCAGGTGGCCCGAATCCCGGTTAGAGATATAGACCCGATTGTTCAGGGTGTCCGCGGCCAGGCCATAGGGGCCAGAGCCGCCGCTGTCGAAGAGCCCCAGCAGTGTCGTCCCCTGGATCACCCCGATCTTTCCCGTCCCTCGCACAGCCACAAAGACCGTATCCAGACCGGGCAAAATCTCCGTCAGGGCAGGGTGAACGCCCAGGGCGATCTTCTTCTCCACGGCCAACGTGGTGGCGTTGTAGATCCACAGATCCCCGCTGGCGTAGTTGCTCACATAGACCCGATTGGCGCTTTCGTTGACCACCACGCCCCAGGGTTCATCCCCCGTGGGGGCGCTGTCGATCAGTTGATTGGTCTGCCCATCCACCACCAAAAGCTGGTCGTTGTCCCGGCTGGCGATGAAGAGCCGATTTAGGGCCGTGTGGACCGCCATGCCCTTGGGATGGGCCAGCAGTTCGATCACACAGCCATCCGGGGGCAGACAGAGGATCGGCGTCGGCGTGGCCGTGGGGGTCGGTGACGGTGTGGCGGTTGGCGTGGGGGTCGATGTGGGCGTCACCGTCGGTGTGGAGGTGGGCGTGGGTGTCGGCGTGGGGGTGTGGGGCGGCGCCAGGACCAGGGGCAGGAAGATCCGGGGTTCGAACATTCCCGCATCCCACGACAGATCGATTTGGCCGGCGGCCAGGTTGATGGTCCCCGTGCGTCCGGTCACCGGGTCGGCGTCGCTGTCTGCGTTCTCGTCCGTGCCCTGGTTGGGGGCGGTGAAGACAAAGTCGGCCGGGGGCGTAAAGCTCAACCGATACGCGCCCGCCCGCAGGCCGTCAAAACGGAAGGCGCCGCCGCTGTCGGTGAAGGTGATCCCCGCCACCGTGCCGCCGCTGGTCAGCAGCGCCACGCCCACATCGGCCATGCCCGGCTCGCCCCCATCTTGGATGCCGTTGCGGTTCACATCCAGCCACACCCGGTCGCCGATGCTGCCAAAGGCCAGCACAGTGACCGTGAGGCTGTCCATGTCCCCGGCGCTGCCGCCCAGCTCGTCCTGGCCGGTGACCGTGATGGTGTTGGTCGTGGTTTGGGTCAACGCCGTGCTGCACGTGAAGGTCCACGTTTCGGTCAGATCCAGTTTGGTGTCGCTGTTGCTGTCCCCGCCGACAAAACTGACTGGGGCGCAGCGGTCATCCGTGGCGGTGAGGGTGGCCAGGGGCGTGTCCCCGGTGTTGATCACGGTGTATGTGAAGGTCACCGTCTCCCCGGCATAGACCTGGGCCGCAGACGCCGCCTTGGTCACGGTCAGCCCCGGGTGGATCACATCCACCCGGGCCGAGGCCTGGGCCGAAACCGGGCCGCCCAGGGCATCTGTGCCCGTGGCCGTGGCCGTGTTGAAGGTGTCCGCGTTGAGCATGGCCGCGCAGGTGAATGTCCACGTCTCACCCAGATCCAGCCAGGAATCACCGTTGCCATCCCCGCCGCCGTACACAACCGGCGCACACAGATCGTCGATCACAGTTACGTTGGACAGAGGCACATCCCCGGCATTGGTCACGACGAAGGTGTACGTGACCAACGTCCCGGCGTGAATGGTCGGGGCAGAAGCCATTTTGGTCAGCCCGATGGCCGGGGCGATCACATCGACATCCGCGCTGGCCTGGGCGCTCACCGGGCCGCCCAGACTGTCCACCCCCGCAACTGTGGCTACGTTGGTCAGGTCAGCCAACGCTGGAGCCGAACATGTGTAGACCCACTGTTCGCTTAGATCCAACAAGGTGTCCCCGTTGAGATCCCCCCCTTCAAACAAAAGCGGCCCGCACTGATCGTCGCTCAACACAATGGCGCTCAGGGGATCGTCCCCGGCATTGGTGACGGTGAAGGTGTAGGTCACCGCCTGGCCCGGGGTCACCATGACCGGCGCGGCCACCTTGGCCAGCCCGATGGCCGGGGCGATGGTCTGCACCGTGGCGCTGGCCTGGTCGCTAACCGTCTCGCCCAGCAGGTCTGTGCCGCCCAGGGTGGCGGTGTTGGTGGTGTCAGCGTTCAGGCTGGTCGTGCAGGTAAAATTCCAACTTTCTGTGATGTCCAAGAGGTTGTTGACATTGGCGTCCCCTGTGGCATAGACCAAGGGGGCGCAGTGATCGTCCGTGGCCGTAATGCTCGCCACGGGTCCATTGCCCAGGTTGGCGACGGTGTAGGTATAGCCCACGGACGTGCCAGAGTAGACCATGCTGGCCGAGGCCGTTTTGGTGACCTGCACCTGGGAGCGCAGGCCAAAGTAGTGGCTGGGATCGCTGGCCGTCACCGTGTCTGTGATCCCCGTCCCGTCCACCCAGTCGGCCCGAACCGTGCCCAGGTTGGCATATTGGCCCGCGGTCGCCGTGCCCGTCGCCCGGAAGGTCCAGATCTCTGTGGGGGCCAGGGCGTTGTCACCGTCCGTGTCCCCGGCAATCAGCACCGGGTTGACCCCGGCCACGCTGTCGGTCATCACCACGCCGGTCAGGGTGACCTGGCTGGTGTTGGTGACCACGTAGGTCCACGTCACCGGCGCGCCCGTGCGCAGGATCGGCCCCGTGGGGCTGTCCGCATCCTGGCCCACGGTCAGCTTGTTCATGGTGATGCCGGGGTCCAGGTCCAGGGGGATGATCACCGTGGGCATACGCTCCTCGCCCAAGGCCAGGACCCGGCCCTGGTTGGTCAGCCGGTCCACGCCCACGGGCAATGGATTGTCCACGGCCACCCGGAAGCTGACCGTGAAGACATCCGTCGCCGCCACGGTGCCCACGTTGATCCCCCCCTCGTCCAAGGGGAAGGCCGTGCCGGTCAGCTTGTCCGCCACGGGGATCGGGCCGCTGCCGCTGTCAAAGGTGGCGCTGTTGAGGACATAGCTCGTGTGTATGGGAATGGTATCGCTGACCACCACATCCGGCACAGGTACCCGGCTGCTGTTGCGGATCACAATCGTATAGGCGATCTCGTCCCCGGGGCTGCTCAGGCCGTCGCCGTCCACATCGTCGAACAGGTCGAAGCCCTTGCCCGCGGCAAAGGAGGGGGAGGGCGGCGCGGTCGTGCCCAGGTCCAGCCCGGGCGCGGCCGGGCTGGCGACGCCAGGGGTCGGGTCCTGGCCCCACGCCGCGGCCAGGCCAACCCCGCTGGCCTGGCCCGGGGCCCGGC
>CAZKEX010000433.1:0-3766 GCA_964551895.1 uncultured Caldilineaceae bacterium | reverse complement strand
TCCTTTTTTACGTTTTGACCCTTATTCCCCCAATCTGCGCGAGAGCAGCCGATCAACGCTCTGCGCCAGGGGACGCCGGGGTGTCCACCCCCTCCGATATGTCGCTTTGCTCACCCAGATATGGAAGCCCGCTTGTCTGCCTGCCAAGACTGCGCCCCCCGCACAAAGCCCCGGCCCAGGGCGTGGAGGGCAGCGGCGATCTCGTCCGCCCCGTTCTCCGGGTTGATGAAAGCATCCGCCCCGCCGTCTCCCCTACCCCCACCACCCCCATCTCCGGGTGCAGGGTGCGGAGGGCCTGGATCAGCGCCGGGTCCGTGGTGGCGGGGTCGTAGAGCAGCACCCCTTCCCGCAGCACGGCCACCTGGTCCGCCGCGCTGGGGCCGTCCGGGTCAATGTGGATCACCCGCACATCGGGGTCGGCACGCAGGGTGCGCTCCACCCGGTTCAACTGGGGGCTGTTGCCGTAGATTAGGATCAGGGGCAGGCGGTTTTTTGTCATAGTGGGGCCAAGTATATACCCAAAATGGGGCGGAAAAGCGGACAGAAAACGGCCATCTTTTTGGAAAAGGGGGGATTGGGGACTGGGGATTGGGGATTTGGCCAACCGGGGCAGTCGGGAGAAGTTCGACGCCGTGTTGGACAAGATCCGCATGTCCGACGTCGCGCCGGAGGAGATGGACCGTCTGCCCGCCGGGGCGATTCTGGGCGCCGATTGACGGCTGGGCTGTGTTTTACGCAAAAAGCGAGGGGGACGGCGTGATTTTCACGCCGTCCCCCTCGCTTTTTGCATGTAATCTAGCGTCATGCCCCCAGCTATTGGGTAGTGGTGCGGCAGAAAAGTGATTGGAAAAGCCAGAGTTGAGCGGACTTCTGGTGAATGATATACTATGGGCGCGGTGCGAAGGATGCTTCTGCCGCCATCTGAAAAGGAGAAAGCAAATGCAAGTCGCCAACGCCGTACAAAACCAAACCCCTTACACCGTCTCTGCGGAGGCCAACGACTATGTGGTGCGTGTCAGCCGGGATCTGATCGAACGGGACGATCTGGCGCGCATCCTTGACGCGTTGCTTCTCCAAGCCATCAAACGGCGCAGTCAGTTTTCCGAAGAAGAGATTACCGCCTTGGCCAACGAAGTCAAACACGCGGCCTGGGATCGGGTGAAACATCTATTCTTGGGTCCACCTGTCCCAGGGGTTTGACCGCTTCTTTATGCCGGGATAGCCGCCTGTTCCGGGCAAACAAAAGAGAGGGGTGGAGCGTGATCATCACGCTCCACCCCTCTCTTTTGTTTCCAGATGGTCGACTTTTCAAAAAGTCAACCGTCACCTCTGACATCCACCGCGCACGCTCGAATAGACGACCCAAAGCGGTGACTGATCCTTGAAAATCCAAAGTTGACCTTTGGATTTTCAAGGATAGCCATTCTCGGTCTGACCGAAAAATAGAACGCTGATTTTCCTGATGCACGCAGATTAGCGCAGATTTTTCACCCCCTCACCCCCTCACCCCTTCACCCCCTCACCCTAAAACCCCCGCGCCCGCGCGTACCGCTCGGCCTCGGCCCGGCTGGTGAGGTGGAGGAGGGCCATGATCTCTTTCATGTAGCGGCGTACGGTGCGCTCGCTGAGGTTGAGCGCCATACCGATCTGGATGTAGGTGCGGCCTTGGGCAAGCTGGCCCAGGATGCGGGTCTGTTCGTCGGTCAGGGTGACGTCGCTCTGGGCTTGCAGACGGCTCTGGAACTCGGCCAGGACTTTGCCCGCCAACTGGGGGGCCAGGGGCGGGATGCCGTCCACCAGCCCGGTGATGAGCAGGAAGAAGTCGGCGGCGGTCATGCTTTTGAGCAGATAGCCCGAGGCCCCGGCCTTGAGGGCCTCGAAGAGGGTCTCGTCCTCGGCAGAGACCGAGAGCATGACGATCTCCACCTGGGGGAAGTCGGCCTTGATGCGCCGGGTGGCCTCGATGCCGTCGCACACGGGCATGTGGATGTCCATCACGATCACATCCGGGCGGGTGGTGCGGGCCAGGGCTTGGGCCTCCAGGCCGTCGTGGGCCATGCCCACCACGTGCAAGCCATAGGCGGTGAGCAGGTTGTTCAGCCCCTCCAAGAAGATGGGCTGGTCGTCCACCAACAGCACACGCAGATCCTTGAGCGGCCCGGCCTGGGTCTGGGCGTCGGCCCCGGTTTGGCCCACGGGGAAGGCGATTTCGATGCGGGCGCCCTCGCCCGGCTGGGCATGAATTTGCAGGGTTCCGCCCAGGGTTTCGGCCCGCTCCCTCATGCCCGACAGACCGAAGTGGGCAGTGTCTCCGTCCCCCGGTCCACCAAGTTGGTTTAGATCTGCCAAGGTGGGGGTCGAGCCCCCCCGGGGTTTTACCGCAAAGCCCCGACCGGCGTCGACAATGGTTACCCGCATCAGCCCCTCCTTTTGCCGAAAGCTGACCTGGGCCTGATCCACACCGCTGTGCAGACGGACATTGGTCAGGGCCTCTTGGATGATGCGCAGCAGGTGCAGCTCTTTGTCCGCGGGCAGCAGGGGGGCTTGGCTGGCGGGCAGGTCCAATGTCACCCGCATCTGGTAGAGATGGCGCAGGCGGTCGGCATAGGCGCGCAGGCTTTCCCAGAAATCTTGCGGCCCCCCGGCCCCTTCCTTCATGCCCAGGATGAATTCCCGCACCTGGTTGTGGGCGTCCTGGGCCACCTCCTCCAGCCGTTCCAGGGCGATCAGCCCGGCGTCCCGTTTGTCCGCCACAAAGAGGGCCTGGGCGGTCTGGCTTTGCAGGCTGAGGAAGCCAAAGATCTGGCCCAGGCGGTCGTGGAGTTCCTGGCCGATCTGGGAGCGCTCCTCCAGGGTGGCGATGGCCCGTTGCTGGTTGAGCAGCCGGGCCTCTGTGGCCTTGCGCTCGGTGATATCCTGGCTGAAGCGGGCATAGCCGTGCAGGGTGCCCGCCCCGTCGTAGATGCCGGAGATGCGGGAGGCGATGTGCCGGGGGCCGGCGGGGGTGTCCAGCGCCATCACATATTCGTGGGCGCCGTGGCTTTCGGCCTGGCGCAGACCGGCCTCGAAGCGGGCGGCGTTGCGCTTTTGGGTGCAGATGTCGGCGATGGGTTTGCCCAGGGCCGCGGCCTCGGACGTGTTGTACATCTCCTCGGCCTGGGGGTTGAAGTAGGTGATGCGCAGATCCCGGTCTGTGGTGATGATGGCATAGTCCGTGGCGCTGCGCAGGATGTTGTCCAGATAGGCCGTGGTGTCGGCCAGTTCCACCGTGCGCTGGGCCACCTGGGCCGCCAGTTCCCGGTTGCGTCGCTCTGCCCGGCTGATCCGCCAGCGCAGACCACCCAAGATGCTCCCCAAAAGCAGCAGCCCCAATCCGCCTTGGAACCAAATCGTCTGCCACCAAGGCGGGGTGATGGTGATGGGCAGGGCGATCTCCTGCGCTCCCCACACGCCGTCGTTGTTGGATCCCCGCACGCGCAGGGTATAGCGGCCCGGCGACAGCCCGGCGAAGTCCGCGCTGGGCTGCTCGCTGGTCCGGGCCACCCACTCGGTTTGGAAACCGTCCAGCTTGAACTCGTAGCGGTTCTGCTGGGGCGCAAAGTAGCTGAGGGCGGCAAAGTCAAAGCCAAAATCGTTCTGGTTGTAGGCCAGGGTCAGGCTGTCAAGCTGCTCGATAGGGGCGGTCAGGGGCGAGCCTGCCGTCCCCGGTCGCACCGGGCGATTGTCCAGGCGAAACTCGGTCAGGAAGACCGGGGGCGTTTCGGTG
>CAZKEX010000432.1:2021-3771 GCA_964551895.1 uncultured Caldilineaceae bacterium | reverse complement strand
AGAATAGATTGGGGAGAAGCCTCAAGTTTGGGCAAAATAGGGTTACCAAGACCAAATTGACCAAACAGGAGGCTTCTCATGGCAAAGTATCGGGTTCCAGAGCTAGATTTGTCAACTCGAATCGAGATTGGGTTGGAAATGCTCCAGAGCACTGAGCAACGAGAGTGGGGGCGGGTGACAGAGCTGGCACAGACACACGGTGTCTCGCGGACGCTGTTGTATCGGATACGCGACCAAATGAAAGCGGCTATCAGTGAAAGCCTTGCCCCCACAGCACCGGGTCCGCAGGCGAAGACAGCATCGTTGGACCTGGATGAAGCACTCATCCGCCGGGCGATTACGGTTTTGCCCATGGTGCAAGGCACGGTACGAGGTATTCAAACATACCTGGACCTGCTCTTTGGCGTGAAACGGTCAATCGGCCATATCCATGCTACCTTGGAGGAGAGCGGGAGAAAAGCCGCCGCCTACAATGAGGCGATGATGCCCGCTGGGCCGATTTTGGGTGAAGTCGATGAAATCTTCTGTGGCGGCGAGCCATGCCTGACTGTTGTGGATGGCAAGTCATTCATGGTGTTGAACATCTCCGCCGCCGAGGCCCGGGATGAAACCACCTGGGGACTCACCTTTCTGAAGCTGATCGAGCAAGGAGTGACCTTCCATGACATTGCCGCCGACGGTGCTTTGGGCATTCAAGCCGGGATCAAGGCGGCGGAGTTGGATGTACCCCTGCGTCCAGACCTCTTTCATCTCATGCAGGAGGCGACAAAGATCAGCAGACGGTTGGAAGGACTCGCCTACAAAGCCATGACAGAGACAATCTCGGCATGGAAAGCCCTTGATGAGCACACCCTCCCCAAGCCGAGACCGGGGCGCCCGCGTCAGCTCAAACTCATGCCAGAAGAAGCCGAAGCCAAGGAAGAGGTCGCCATTGATCTCTTCGACAACTGGCGTTGGCTCCTCTCCCAGCTGCGCCAGGCTCTGGAACCCATCACACCAGCAGGGCAGATTGCCTCCACCGCAGCCATTCGGGAAACTGTGTCCATCATCACCGAGTTGATGCAACAACTCAACTGCCCTGCGATTACTGAGTTTGCGGCATCTGTCAACAAGAAACTGACCCTCTTGCTGGCACCCATCGGCGCACTGGAAGCGAGTTTGGCCCCTTTACGCATGGGCTTGGATGCCGAAACCGAGTCCGCCATTATTCGGGGCTGGCGGCATCGAGACCAACATCAGCTTACCGTTTCCCAACTCTTTCCCCCAGCCCTGCATACCCTGGTCCAGGCCTTTTGGGATGCGCTCGCTCGCTTCCATCGCTCATCTTCTCTGGCTGAGTCTTTTCATTCCTGGCTACGCCCCCATTTGGACGCCCATCGATCCTTGCCCGATTGGCTTGCCCCACTCCTTCAGCTCTTCTGGAACAATCATCGTTTTCAACGGGGCAAACGAGCTGGACATACGCCGCTTGAACTCGCATCTGATGCACCCGTCCTTTCCCTTCCCCGTATCATCGATTGGCTTGTGGAGGTGGCACCTGACCCAATTTCCTAACCTATTCTCTTGTGAACGTACCCGAAAAGTGTAAACCTATCTATACGGGGAATTTGAACCACCCCCTTTTATGATACTAAAATTTAAAAGCGATCCTCTTGTGCTTATCGTTTCTTTGGCGGGCATTCTTGTTGTCATAATTGCTGAAAGACTATTTATGAGAACCCATACTGACAGTGACGGAAAAATGAATATG
>CAZKEX010000432.1:0-2011 GCA_964551895.1 uncultured Caldilineaceae bacterium | reverse complement strand
TGGTACCGATCCAGTACGTGCCATCTGTATCTTGGAAGAATGCCCGCACCCTTTCGCCGGACAAGCTATTGGGGGCATCGGGATCGTGTTGAATATGCGTGAACCCGTCAGCGTCGGGAAGATAGCGGGAAATCCCCTCCGTAAAGCCCCCCACCCACAGATCATCCGCCCGATCCACATAGAGCAGGCGAATGCGGTTGTCCCGCAGGCTCTCCACATCGTCCGGGTTGTTGCGATAGTGGGTGAAAATCCCCGTGGCCGGGTCGAACCGGTCCAGGCCATCGCTGCGGGTGCCCACCCACAGACGGCCATCCGGCGTCTGCACCAGGGCGGTGATGTCGTCACTGGCCACGCTGTCCGGGTGCGCCGGGTCGTGGAGAAACCAGGTGAAACGCTCCGTGCGCCGGTCAAACCGGTTCAGCCCCTGCTCGGTCGCCACCCAAAAAATATCCGGGTTGCGGTTGTCTTGCAGCACCACCTCCACCTGATTGCGGCTGAGGCTAGTCGGGTCGTTGGGGTCATGCTTATAGACCTTGAACTCGACCCCATCATACCGGTTCAGCCCCTCGGACGTGGCAATCCAGATAAAGCCCTGGTCATCCTGGGTGAGGCCGTTGATGCCGGGGTAGGAGAGGCCATCCTCGGTGTTCAGGTGGTCGAAGACGATGGGAAACGCAGGTGGGGTGGGGGTTTGGGCGTGGAGGGGCGTGGACGGGGCAAGCAAAAGGGCAAAGCCGAGCAAACCAGTCAAGAGTGCGGTTCGCAGCGTAGATCGCAGGATCATGGAAGCCTCCTCCAGTCTCAATGTCAACATGGCGTCGTGGAAATGGAGAGGGGGCGGGTTGGGGAGGGGGGAGCCGATGATTCTGCCCGTATTCTATTATAGGGTGGGGGGTGTGGCAAGCGGGAGACAGGGAGATTGGGAGACGGGGAGACGGGGAGACGGGGAGACGGGGAGACGGGGAGAGTCACGTCACGCCCAATCTCCCTGTCTCCCAATCTCCCTGTCTCCGTTCAATACCCCCGCGGATGCCCCACATGCCAATCCCACGCGGTCTGCACAATGGACCGCAGATCCGGATATTGGGGATCCCAGCCCAGTTCGGCGCGGATCTTGTCGCTGCCGGCGATCAGGATGGCCGGGTCGCCGGGGCGACGGGGGGTGACTTCGGCGGGGATGGGGTGACCGGTGACGGCGCGGGCCGTGTCGATCACCTCCTGCACGGTGAAGCCCTGGCCGTTGCCCAGGTTGTAGGTGCGGCTGCCCCCGTCCAGCGCCCCCAGGGCCAGGATGTGGGCCTGGGCCAGATCGACCACATGGATATAGTCCCGAATACAGGTGCCATCTCGGGTGGGGTAGTCGTCGCCGAAGACCATGATCTTCTCCCGCTGGCCCAGGGCGACCTGGAGGACCAGAGGGATCAGGTGGCTCTCCGGCGTGTGGTCTTCGCCCCGTTCCGCCGTGGCCCCGGCCGCGTTGAAGTAGCGCAGGGCCGCAAAGCGGAAATCGTAGATCTCGTCCAGCCAGCGCAGGTAGCGCTCCAAGATGAACTTGGATTCCCCATACGGGCTGCCCGGATCGATACGCGTCCCCTCGGTGATGGGGATCTCGTCCGGCGTGCCAAAGAGGGCGGCGGTGGAGGAGAGAATGAACTTGCGCACCCCGTGGTCTACGGCGCTGTGGAGCAGATTCAGCCCGTTGGTGACGTTCTCCCCCATATATTTGAAGGGATTCTGCATGGATTCGCCCACCAAGGAATAGGCGGCGAAGTGCATGATGGCGTCCGGCCTGTGGGCGGCCAGGGCAGCGTCGATCTCGCCCCGCACCGCCAGATCTCCCAGCACAAAGTCCGCCTCAGGATGCACCGCCTCCCGATGGCCCTGATACAGATTATCAAAAACCACCACCTCTTCCCCGGCCCGGATCAACTCCTCCACGGCCACACTGCCAATATACCCAGCCCCGCCGGTGACGAGAACTTTCATGTGATTCATCCTTTCGGGATGGTTG
>CAZKEX010000431.1:0-3771 GCA_964551895.1 uncultured Caldilineaceae bacterium | reverse complement strand
GCGGAGGGCGCAGAGGAAAAGCTTTGTTTTTCTTTCCGCTCTCCGCGCACCCTCTGCGCCCTCGGCGGTTAAACAATGGGCAATCCACCCCACAGATTTGGGCAAAACACCCCACGCCCCGCCCCATCCCCCATCCCATCCCCCAAGCAGATGCAGAAACGATCCCGGTCAAAGATGGGGTCCAATCCACATAGAAATCATCCTCCAACCGTGCTATTCTGGATAAGAAGAAACGTGTCATTCGCTCCCTTTCCGAAAACTCATGGACAGTACGTCGTGCCCAAGAGATCTTCCGAAAAGGTGTCACCCATAATCGTTCCAAAGGAGGCATTCCATGTCCGCTTCAGAGCTACTGCTCATCACATCCATCATGGTTGGCATGACCGTCCTGCGTTTCGGCGTCCCCATGCTGGTCATGTGGACCGTGCGTCGAATCGGCCAGCGCACCCTCTATCGCCACGTTTAGCCGACCCATTTCACCCAGTATCTTTTCACCCAGTATCAACTCACACCCGTCTTGCACGATTGGAGGCTATTATGCCAACCATGACCCATCCCCTTTCCCGCTTCTCCCACATTTGCCGTACCCTGAGCCTGGCCATCGTGGCCGGGCTTCTTGGGTTGTTGCTCCTGGCAGGGACTTCCCCGCTCCTGGCTCAGGACGCCCCCCCGGATCCAGAGCGCCCCTGCGCTTCGTGTCATGTCCAGGAAACTGAGGCCTGGAAGGTCTCTCCCCATGCCCTGGACAGCAATCTTGAGCTGGGCAAAATGACGCCTGGGGCCACGTGTCAGGATTGTCATGGCGAATATGTGCGAGGTCACCCGGACGATGGGCTGATGAAGCTGACCGTGGATTCGTCCTCGTGTGAAACCTGCCATGCGGACACCTTCACCCATTGGGAAGACACCATTCACGCCGCGGCGGGTGTCCAGTGCATCAGTTGCCACCAGTCCCATTCCCAAACCCTGCGGCTGACGGACGACCAACTGTGCGTCTCCTGCCATCGGGAATCACTGGATGACTCTATGCATCTGGCCCACTGGCAGACCGAGGCAACCTGCACCAGTTGCCACATGGCGGCAAGCTATGATGCCACAGCCTTGGCCGCAGAAGGCGGCGCTTCCCTGCTCATGGTACCAAGCCATGATTTCGTCACCGTTACGTCCAACAACTGTTTGGAATGCCATCGCCAGGATGTTACCCGCACCGCCTCCCCCACGGATCAGGCGGCGTTGAAGGCAACCCTGGAAGCCGAGAGCCATCAGAACTATATCTTGAACACGAAACTTGATGCTGCCGAGCGATCCAACCGCACCCTGGGCACCTTGTCGGTGGTCACCCTGGGCGTCGGGCTGGGGGGCGGGGGGATGTTGGGCGTGATCTTCGTCCTGTTCATGGCCCACATGGAAAAGCGCAAGGAGACCTCATGAACACGCTGAACACCACCCCTCGCCACAGTGGCGGCCAGACCGCCATCGATCGACGTGCCTTCATCAAGACCCTGGGCGCTGGATTTGCCGCCTTTGCCCTGTGCCGCCCAGCCATAGCCCTGGCCGAGGGAGAGATCACAGACGAATCGGCCTGGGGTGTACTCATCGATCTGACCCGCTGCACGGGGTGCAATTCCTGTGCGCTGGCGTGTAAAGATGTCGGCCATTTCCCCTATGACCAAGATGTGCCCGATCAGTTGGACAGCGATGCAAACTGCTTTATCGATGTTCGGTCAATTGAGACCAACGGCAGAGAGCCTGGGGCCACCGCCTATGTGAAGCGGCAGTGTATGCACTGTCTGCACCCGGCCTGTGTCTCTGCCTGTACCGTGGGGGCTTTACGCAAGACACCAGAAGGCCCCGTGATCTATGCTGCCGACAAGTGTATCGGCTGCCGATATTGCCAATATGCCTGCCCCTTTGGCGTGCCCACCTATGACTGGGAGAATCCCCTGGGCCTGATCCACAAATGCGACATGTGCGTGGATCGGTTGGCTGTGGGCGAGAAACCCGCCTGCGTCAGCTCCTGCCCCAACGGGGCTTTGCGGTTTGGCAAGCGCAAAGATCTGTTGGCCCAGGCCAAAGGGCAGATCGCTTCCAACACCGACCGCTATATCGACCACATCTACGGCGAGTTCGAGGCCGGGGGCACATCCATGCTCTATCTCTCGAACGTGCCCTTTGCCGAGCTTGGCTTTCCCACCCTGGGCGCGGACGCCATCCCCCGCAACGCCGAACAGGTCATGGGGCAGACACCTGGGATTGCCCTCACCGTGGCAGCCCTGGCCACAGGGTTGCATCTGCTCACCAAACGAAAAGAGACCATCACCATCTACTTGGAAGATCACACCCAGGACCAAGCAGACCCGACCACGGAGGAGATCCGACGATGACGATCTACACGCCAGCCTTGCGGAATGAGTTCCGGATCGGCCAAATCTCGGTCCGCACCATCATTATTGGCATTTTGGGCAGCCTTGTGGTGATTGGGGTCTCTGCCGGTGTGGCCCGGCTCTTCCTGGGCCTGGGCGCCACCACAGCCCTCACAGACGGCTATCCCTGGGGCATCTGGATCGGCTTTGACTTCACCCTGATTGCCCTATCCGGCGCCGGGTTCACGATGGCGGCCGTGGTGCATATCTTCCACCTGCACCGTTTCCAGCCGGCCCTCCGCCCCGCCATCCTCACCGGTCTGCTGGGCTATGTGGCCGTGCTGCTCCTTCTGGTGATCGACCTGGGTCGTCCAGACAAATTCTACAGTTTCATCTTCAACTGGAACATGCACTCCCCCTTGTTCGAGATCAGTTGGTGCGTTCTGCTCTACAGCAGCGTATTGATGATTGAAGTCAGCCCAGATCTGTTTAGACGGCTGGGGTGGCCGCGCCTGCAACGGTGGGCGCTGGCCATCATGACACCGGTGACCATTCTGGGCGTCACCCTGTCCACCCTGCACCAGTCAACCTTGGGCACCCTCTACCTGAACATGCCCCACCGACTGGATGTTCTCTGGTATACGCCCATCCTGCCCCTACTGTTCTACATGTCCTCCGTCATGGTCGGTCTGAGCGTGGGCATCTTGGCCTATCGGCTTACGTGCCGTGTGCAGGGCAAGGCCGAAAAGCCCGAAATCGCCCGTGGATTGGGCGTGGGGGTGGCCGCGGTTGGGTTGCTCTATCTGGCGGTCAAGCTGGGGGACCTGGCGTGGCGGGGGCAACTTGCGCAACTCTGGTCTGGGGAGTATCTGCCCAACCTGATGTTGGCAGAGTTGGGGCTGGGCGTGGCGCTCCCGGCGATACTGCTGCTGGTCCCGGTCCTCCGACGTCGATCCGGCGCACAGATATTGGCCGCCCTTCTGGTCATCGGCGGTGTCATGCTCAACCGGTTTGACGCCACCCTGTTCGCCCAAACGCCTGTAATAGAAGGCTTCACCTACAGCCCCCACATTCTGGAATGGCTGACAACGATCGGGATTCTGGCCGCAGCCGCCCTGGCCTGGTATGTGGGCATACAATTTCTGGGATATCTGAAGACGCCTGAACACGAGTAGATCTTCTCCTGTCCAGCATACGAATTCAACACAAAGCGATCGGAGCCGGGAATCTTCCCGGCTCCGATCGCTTTGTTAACGCTGATACGCGTCAGGGCTTTTCAAAAGTAATGTTAGCGCAAATAAGCGGTGGGTTTACAGAATTCACGGAGCGGTGCGGTAGGGGCACGAGGTGGGATGGCGGAAGAATCCCCGCAAAGAAAGACCGGTTCCATCGCCATCCCACCTCATGC
>CAZKEX010000430.1:1860-3803 GCA_964551895.1 uncultured Caldilineaceae bacterium | reverse complement strand
GGGCCGGGGGACGGCGCTGTAGAGCATGAAGTTCTTGTTGCCGGGATAGGTCGGCGTGCCCAAGTTGGCCCGTGGGTTGATGTGGGCCAACTGCTCAAAGTCACTCTGATCCACGCTGGCGAGCAGCCTGCCCAGGATCAGATAGTAGAGGGGGGCCTGGGTACCCTCATGCTCCCACGGCCCGTCGGCCTCGATGGTTTGGACGGGCAAGGGGTTGCCCTGGGCCAGATGGCGGGCAAAGGCGTAATGGTAGATCTCGTCCGGGGTCTCAAACGCGGGGATAACAAGGCTATACCACAGACCAAGCAAGGCAAACGCTACGAGAACCAAAAGGGGCGCGCCAAGTCTAGGCGCTGGTTTTTCCAACCTGCTATTCGAGATAATTCGAGGTGCATCCGTCATCGTTAAATTTACCGAAGAACAAAAGGAGTGATCAAGGTTTGATCCTCCATCCGACCCAATTCAGTCGGGGCCTGCATAGAAACAGGGAGTTTTTGCAAACTGTCCGCATCGTACAGGGTCAGGCGCAGTTCGTAGCGACGGTCGGCATCCAGGGGGCTGGCGGGCAGGAGATCGCTGTATTCTTGGATGATCGGCCCAGGTCGCCACCACAGGGTGGGCAAGAAGCCATTATAGGGCTCCCGCTCTGTGCGGGCCAGAAGTTGGCCGGCCTGGGGACCGTCGGCGACGGTCAATTCTAGGACATACTTGTATCGCCGCTCAATCGCCACCACGGGATCCCAATAGAGGGTCACCGGGATCACGCTTTCATCGGAAAAGCGCTGCCCCACATCGAAGCCGTGGAACAGAATTTGCTCGCCAAAGAGCGCGGTCGTGCGGGGATGGTCCGGGGGGGCGGGGGGCAATGCGTCGATAATCGGCGGCGCGGGCAAAAAGAGATCCAACTCCAAATAGCTGTTGGGGCTGAAATAGTCCTCTTCCCACACCCGAAAGGCCGCTTGTTGAAGATGGGCTTCCACCAGCTTGTCCGGATCGCTGTAAGAGAAGGTGCCGTCGGTCACAAGCCAAAGGCGGCGGTGGGTTTGGATCGCCTCGTTCAGGAAAGCAAGGGTGCGGGGCCAATTCTCTTCCCCCACCAGGGGGACCGCCCGCCAGCCGGTGTTGGCGTCCTGGGCGTGGGCGGCGGCGGCGTCCAGGGGCAGATAGTAGTCGAAGATGCGCCAACTAAAGGCCGGGTCAACCAGGACCAGATCCCCGGGCTGGATCTGGCGGCGCAGGGTCTGGCCGATGAGATCCAGCCGTCCGCCTTTGCTGTACGCCGGATCCGTGAAGTAGTTGACCGTGCTTCTCCCCACACCCACCAGCATGATGGCCGCAAGGGACAGGGCGGCTACTTTTCTGGCCGCGTTGACCCCAAACGACCGGCTGAGTTCGCCCCAGATCACCCCAAGGCCGCTGCCGACCAGCAACAAAAAGCTCGGTGCAATCAGCCCCAGGTGACGGGCGTTCATGTAGGCCGGCTGCACCTGGTTGACCCCATACAAGGCCAGCACGGGGATCAGCACATAGGCGGGCAACAACCAGCCGCCCCGGCGCGCCACACCCAGTCGGCGCACGCTCCACAGCGCCCCCACCCCGGCCAGCCCGGCGTAGATCAGATCGATCCACCAAACCTGGGTGATCTCCACGCTCAACCCCAGACTGTAGGCGTTGAGCATATCCCGCACCATGATGCCCAAAGAGACCGGGCTTAAATTGCTTCCGGCCCCGGACTGGCCCAACAGCCACCAGCCGCCCAGTCCGCCCAGCGCCGCGGCCCCGGCCAAAATTGTCCCCAACAGGCCCCAGGCCAGCCAGGGTTTGCGCGGAAGCCAATGGCTGAAAATCAACAGGGCGTGGACCGCCAGCAACAGCACCCCAAAATAGTGGGTGAAGAGAAAGAAGGGCATCAGCCCCACATAGGCCCATCCCCAGCGGGCTTG
>CAZKEX010000430.1:0-1760 GCA_964551895.1 uncultured Caldilineaceae bacterium | reverse complement strand
TCAACAGGGCGGCCCACACCGGGGCGCTTGAGGGGGCAATGGCCTGCTTGGCCAGGCGCCGGGCAAAGACCCAGGCCGTGGGCACCAACAGGGTGGCGGCCAGGACCGAGGGAAAGCGCAGGACAAATTCGCTGATCCCGGCCAGGCCCACAAAGAGGCGCAGAAGCAGAAAAAAGGTGAAGGGGTGCTGATCCCGGGTCACGATCTGGCCGGCGCCGTCCCCAAGAACCCCATCCACAATCGTGATGCGGCCCAGGAGCAGATCCGCCCAGCCGGACTCGGCCCGCTGCAAGCTCAGGCTCTCGTCCCACCATAGGGTCTTGAGGTCCAGTTGCCAGACCAGCCGGCCAAAGGCGATCAAAATCAGCAGCAGGAGCAGCCAACGCAGCCAAGAAGAGGGGGCAGGCAAAGAAGATGTCGCAGAAGAAACGACAGGCGTCGAGACAGGATCTGGGTGGGTTGGGTGGGGCGAGCGCCGAGGAACCATGGGATCTATTATGCCCGACCCCGTAATGGCGCGCAAAAATAGAACACAGATCAGACGGATGCGACGGATCAAAAACGGATTTTTCTGATCCGTTGTAATCCGTCGCATCCGTTCAATCCGTGTTCTATTTTTGCCTGGCCGAGCGGCTACGATGTACTTCCACTGATGCCAGAATTGGTTTTATGTAAATAGAAATCGAGATGCTGTTTGGCGATATTTTCCCAAGAAAATTGGCGGCTGGCCTGCTGGGCATGTGCCCCAAGGGAGTGGGCCAGCGCCGGATCTTGGGCAATCCGGGCCACGGCCTGGGCGGCGGACTGGGCATCATTGGCGGGGACGCAGAGCAGATCTCGGCCATTCACAAGCTCGCCCATGCCCTCCTCTGGGATGGTGGTGACGATGGGACAGCCTTGGGCCAGGGCTGCCATCAACGAGCCTCGGCGCAGGCTGGCCCCGTCGGTAAAGGGCAAGAGCATCACGTCACAGGCGGTCAAGGCCAGGCTTACCTCCGCGTCGGGCAGGAAGCCGGTCCATTGGATACGGTCTGCCACGCCCAGGCTTTGGGCCAAGGTCTCCACCTCCCGCAGATAGGCGTAGTTGGTGGGATCGCTGGCCCCCACCCGGTCCCCGATCATGAGCAGCCGGGCCGGGAAACCGGATTGGACCAGTTCGTGCAGGGTGCGGATCAGGGTGAGGCCACCCTTGCTGCGGTTGAGAAAGCCGAAATAGCCGATGACCAGATCGTCCGGCCCATAGCCCCTGGCTTGGCGATGGGCCGAACGCTGAGTCGGGGTGAATGGGCGAGGGGCAATGTTGCTGCCGATGGGAATGGCCACGGCATCGGGACGATCCCATTTCACAATATCCCGGTCCGGTCCGGTGGTGAAGATGAGCAGATCGCAGAATTTGATCGGCATCAAGTTGATCGAAATGCGCAAGGCATCGCCGATCTTGGGAAAGATGAAAGGATAGCGCAGATCGTGGTAGGTCCATGCCGTGGACAAGCCGTTCCTGTGCCAGTAATCCGGGGCCATGTTGATGCTGGGGTTCATGCGGAAAGCGGCGGTCTGGTATTGGACATGGACCCAATCCGCGCCGATCTCTCTGGCCAGGCCCACCGTCTGCCGCATGGCCCGTCGCCCCCAACGTCGATGGCGGGGATAGACCGTCACCCCGCCCTCCACCCGCTGCACCCCTGCCTTCTTGGATGTCAGCACACTGGCCCGGGCCCCCAAGCCGACCAACGCCTGGGCCAGGGCCTGGGTATACGCCC
>CAZKEX010000429.1:0-3808 GCA_964551895.1 uncultured Caldilineaceae bacterium | reverse complement strand
CGCGCCATAGGAGTCAATCTTGGTTTGACGCTCTTCGGGTGTCATAGGAATCCTTCCCCTCCTTGTTTTTTGGAAAAATGGGCATGGTTCACCATAGCTTTACAATTTCGGCGGACTGCACTACCCCCACGGCCACAGGGGAGAGAGGATCCACTCCGCGGCCCGGCTGTACCAGGGGCGGCGCGCCCACTCCTCTGGGTCGATGACCCTGGCGTTGAAGAGGTCAACCGCAAAGACCCGGGCCATCTTCTGGGCCACCTGGGCATCGAATATCTCCACGTTGATCTCGAAATTGCCCAGCAAGCTCAGGCGGTCCAGGTTGGCCGTGCCCACGGTGGACCAGACGCCGTCGATGGTGGCGCTCTTGGCGTGGATCATGGCCCCCTCGTATCCATAAAGTTTGATCCCGGCGGCCATATATTGGGCAAAAAAGTGCCGGGCCAGCCAATCCACAAAGACATGGTTGGACTGCCACGGGAGCAGAATCTCCACGTTGACCCCCCGCTGGGCGGCCCGGATCAGCGCCTGGCGGATGGCCGGGTCCGGCACAAAGTAGGCGTTGGTGATGGCGATATGTTTTTGGGCGTGTTCGATGGCTTCCAGATAGACGTTGCGGATGGGGTAGCTTGAGCGCAGAGGGTCGTTGCGGTGGATGCGGATGGTGGACGACCAGGGGCGGGCCGGCATGTGGATGGGCGGGTGAGGGTTGCGGTCCAGGTTCCACAGATCCGCAAAGGCATAGCCCAGATCCCGGTTGGCCGGTCCCACAAGGCGCAGATGGGTGTCCCGCCACTGGGTGCGATAGGTCTCGCCGATGTTGTAGCCGCCCACAAAGCCGATCTGCTCGTCCACCACCAAGAGCTTGCGATGGTCCAGCCCATAGTTTCGCAGGCGCAAAAAGCTCCAGGGCCGGGTCAGGGAGCTGAAGATATAGACTTGCAGCCCAGGCAGATTCTTGGGGAACCGTTTGAACTCTCTGGGCACCACCAAGTTGGCAAACCAATCGAAGATGACATAAACTTTCACCCCGGCCTGGGCCCGTTCGATCAGGGCGTCTTTGAACTTTTGGCCCAGTTCGTCATCTTTCCAAATATAGGTTTCCAAAAAGATTGTTTTCTGGGCCTGCTCTATCGCGGTCAACATGGCCTTGAACAGGCTTTCCCCCTCGGTATAGAGGGTGACTTCGGTCTCCTGCACCATCACCGGGTACAGGTCCAGGAAGGGAAAGCCTTCATCCGGGGTGCGGCGTTGACGCAGGGCGTGCAGAAACATCAACCACAGGACAATAAGTACCTGCAAGGCAAAGAGCGTGACGATTCCGATGAGTAAAATACGAGCCAATGGCATGAAAGGAGTATTGCTCTATGGTGCGACTACGAAGAGTTGGATCCTCTGTACAAAACGACAGTTTCTCCATTCATTCTACCTGACACCCCCTGGATTCCCCAACCGAAATGGGTGACCCAAGCACTCCCTGGAATTCTATGGGCAGGCCAACGGTGTTCCTCATGTCAAAGTTGGCGTCAACCCGTTCGCACCAGGGGGTGCGAACTCCTCACACTACATTTGGTCACGCACCCGAGGAGTTCGCACCTCCTGGTGCGAGCGGGGCGACCACGGGGACCCCAATCAACCCAAAAAAAGGAGACGCCTGGATTTGGCTCCAGACGTCTCCTTTTTTCACGTTGATCTTCTTCGGTAGACCCGCCCGGTCACGGACCGGGCTAGGACAGGGGCCTGCGCGGGCCTGCTGAACTGCGGCGTTACTTGCGCCGGGCTGTGCTACATATCTCGCCTACGGGATCACCAGCACCTGGCCAACCCATACATAGTTCAGGTTGCTGATGCCGTTGACCCGGGCCAGATCGTACATGTTGACCCCATACCAGGCCGCGATCCAGCTCAAGGTCTGGCCGGCGCTGACTGTGTGGGTGCGGTGGACGACCACTGGCGGCGGGGTGGGCCTGGTATGGGGAGGATGGACAACCACGCCCCCTGTGGTGCAGCCGGGGATGGTCAACACCTGGCCCACGTAGATGTGGTTGTAGTTCCAGATACCGTTGGCCGCGGCCAGTCCGACCAGAGAGACGCCGTAGTTGGCCGCGATCTTGCCCAGATAGTCCCCTGGCTTGACCCCATAGGTGCAGGCCACAGCTCCCCCCGGTTGGACGGCCTGGGTGGTCGTGGTGGTGCAGGCCTTCAGCGAGATGGCGTCAAAGTTCAGGTCCATCTCGGTCTCCGTATAGCCCCACTTCATCCAGCCCCGCAGGAAGAGGGTCATGCTGCTCTCCGGGGCGGTGAAGCGCACGGTGGCGGTACTCAGGCTGCCCGGCTCCGTGCGGGGATAGATACTGCCCAGGTCCAGACCGGTCCAGGATGCTTTGGTCCAATCGGTGTTGGCCCCGGCGGTCCAGCCCCACTGGGCCTGGAAGCGATACTCATCCGGTCCGCCGCCTGTGCCCCGCAACATGCCCTTCACGGTCAACTCGTAGGTGGCCCCCTTGGTCAACCCGGTGAGGGTCTGGTAGATCCCGGCGTAGCGGTCGCCATCTGCCGCGGCCATGCCCTTGGTGTTGATCTCGATCAACTGGCCGTGGCTGCCGTCGGCGATCACCGGCGGCCATTGTTCGTCGTAGAAGCCGTAGGCGGCCCGGCCTCCATTGACAAAATAGCCCCAGTTGTTGCCCACATCACCGTGGGCCAGCCTGACAAAACCCTTTTCAAAGTCGCCGTTGGCCACCAAATTGGCCGCCGTGCATTGGGTCGTCGTCACCGGCCCGGGGATGGTTGTGGGGACGGGCGTGGGCAGAACGATCACGCCAGGGATGGGCGTGGCAGTGGCGGCTGGCGTCGGGGCTGGCCATCCTGCACCTGGCCCGGTCAGGGTGATGGCGTCAAAGGTGATGTCGATCTCCTCTTCCGGCACGCCCCACTTCTTCCACACCCGCACATAGACGGTCACATAGTTCGCCTCGGCCATGAACTTGGTGCTGTAGTTGCTGAATGCTCCGGCGCTGGACCGGTCATAGTAGGTGTCCCAGCCCACGTCGGTCCAGTTGGCCACCTTGGTCCAGTCTGCCGTGGCCCCCTGGGACCACCCCACCTGCACCCGATAGCGCCAGGGATCTCCGTCCATGACCGTGGTGCGGATCATGCCCTTCAGGGCCAGGGTATACTCGGCCCAGTCCACCACTTTGACGGTCTGGTAAATGCCCGCATAGCGGTCATGGCTGGGGCCGGAGAGCCCCCAGGTGTTGATCACCATGGCCTGGCTGTGGCCCCCCTCCGCCACGGCGGATCGGCCACTGCCATCCAAAAAGCCATAGTTGGCCCCGCCGCCGTTGGTGAAACAGCCCCAGCCGCTGCCCACATCTCCACAGCCGGAGAGGGAGGCAAAGCCATTTTCAAAGCCGCCGTTGGCCAACACATTGACCGGGGCGGAGGTACCGTGGGCATCGGCCACATCGCCAACCACGGCGTTGATCAGAACCATGCCGGAGACCAGCATGGCCAGGGCCAGCGCAGTGGCCACCACAACCCGGGTACGGGTCGCCGCCGCCCCAAGCCAAGCAGAAAATCGTGGGGATCGCCAAGACATAAGAATCCTCCTGAGTGGGTGTTATCTGTGGGAGTGGGAAAATTGATCTGGCCCAGGCGGGGGGCAGGGGCCTTTATGTTGAATGATTATGTATTCTATCACGGTCGCGCGCGGTGCGCAAGGGGGGAAATACAGAAATAGAACACGGATCGGACGGATTTGACGGATTTTAACGGATTTTCTTCACGTCCCGGTGTCCAGCAGCTCGTA
>CAZKEX010000428.1:0-3818 GCA_964551895.1 uncultured Caldilineaceae bacterium | reverse complement strand
GATCACCAAGCCCACATTGCGGTGGGCCGCAGTGACGTTGATGGCCTGGGCCTCTTCCAGGGACGAAGACTCGACATAATCCTTGTTTCCCGCCGCGTTCATGGCATCAAAGCAGCGGCGCACAAACCACTCCCGATAGTCCCGGCTGTACGCGCTCCACGTCCCGCCCAAAATCAACAGCTCCACCTTGGAGGCGTCGTGGCCGATGCTCTCGAAGGCCTCGATCCGGCCCAAAGTCTGGCGGAAGGGGTCGAAGCCGTCCCGCTCGGCCCGCTGGCAGCCCGGCTCGTCAAAGATATAGCTTTTGGGCATACGATAGTCGTCGGGGCAGAAGATGCAGTGGGCCGGGCAGCCGGCCGGCGCGGTCAAAACCGTCACCGGGGCCACGCCGCTGGCCGTGCGCATGGGCTTCATGCGGATGCGGGCCATGAGCCCGGGGTCCGGCTCCAGATCCCCCTCATCGATCAGGTGGCGATAGCCGGCGATCAGGTTGGCCTTGGAGTAGAGACCTTTGCCGTCTTTGGGAAAGCGGGCTAGAATAGAGCGTAGCCCATCCTTGGGCTTCCAGTCGGCCTCATCCACCGCCAAGATCAGTTGAAAGATGGCGGTCAGATCCGCCGCATGGGCCGTGGGGTCAAAACTATTGCGCGTTTCCTGCCAACGACGGCCCTTTTCCAGCACATCGTCGGGGATCTCTTCGAGTGGGATGATACGCTTCATCGGTACTGCTTTCTGGTCACGAGACAAAAATAAACGTTCAGCGAGTCGAAAAAATAGAACACGGATCAGACGGATGTGACGGATTAAAAACGGATTTTTTCTGTAAATCAGTGAGAATCCGTTTCATCCGTTAAATCTGTGTTCTATTTTTTGCTGAACGGCTACGGAAAATCTGCGTTCTGTTCTACCTTACACGATCCCCTGGGCCTGGGCGATCTCGAGGACGCTGGGCCGTTTTGAGTTCGGTGGGGGGAAGATCCAGTCCATCTTCAGCCAGAAGCCATCTAAAAGCTGGGAGCGCACGATCCCAACTTCGGCGGGGATGGTCACCCATTCCCCGTCCATGCGGGTGTAGAAGATCGCGCTACGTTCCAAGGGATTGATCAGCCAATACTCCTGCACCCCATAGCGGCCATAGTTGACCTTCTTCTCGATCTCGTCGTAATGGCGGCTGCTGGGAGAGACGATCTCCACGGCGATGTCCGGCGGACCGGGGAAGAAGATCGGGCGGGCCAGGTGCAGCCGCTCGGCGTGGATGAAAGAGACATCCGGCTGGAAGACATTCTCTTCGGAAAGTCGATAGGCTGTGTTTGACCCCATCACTTTGCCGAGATCGTGGGCGTCGACGAAATTTCTCATTGCCCCCTGAATCAACGACTGTACATCTTCATGCACAAAGGACGCGGGAGATGCCATAACAAAGACTCCTTCGATCAGATCGGACTTGCGTTCGCTATGCGGATGGTCAATATATTGCCGAGCGCTCATGCGCTCGGTCTGGGGTGTATCGAAGAGGCTCTTCACCATCAGGGCCATTTTCTTCCTCCGGGACTGAAACAGTACAAAATGAGAGGCGTCCACGCTTGCAGGTTAAGTATATCACAGCTATCATAGCAGGAAAGCCATGACTTTTCCAAGGTGGACATAATCCGATGGATGAAGCCGTACGCCGCACCCTGCTCGACCTCAACCGCATCTTCTACGCGTCCACGGCGGACGAATTCAGCGCCACCCGTCAACAGCCCTGGCCCGGCTTCGACGGCATTTTACCCTACATCCCGGCGGGCGAAAAAAGCCGCCCCATCCGGGTGCTGGACGTGGGCTGCGGCAACGGGCGCTTTGCCAGCTATCTGGCCGACCAGGGCCTGTCCGTGGACTACACCGGCGTGGACGCCAGCCCGGAGCTACTGGACTTAGCCCGCGGCCGCACAGGGGATCTGCCTGGAATCAGCGCCACCTATCAGGTTGGGGATCTGGCGGACCCGGACTGGCTTGTCGGGTTGACAGCGGGGGGGCTGTACGACCTGGTGGCCTGTTTCGCCACCTTCCACCACCTGCCCGGCGGGGATCTGCGCCAGCGTGTGCTGGCCGACCTTGCCCGGCTCATCGCCCCCGCCGGGGTGATCGCCGTCTCCTATTGGCAATTTCTCAGCGCCGACCGCTTCCAGGCCAAACTGGCCGACTGGGCCGACATCGGCCTCAGCGAAGCCCAGGTTGAACCCGGCGACGCCCTCCTGCCCTGGAAGCGGGGCCCCTACATCCTGCGCTACGTCCACCAGATCGAGGACACCGAAGCCCGCCACCTGGCCGCTACCGCCCACCTCACCCCCCTCCACACCTTCCGCGCCGACGGCAAAGAAGGAAATCTGAATCTATACCATGTCTTGGGAGCGGAGTCTTCAATGCACAATTGACAAATGCACAATGCACAATGAGTGACGCCGACAACTCAACCAATCAACCAATCAACCAATCCACAAATCAACAAATAAACGTAAAAAATGGACAAACGAACGAACGACATCATCGCATCATTTTTAGAAAACTTTGACGGTCAGCCCACCCATCTCTCCATCGCACCGGGGCGGGTCAATTTGATCGGGGAGCATACGGACTATAACGACGGCTTTGTGCTGCCCGTGGCCATCGAGCATGACGTGCGCCTGGTCTACCGCCGCCGGGATGACCGCACCGTGCGTCTCTATTCCCTGGAATTCGACGCCTGGGCCGAGTTCAGCCTGGACAGCCTGGTCTATGACGAAAAGCTCTTTTGGGCCAACTATGTCATGGGCGTGGCCTGGGCATTGCAAGAGCAGGGCATCGCCCTCACCGGCCTGGAGGGGGTGGTGAGCGGCAACGTGCCCCGGGGATCCGGTCTGAGCAGTTCGGCCGCGCTGGAAGTCTGCTGTGCCAGGGCCTTTCTGCAGGCCGCTGGCGTGGATCTGCCCGGTCCCCAGATTGCCCTGGCCACCCAGCGGGCGGAGAACAAGTTTGTCGGCGTCAACTCCGGCATCATGGACCAGTTCATCAGCGTCATGGGCCAGGCGGACCACGCCCTGCTCATCGACTGCCGCAGCCTGGACTACGAGCTGATCCCCTTCCCCAAGGGTGCGGCGTTGGTGATCGGCAACACCCGAGCCAGCCGCTCCCTGGCCAGCAGCGCCTACAATCAGCGCCGCACGGAATGTGAGGCCGGGGTAGCCGTCCTCAAAACCGTTCTCCCCACCATCACCGCCCTGCGGGATGTGACCAGCGCCCAACTTGAAGCCCACAAAGCGTTGCTCGACCCAGTGGTCTATCGCCGCTGCCGCCATGTGATCGGCGAAAACGAGCGGGTGATCGCCACCACCCAGGCCCTGGCCGCCGGGGATCTGGAGCAGGTGGGCGAGCTGATGAACGCCAGCCATGCCAGCCTGCGGGACGACTACGAGGTCAGCAGCCCGGCCCTGGATGCTATGGTGGACGCCATGCGCAGCGCCCCCGGCGTCCTGGGCGCCCGGCTGACCGGGGCGGGTTTTGGCGGCTGCGCCGTGGCCCTGGTGCGCGCCGGTGGGGAAGAAGCCGTCTCCAACGCCATCTATCACCACTACCCCCAGGCCACCAGCACCTGGCCCGATGTCTACATCAGCCCCCCCAGCATCGGCTCCCGCGTCATGGAAATTCGGTTTTAGAGAGTGGAGATAGAGGGTGGAGATAGAGATTGGAGATAGAGATAGAGAGAGCCGCCAATCGCCCGATCTCAATCTCAACCTTCTATCTCTACTCTCTATCTCTACACTCTATCTCTACACTCTATCTCTACACTCTATCTCAATCCT
>CAZKEX010000427.1:0-3825 GCA_964551895.1 uncultured Caldilineaceae bacterium | reverse complement strand
GGCAATGCAATCTTGCTCTTGGCATTGGGTACGCTGTACGATATCTTGCCAGTTCGGTCAAGACACGCAAACTGGGGTCGACAGTTTCTGATCGGACTCCTTGTGGGGCTGATCGGGGTTGTCATCATGCTAAACCCCTGGCCCCTGGCTGACGGCATCTTCTTCGACACCCGCTCCGTGTTACTCAGTGTCTGCGCGCTCTTTTTGGGCTGGCTTCCCACCCTGGTGGCCGTGTTGGTCACCGGCAGCTTGCGCATCGTTCAAGGCGGCGCGGGGATGGTCACCGGCGTGACGGTGATCGTGGCCTGCGCGCTCCTGGGGCTGGGCTGGCGACAAATTCGGGCCACCCGACTGGTGGCCTACACGGTTGGGGAACTCTACGTCTTTGGCGTGGTCGTCCATATCATCATGCTGTTGGCCATGTTGACTTTGCCCAACGGGAATGGGCTGCCGGTCCTACGCATCATTACCCTGCCGGTCATGTTGATCTATCCTGTGGTCACCGTGCTGCTGGGGCTTGTTCTCGTGCGCCAGGAGCGCCGTCTGGTGACAACAGCGGCCCTGTGCGAGAGCGAAAACCGCTTCCGCGCCGTATTCGAGCAGGCGGCGGTTGGCGTCTCCATCACTCGAACGGATACAGGCCAGTTTGTACGGGTCAACCCGGCCTTCTGTGCCATGGTGGGCTACACCCAGGCGGAGATGAAAGAGTTGACCTATATGGATCTGACCTATGGGCCGGATCTCGAGGAGGATCTGGACAATACCCGGCGGATGCTTGCAGGGGAGATCGCAGATTTCAAGATGGAGAAGCGGTATCGCCACCGAGACGGCCATCTGATCTGGGTGCGGCTCAACATTGCGCCGATTTGGGATGCAATCTCGAAGCCGGCCTTTACTGTGGCGGTGATCGAGGACATCACCCAGGCCAAAGAGATCGATCAGCGGCTACGCTATCAGGCCCATCTGTTGCAAAATGTCAGCGATGCCATCATGGCCACAGACTTGGACTTTCGCATCAACCTGTGGAATCCGGCGGCCGAGACCATCTATGGGTGGACCGAAGCCGATGCTCTGGGCAAAACCGTCAAAGAGCTACTCAGGCCAGATTACGGTAGCGAAAACCGGGAAGAGGTGGTGGCCCAGTTTTTCCGAGAAGGCATTTGGTCTGGCGAGGTGATCCATCATGGCCGCCAGGGCGCGCCCATCTACATCAGCAGCCATGTGACCCTGCTGACCGATGGGTCTGGCACGCCCACGGGGACGGTGGGCGTCAACCGCAACATCACAGAACAGGTGCGGATTCAGCGCCAGATGCAACAGATTGTCGAATCTGTGCCAGAGGGGGTGATCCTGCTGGACTCGGACTATCGGTTGACCTTGATCAACCCGGTGGCCGAGATCCTATTGGCTTTTCTGGCCGAAGCCCGGTTGGGACAACGATTAGAGCGGTTGGGGGATCAACCCTTGAGCGAGTTTCTTCCCCCTCGACCGGATGAAAGTCTGTGGCGTGAGATCGCCCA
The DNA here is from genome assembly GCA_964551895.1 of uncultured Caldilineaceae bacterium. Taxonomy (GTDB): domain Bacteria; phylum Chloroflexota; class Anaerolineae; order Caldilineales; family Caldilineaceae; genus JAGNDO01. The sequence goes on along the minus strand of CAZKEX010000427.1, from coordinate 2,305 downwards.
CGGCTCTCGGGTCTTCGAGATGGCGGCTCGGCCCGTGGACTATGATGACAATCATGGGGGCTGGGTGTTGGTGCTGCGGGATATAACCGAGGATCGAGAGCGCCAGGGCTATCAGCAGGCCCAAGAACGCTTGGCCACTGTGGGCCAAATGGCCGCGGGTATCGCCCACGATTTCAATAACATCATGGGGGTGATCGTCCTCTACGCCCAGATGTTGCAACGGAGCGCCAATCTTCTGCCCAAACAGACCGCCCAACTCTCCGTCATCCAAGATCAGGCGCAACACGCCTCCAACCTGATCGGCCAGATTCTGGATTTCAGCCGCCGCTCTGTCATGAGCCGCAGCACGGTCGATCTTTTCCCCTTGGTAAAAGAGGTCACGAAACTGCTGGAACGTGCCCTGTCCGACAACATCCGGGTCAAATTTACCTATTCGGCCCGCACATTTGTGGTCAAGGCCGACCCCACCCGGGTGCAGCAAGCCCTGATGAACCTGGCCTTCAATGCCAGGGATGCCATGCACGATGGCGGCGTCCTCCGCTTTGCGTTGTCAAGCCTGGTCGTGGACGCCGGCGACACCCCGCCCGTGCCGGACATGGCCCCTGGCGAGTGGGTCTGCCTGGCCGTTTCGGACACGGGCGGGGGTATCGAGTCTGAAAACCTTCCCCATCTCTTTGAACCCTTCTTCACCACCAAAGAGGTGGGCAAGGGCACAGGGCTGGGGCTGGCCCAGGTCTATGGCATCATCAAACAACACGACGGCACCATCGGCGTGGAGACAGCCACGGGCGTGGGTACCACCTTCTTCCTCTATCTGCCCGGGCTGACCGACGTGCCACAACAGGCGGAGAAGCCAGATGCCAGCCTCACCGACCTGGTGGGCCAGGAGACCATTTTGCTGGTGGAAGACAACAAGGCCCTGCGGGAGGCCGTGGCGGATGCCATGACCGGACTGGGGTATCGGATAGTTGCCCTGGGCAATGGGGCGAAGGCGTTGGACTATCTGACGGAGACGGCGGGGCAGGTAGACCTGATATTGAGCGATCTGGTCATGCCTGACATGGGGGGCATGGAACTATATCGCAATGTACACCAGCGCTATCCCCAGGTGAAGATAGCCATCATGTCCGGCTATCCTTTGGACGAAGAGGCCAAACAGCTACAGAGCGCCGGTCTGCTGAAGTGGATCACCAAGCCCTTTGTCATGTCAGACCTGGCCGAATGTGTGCGGGCGCTGTTGGATACCCAGTTGGGAGAAGAGAGAAGGGATCAATTTCCGTAAACGGCCAGGATTGGCCGTTTACGGAAATTGGTTGCTCTAGCTTGCCGTCAATTGGCCTGAACTATCGGCGAGGGCTGGGTCATCTGATCGTGCGGAGATGGCCATCAGGGCCAGGATGATCAGCCATGCACTGATCCTGATAATCATCGCTTTGGTGCTGTCTGACGCAACCACGTCTGCATAGGCGGTCTGTATGATCAGCATGACGGTGACGTGGCTGGCCAATGTGACCATGGCCGCGGGCAAGGCGACCTTGCAACCCTTCCAGATCACAATCGCCGTGAAGAAGGCAGAGGTCAGCCCCAGGATGAAATTGTAGACCGGCACCCAGTCAATCACATAGTAGTCCATGATCTTGCCGAGTAGGACAACCTGGCCCCCGGCGAATATGGCCATGGCGCCGATGATAAAGGCGAGAACCGCAGCAGTTTTTGTGAGCTTGGATTTCATGGGTCGCTTCTCCTTGTGAAAGTGTGGAACGCAGGCATGTAAGCAGGCTTTGGGCGCTCAGTTATTGGTGACGACCTCAAGACTCTGACGGCACAACGACTTCCCTTGGGGTCACCGCTGCCTTTTTGCGCCGGTTGCGCTGCCATTTGGCGATATAAGGGACCAGGTATAGGTAGGCGCCGCTGATGGCCAACAACAACATCACGATGGACTGAAGCTGCTCTAGCTGGAGCGGCAGATGCTCTCCTGAATCGCCGGTGAACTTTGCAACCACGGCAATGGGGATAAAGATGATCGTAGGCAGCGCTATCCAGCGGTGAAATATACGTGTCCATTTGTTGAAAAACTTTGTCATACAGGGATCTCCTTGTTAGCTCTTTTTGACAGTCAGTATTGTTTTTTTGAATATGTCACAAGAGGTAACGGAACAACTACCCTGCAAAGCAAATCGCTTAAGTGACAGGAATACCCTATCACTTAAGCGATTTTGTTTCGTCGACTTTTGTCGGGTTATACTACTTTTGCCTTTTGCCTTTTGCCTTTTGCCTTTTGCCTTTTGCCTTTTGCCTTTTG
>CAZKEX010000426.1:0-3893 GCA_964551895.1 uncultured Caldilineaceae bacterium | reverse complement strand
GCCGCCGGTGTAGATGGTGTCGTCGTCCAGGGTTCTGCCCATGTGACCGCCGCAGAGCGCAACGCGCCGTAGGCATCGCTGATCATGCCGCCCCAACTGGGTGTGGGGGGCTGGACGCCCAGGCCGATAAAGCTGAGAAAGGCTTCGGTGTAAATATAGCTGGGGATGGCCAAGGTCTCGGCCACGATCAGCGGGCCAAGCACGTTGGGCAGCAGATGGCGGGTGAGGATCTTGTGCCGGGGGCTGCCGATGGCCTCGGCGGCCTGGACAAATTCCTGCTCCCGATAGTGAAGCACTTGGCCCCGGGTCAGCCGGGCCATGTTGAGCCAACTCACCGCGCCGATGGCTATGAAGACAAAGAAGAGCCCGCCCGTGCTGTTGTCCAGCCTGATGACAATCCGCTGTAGACCGGAGATGTTGGCCGGGTCCTGCTGGGCGGCGGCGGTCAGGAAGACCTGCAGCAGAATGATCAGAATCAGGGTCGGATAGCCGTAGACCACATCCACAATGCGCATCATCACATTATCCACGCTCTTGCGCGCGTAGCCGGAAATCAACCCATAGGTCACCCCAATCAAAAAGCTGACGCCTGCGCCGATAAAGGCCACGGCGATGGAGACGCGTGTGCCAAAGATCATGCGGCTCAACATGTCCCGCCCCAGCCGGTCCGCGCCCAGGAGGTAGCGGTGGCCAGCCAGTTTTTCAGCGGTGGCCACGGAGCCGGGCCGGGCCAGCTTGTCCCCAAAGCTGGTCAGATCGTAGGGCAGGGGCGCAAAGAGGGTGGGAAAGAGCGAGATCACGATCAGCGACAACAGAAAAAGCGTGCAGATCACCACCAGGGGATCTCGCAGCAGTTTGCGAAACATATCCTGCCACAGCCCCCGGGAGCGGCGTTGGGATGTGGCAAGCTCGGTGGCCAGGGCGGCCACCTTAGCGCGTTTGGCTGATTCTGGGGTCGATAAAGACATACAGGATATCCACAAAGAGATTGACCAACACAATAATTACCGAATAGATCACGACCACAGCCATCACCATGGGATAGTCCCGGCTGCTGATGCTGGTGACAAAATAGCGGCCCATGCCGGGAATGGCGAAGATCTGCTCGACCACCAGAGAGCCGGTCAAGATCGCCGCGGCCAGGGGACCGATATAGGTGACGACCGGGATCAAGGCGTTGCGCAGACCGTGGCGCACCGTGACCACTCGCTCGGACAGCCCCTTGGAGCGGGCCGTGCGCATGTAATCCTCATACAGCACCTGCAACAGGCTGGCCCGGGTCAGCCGGGCGATGATGGCGGAGACCCCCGCGCCCAGGGTGACCGCGGGCAGGATGGCGTGGCTGACATAGGACCACAGACCGTCTTCGCTCAGGCTGCCCCACTTGGCCACGGGCAGCCAGTCCAGTTGCAGGGCGAAGATCCAATAGAGCAGGGGTCCCAGCACAAGGGGGGGCACCGAGACGCCCAAGATGGCCACAAAGGTGGCCGAACGATCCTGCCAGTGGCCATGTTTGAGCGCGGCGATGATGCCGGCGGGCAGACCGATCAGCAGGGCGAAGAGCATGGCCATCCCCCCAAGCTGGGCAGAGATGGAGAAGCCGGGCAGCAGGAAGCTCTCGACGGATTGGCCGCGATAGGCCAAAGAGGGGCCAAAGCGCAGGCGCGCCACATTGCCCAGCCAGGTCGCATACTGTTCGACCACGGGACGGTTGAGACCGTAGATCGCTTCCATCTGCGCCACCAGAGCCGGGGGGGTCTTGTCCGTGTCAAACGGTCCGCCGGGCAGCACATGCATGGTGATAAAGGTAATTCCGGTCACCAGCAGGAAGACCGGGATCGACCAAAAGATACGACGAATGATAACCGCAAGCATGGTTCACAAAGTCCAAGAATGGGATCGGGGGAACACATAGAAAATGATATGCAACAGGGGTATCTTTCACCGCAAAGACGCCAAGGGCGCAAAGAATTCAAGTAAAAACCTGGCTGTTCTTTGCGTCCTCCGCGCCTTTGCGGTGAAAGATTAACCTATCATAGCTCGTTACTTATTGACTCGCCACGTCTCCCAGTTGTTGGGGGCGAAGGTGGGATAGCCACGGGTCAGATAGGGCTTGGTGAGGATGGTAAAGCCCCGGTGATAGTAGGGGGCGGCCCGCACTTCCTCGCCAAACATCAGGGATTCCACCTGGCCATAGAGATCCTTGCGCACAGCTTGGTCGGTCTCCAACGCCGCGGCCTGGGCCATCTCGTCGGCTGCGGTGCATTCCGAACGGGAGTAGTTGGTGCTGTCCGTGCAATGGAAGACCTCGTAGACCCAGTTGTTCTCGTCCGGGTAGTCGGCGCCCCAGCCCAGTCGCCACATTTCGGGCATCTCTTCCAGGGGGGTCGAGGGGTTGATGCCGGCGATGAAGACCGGCCATTCCTGGGCCTCGATGTTGACCTGCACGCCCAGGGTCTCGGCCCACATGGCCTGCAACGCCTCGGCCAGGGATTCTTCCAGGGTGCTGGCGAAGTAGCGATAGGTCACCGTGGGGAAGCCCTCGCCGCCAGGATACCCGGCTTCGGCCAGCCATGCCTTGGCCTGTTCCAGATCCGTGGCAATGCCGACTTCGGGATTGGGAGCGCCAAAGATGCCGGGAGGCGCAAACTGGGTGGCGGGCACACCGGAGCCGACCACATCATCCACCATCACCTGGCGCTGGATGGCGGCAGAGAAGGCTTTGCGGACCAGCACATTGTCGAAGGGGGGCTTAGTCATGGTGAAGCCCACGTAGGTTGTAGAGGCCCGAGGCCCGATGTGCAATTCTGCGCTCAACACGGGGTCGGCCATCATGCGCGCCATTTCCTCCACAGGGAAGGTGCCGGGACCGTCACCGGCCACATCCAGCTCGCCGGACTCGTAGAGGGCGATCTCGGTGAAGGCGTCGGTGATGATGTCCACTTCGATGTTGTCGATCTGGACATTGGCGGCATCGTAGTAGGTGGGGTTCTTGACATAGGAGAGGCTCTCCCCATGCTTCCATTCGGTCAACATGTAGGGGCCGTTGACCACAATGTTCGCCGGATCCGTCCAGGCATCGCCGTGGGCCTCGATGGCCCAACTGGGCACGGGGCGCAGGGTCCACAGGCTGGAGATGGATTCGAAGTAGGCGGCGGGGGCCTCAAGGGTGAATTCCACCGTGTAATCATCCAACGCCTTGACGCCCAGGGTGTCAATGTCATAGGTGGCGCTGGCCACATCGGTCTGGTTGATGGCCTGGGCATTCTTGATGATGTAGAGTACATAGGCATAGGGCGAAGCGGTCTCTGGCATGATGGCCCGCTTGGCGCTGTATTCGACATCGTGGGCGGTCACAGGCTTGCCGTCGCTCCACACCGCGTCCTGGCGCATGGTGAAGGTCCAGACCGTGCCGTCATCGGAAATGGTCCAATCGGTGGCCAGTTCCGGTTCGATCTCTTCGGTGACATTGTTGATGTTGGTCAACCCCAGGAACATGCCCTCCATGGACTGGATGGCATAGGTATCCTGGGCCAGATTGGGGTCAAGGGTCGGCGGTTCGGCCCCCAGGCTCAGGCGGACCGTGATCGGGCTGGCCTCGGCAACGGCAGCGGGGGCATCGGCCGGCGCGCTTGCGCTATCCGCCGGGGCAGCCCCTGGGGCCGGCGCAGGGGCCGCACAGGCAGCCAACAACGCCAGGCTCATCACAAAAACTAACAGCCATATCATTCGTTTCTGCATACTTTGTTTTCCTTTCAGAAAGAGTGTGGAATTTGATCCAACGATTCGATGAGTTCACTGCAAAAAGGTCTTTCAACGCAAAGAGCGCAAAGAATCGCAAAGATCGGAAAGATTATTCCTCTGCATTCTCTGCGTTCTCTGCGTTTCTCAGC
>CAZKEX010000425.1:0-3894 GCA_964551895.1 uncultured Caldilineaceae bacterium | reverse complement strand
GGTGACAAGGTGACAAGGTGACAAGGTGAGTGGGTGAGCGATCTTCTGGTCGCCGTCCAACCAATCAACAAACCAACCAACAAACCAACAAACCAACAAACAAACCAACCAACAAACCAACAAACCAACCAACAAACAAACCAACCAACAAACCAACCAACAAACCAACCATGCAAAGCGGCATTTTTCACACTCGATATCAGGCAGATATGGCCTTGCGGCATACGGCGACCCAGAAGATTCGGCTGGGGCTGGTGCTGGCCGGGGTGCTGATCTTCCCCTTTTTCGCCAACAACTATTACTTGACCCTGGCCAACCAGATCGGGATTGCCGTGGTGGGGGCGATTGGGTTGAACATTTTGGTGGGCTTTACGGGGCAGATCTCCTTGGGCCAGGGCGGATTTTTGGCCGTGGGCGCGTACACCGCGGGGATCCTGGCCTTGCGCGGGGGGATGCCCTTCTGGCTGACCATCCCCATCGCCTGCGTGGTCACCGCCGGGGTGGGTGCGGTCTTTGGCATCCCGTCACTGCGCCTGAAGGGCCTCTATTTGGCCATCGCCACCCTGGCCGCCCAGGAGATCATCCAGTGGTTGATCATCAACTGGAAGGCCCTGACCGGCGGCGTGGACTCCCTGGTTGTGCCCCATGCGCTGATCTTTGGGGTGAATTTGAACGGGGCCAACAGTGATTTCAAGTGGTATTGGATCATCCTGGCCTGTGCGCTCTTCACCACCCTTTTTACGGTCAACCTCTTCCGCAGCCGGGTGGGCCGGGCCTTCGTCGCCATTCGGGACCAGGACATCGCCGCCCAGGTGATGGGGGTGAATCTCTTTCAGTATAAGCTGTTGGCCTTTGCCGTCTCGTCGTTCTTCGTGGGCATGGCTGGCGCGCTGACCGCCCACTATCGGCTGATCGTGACCTGGGAGCGCTTCACCATCGAGACGTCCATCCTCTATCTGGCCATGATCATCATCGGCGGCCTGGGCTCCGTCTCCGGCTCGATCTATGGGGCCATCTTCATGACCCTGCTGCCCGCCATCCTGAACAACCTGGGCCGGGCGCTGGGCGACGTGGTCCCCGGCATGATGGGGCTGCTCCCGGCTATGCAGCAGGGGGCCTTTGGTCTGGTGATCATTCTCTTCCTGATTCTTGAACCCGAGGGCATCGCCAAGCTGTGGCGTGACGTGAAGGACTATTTCCGGCTTTGGCCGTTTTCGTATTGAGCGGGGGGCGAGGGGCGAATTGCGAAGGGCGAGGTCGTTTCGTCTGGGCAATCGTCGTTCCCGCATTCCGCAACTTGCACCTTGTGTCTTTCAACCCAAAAAGGAGGTAGTACCCATGCAATCCCGAAAACTTGCTTTACTGTGGACGGTTCTTGTCATGCTGGCGCTGGCGGTGGGGGCGTGTGCGGCCCCGGCGCCGCCCGCTGCACCCTCCGGCGGCGCCCCCGCGGAGGCCCCCAAGGCGGATATCAAGGTCGGGGCCATCTTCGACCTGACCGGGGCCACGGGGGATGTGGGCACCCCCTACGCCCAGGGCGTCACCGGCTATGTGGAATGGCTTAACGCCAACGGTGGTATCGACGGCCACAAGTTGGTCCTGATCTCCCAGGACTACGCCTATAAGGTTGATCAGGCCGAACAACTCTACTCCCAGTTTGTAAACCAGGACAAAGTCGTGGCCTTCCAGGGCTGGGGAACCGGTGACACCGAGGCCCTGCGCAGCCGCATCGCCGCGGACAAGATCCCCTTCATGTCTGCCTCGTACAGCGCCGCGCTGATCAGCATGACCGACGCGCCCTATAACTTCCTGATCGGCACCACCTATTCCGACCAGATGATCATCGGTCTGCGCTGGGCCATGGAAGATTGGGTGGCCAAGGGCAATACTGGTATGCCCAAGGTGGCCGTGCTGCATCACAACAGTCCCTTTGGCCAGTCTCCCGTGGCGGACGGCCAGGCCTTTGCCGACGCCAACGGCATCGAATTTACCGCCATCGCCATGACCGGCGGGGCCACAGATCTTACCCCGGAACTGAGCCAGGTGCAGACCTTTGGGGCCGACTACATCGTCATCCAGAATGTCTCCAGCCCGGCGGCCCTGGCGGTGAAGGATGCCAAACGGCTGGGCATGGACGTGCAGTTCATCTGCCTCAACTGGTGTGCGGATGAGAACCTGATCAACCTGGCCGGGGACGCGGCCGAAGGCGTGGTGGGCACCCTGCCCTTCACCCCGCCCACCATGGACGTGGCTGGCCTGAAGGACGCTCGGGCCTTCCTGGAATCCCAGGGCAAGAGCATCGACGAGATCGGTCTGCACTATGGTCAGGGCTGGACCACCATGTCTGTGATGACCGAAGGTATCCGTCGAGTGTTGGCCGATGGCAAGGAAGTCAACGGCGAAAACATCCGGGCCGCCCTGGAGACCATCACCGACTTTGACACCGGCGGCGTCACCGCCCCCATCACCTTTACCCCGGAAAGCCATCGGGGCAACCGTTCCCTGCGCCTCTTCAAAGTCGAAGGCGGCAAATGGATGCAGGCCGGTGAGTATATTAGTGCGGAGTAGCGTGGCCGGGTGAGGGGGTGACAGGGTGACAAGGTGACAGGGTGAGGGGGTGAAGTAGGGAGGTGTGTTTTGGGAAAGGGTGAGGAGTATGAGTTTTTGCGGGAGAGTCGGGCGGTGTATGCGGCTCGCAAGATTCGGACGCACTTGGATCTGGATGTGTATCAGCGGGCGTTCGATGCTGCGATGCAGATCTACGAGTTGAGCAAGGGATTTCCGAAGGATGAACGGTATTCTCTGACAGATCAGATTCGCAGGTCATCCCGGTCCGTGGCGGCCAACCTCGCCGAGGCATGGCGAAAACGTCGATACGAGAAGGCATTCATCTCCAAGCTCTCGGATGTCGAGGCGGAAGCTGCCGAAACCCAGGTCTGGCTCCAATTTGCCGTCAGTTGCCAATGCCTGCAGCCCGAACACGCACGAGATCTATACCGTGCCTACGACAGCATCATCACCACCGCCGTAGGCATGATCACCCACCCAGAAACCTGGATCATCACCAAATAACACCACCCTGTCACCCTGTCACCCTGTCATCTTGTCACCCCCTCACCCTGTCACCCTGTCACCCTCAAACTATGCTAAATCTCAACAACATCGAAGTCATCTATAACGACGTGATCCTGGTCCTCAAGGGCATGTCCATGAGTGTGCCGGAGGGGAAGATTGTGGCCCTGCTGGGCAGTAACGGCGCGGGGAAGACCACGACCTTGAAGGCGATCTCTGGGCTGCTGAAGCCGGAGAACGGAGAAGTCACCGACGGCTCCATCGACTTTCTGGGCAGCCGCATCGACACCTTGGACGCGCCCGCCATCGTGCGCCAGGGCATCTTCCAGGTCATGGAGGGGCGGCGAGTCTTCGAGCACCTGACCGTGGAGGAGAACCTGCGCGCCGGGGCCTATTCGCGCCGGGACCGGGGCAATGTGGGCCAGGACATCGAGACGGTCTATGGCTACTTCCCCCGGCTCAAGGATCGACGAACCCAGACCGCCGGCTACCTCTCCGGCGGCGAGCAGCAAATGCTGGCCATCGGGCGCGCCATCATGGCCCAGCCCAAGCTCATGCTCTTGGATGAGCCGAGCCTGGGTCTGGCCCCCATGCTGGTGCAAGAGATCTTCGAGATCATCCAACGCATCAACCAGGAGCTGAACACCACCATTCTCCTGGTGGAGCAGAATGCCAGGGTGGCCCTGCGGGTGGCCGACTATGCCTTTATCATGGAGAGCGGGCGTATCGTCCTGGAGGGCACGCCGGACGAGTTGGAGGCCAATGCGGACGTGCGGGAATTCTACTTGGGGCTGACCCAGGTGGGCCAACGCAAGTCCTATC
>CAZKEX010000424.1:2261-3914 GCA_964551895.1 uncultured Caldilineaceae bacterium | reverse complement strand
GCCACCGGCCATCGCCCATTTTCTTGTCCCCTTGTCACCTTGTCCCCCTGTCCCCCTGTCACCCCCTCACCCCTTCCCCCCTCCGCCAACTCCGTTGCGGCCCAAAGGGTGTCCGCGTCTGTGCTGGGCAGGGGGGGGAGTTCTTGCATGTTTTCCAGGCCGAAGTGTTGCATGAAGAAGTCGGTCACGCCGTAGAGGATGGGGCGGCCCACGGTTTCAAGGCGGCCCACCTCCTCGATCAGGCCCCGCTGGAGCAGGGTGCGCAGGACGCCGCCGCAGTCCACCCCCCGCACCGCCTCCACCTGGGACTTGGTCACCGGCTGGCGATAGGCCACAATGGCCAACGCCTCCAACGCCGGGCCGCTGAGATGGCTGCTCAGATCCAAATTCAGAAAGGCCTCGATCACCCCGGCGGCCTGGGGCGCGGTGACCAAGGAATAGCGCCCGTTGCGCTCCTGCAAGCGCAGCCCCCGCCCGGTCTGCCTGTACAACTCCCGCAGATCCGCCAGCCCGGCCAAGATCTCCGCCTCCGGTTGCCCCAAGGCCTGGGCAAATTGGGCGGAACTGGTCGGCGCATCGCACACAAAGAGCAACGCCTCCAACATCCCCGTCAGTTCGGACGGCACGACCGGCTGTGCCTCAATCTCCGGCTCGGTTTCCAGTTCAGCGTCCACCTCATCCGCCGCCTCTTGAAGATCCACAGGGTCATCAAGGGGTGCTTCTGGGGAAAGATCAAGCGGATTCGCGGTCGGCGTGCTGGGGGGCATCGACAAAGTCTCGTCTTCCTCAGGCTCTGGCAGGGCAGAAAAATCCGGGGCAACGGCGTCTGTGGGATCGACGAAATCGATGGGATCGACAGGATCAACGGCGTGTGACATAGGCGCGGATCTACTTTCAAACTGAGGGGTGGCCGGACCCCGACCCGGATCTCTGGGCGACTCTGGGCCGGGCAGGAAGAAAAAAACAGCTCGGAACAGCCGTCTGAGCCATTGAATAAAGCGCTTCACAGATAGTGTCTCGTTTCAAAAACATTTAACCGCCGAGAGCGCAGAGGAAGCGCAGAGAAAAGCCTTTTCTGCTCTTTCTTTTTTCTTTGCGCCCTTTGCGGCTTTGCGGTGAAAGATGTTTTTAGGCGACCCGGCTTTAGGCGACCTGGCTTTAGGCGACCCGGCTTTAGGCGACCCGGCTTTAGGCGACCCACTCCGGCTCGAAGGCAGCGTGGCGCATGCGCACATCCAGCTTGCCCAGCTTCAGCCCCATGTCCTGTTCCACGATATCCCGGGTCACCTCAACCACCTCGTCGGTCTTCATGGCCACATCGATGTCCGGGGCGGTCTCGATCTCCAGGTTGATGTCCACGCCGTCGCCCCGGGCCTTGACCGTGGGGATCACCGTGATCACATCGGCCAACTGGTCCAGATGCCATTCCAGCCGCCGGGAGATGCTGGCCGGGTCCAACTCCGCCGACCCTTCGCTGGTGCGGATACGCACCCCCTTGGGCCGATTTGGTCGGATCTCCAGCCACACAAGCAGCCCCAGCAGCAGCGCCGAAACAATCCCAAACGCAATCTGAGCGATCAGGAAGTTGGTGGACGACTGGGCCTGTTGGGCGGTCAACCAGGCGGCTACGCTATTCAGCCCGCTTTGGATCTG
>CAZKEX010000424.1:0-2161 GCA_964551895.1 uncultured Caldilineaceae bacterium | reverse complement strand
GTCTCTTCGGACAACGCCGCCAGACCCGAAAGGGGCAGACTGCGGGGGCCGGTTTCGGTTTTCTGGGCTAGAATAGAGTATTCGAGAATATCCAGACTCAATACTTGTCCCGCCTCTTTGTCCACCCGCAGTAGAAAATAGTCGTTCAATTCAATGCCAGTCGCGGCCTTGCCTGGAACAAACACAATGGAAAAGGTATCGCTCATTTCGTCATAATGGAAAAATGGTTGTTGCATGATTCACCCGATTTCTTTCAAATGCGCCGTGACCACAAAGTTGTTTGTCGTGGGTACACCCTGCTCGCTGTCACGGAATCTGAACAACACGATTGCGACCACATGGGTGTTGTCATCAGTTAGGTTGCGGAAGGCTCGCGTATAGCGGTATTTTTGCGGATTCAAGGGTTCTTGTCTACGGCGTCCAAGGTGCAACGTCCTCCGCAACTCCTCCTCATAGTCTATCATTTCAGGATGGTTGAAGGGGTCCGTAATGTGCGCCCAGCGCTCTTCCGTTAAATAGATTTGGTTGCCGTATCGATCCTGAACTGTCCACCGGATGGGCTGCATAGGCGGCATCCTCTTTTTGTTCGTTGGGGAATAGAAGACGGCTTGATTTTATCACAATTCAAGTGCCTGATCTATCTTGATTTGACATGCCCCATGATTTGAACAAAGCCAGCCCCAACAGCCCCAGCCAGATCAATACCCCTACCCCGCTGATCCACAGCCCCCGCTGCCAGCCCTGGGGACGGTATTCGAAGATCACCGTGTGTTCCCCCGCCGCCACGGGGACCCCCCGCACCAGCCCGTTGACCGCCAAAATGGGCGCGGCCACCTCGTTCACCGTGGCCTGCCAGCCAGGATAAAAGCTGTCGCTGAGGACCAGCAGGGCATCCTGGGCGCTGCGGACTTGGATCTCCACCCGCTCCGGCGCATAGGCCAGGATTTGGGCGGTGTCGTCCGGGCTGGGCGAACCGGTCAGGGCCAGATCCCCCTCCACCACGGCGCTGTCCGGTCCCAGATCGTCAAGTTTCAGCCGGGCCAGGGCAGACTCCACATCCGCCGCGGGGAGGGTGTTGTGGACTAAATAGGCCCTGGGCAGCAGGTCCAGATTTTCGTAGATCTTCACATCCCCGCTGTGGACCAGGCGGAAACGGCCCCGGTCGCTGGGCAGCAGGGGCATGAAGGTCCCCGTGCGCTCGTCCACCAAAGTCACGGCCTGCACGGTCACAGTGATCCCCGGCGCGGTGGCGTGGAGGGTCAGCCGGTCCGGGGTGGTTGGGGTGTCCAAGGGCAGGCGGACGAGGTATTCCTGCTTGCCGCCGTCCACATCCCGATAGGCCACAATGGCCCCGGCGGAGGCGGCCATGGGGCTGTCCAAGGCTGGGTCGGCAATGGCCGCGCCCGGCGCGCCGCCGGCGGTCAGAGGCCAGGATCCCGCGGGTTGTCCATTTTGGGTCAGGTCGATCTGGACCACGGGCCGGGTGGCGTCGGTCAAATCGCCCAGATCCCCGCTCACCGTGGCGATGAGGGCGAGTTGGGTGGCCTGGAAGGGCAGGTCCGGGATCAGCTCGATCTGGGCCAGTCCGCCGGGGGAGAGGCTTGCCCCGATCTGACGGTCAAAGTAGACCCCGTCGAACCAGAGATCCCGCACTTTGTCGGTGATCACATATTGCACGTTGAAGCGGCTGAGCAGGGCGGCGGGGGGCATCTCCGCCACCTGCTCCCGTAAGCGGCCATCGGGCAACACCTGATCCGCGGGCACAAAGAGACTCAGCCCTTGGATGTAGCGTTGCAGGGGCAGCACGCCACCGTCAAAGCCATCCAATGCCGGGATGCGCCAGAGCAGGGGCAGGTTGGGGGCCAGGATCTCCTGGGATTTCTGGGCGATCACCAGCTCCCGGAAGGCGGCCTCGTCCAACTGGGGCGGCGTCCCCCCCCGGAAGATGCGCCGGAAGTCGGCCATGTCCCCGGGGTCAAAGGTGATGGTGCTCATGCTCAGAAAGCGCCCTGCACCGCCGGGGGAGAGGGTTGTGCGGGCCGGATCGCTGAGCAAAAAGGCCGGCGCAGTGCGCACATCATAGACCGCCTGGGGCGCGGTGGGATGGGCGTGGGGCAGGGAGAGGGCGGCGAGGAGGAGGTCGGCGGCGATTAGGGCAGGG
>CAZKEX010000423.1:0-3931 GCA_964551895.1 uncultured Caldilineaceae bacterium | reverse complement strand
GCCGCCGACCGCACTCAGGCCGTGGATGTGGCCTATCATAGCCCTCGGGTCCAGCGCAACCGCAAGTTTGTCCACGCCGGACGCTATATGGACGGGGCCAGCCTGGAGCCCAAGGGCAACTCCATCGCCCTGACCAGCCGGGGCAAGATGTATGCCTTTTACAACCAGGAAGGCCCGGTCTTCCAGGTTGGCAAGCGGGACGGCGCCCGTTATCGCCTGGCCGAATGGCTCAACGATGGCCGCCGTTTGGTGGCGGTCAGCGACGAGAGCGGCGAGGAGATGCTGGAGATCCACAGCTTCGAGCTGGGCGACACCTCGCGCAAGCTGGACAAAGTCGAGTTTGGCCGGGCGGTCACCATCCGGGTCTCCCCCACCGCCGACAAGATCGCCCTCACCAACCATCGCCAAGAGCTGATCATCGTGGATCTGGAGAGCCAGGAGACCATCCTCGTGGACCACAGCCCCTTCCGGCGCATGGCCGGGGTGGACTGGTCCCCGGACGGGCGTTGGCTGGTCTATGGCCACGCCATCAGCCCCCAGACCACCGCCCTTCGCCTCTATCGCCTGCCCAACCCGGACCCTGATGCCAAGGAGGGGGACGAGGCCCTGCGCCCCGGCCAAACTGACCAAGTTGGTCAGTCCTTCACCATCACCCAGCCCATCCTCCACGATGTGCAGCCCGCCTTCGATCCCGAGGGAAAGTTTATCTATTTCCTCAGCCATCGGGTCTTCAACCCCATCTACGACGGCCTGCACTTCGATCTCGGCTTCCCCATGGGCATGCGCCCCTATCTCATCACCCTGCAAGCCGACCAGCCCAATCCTTTCGTCCCCCACCCGGCAGATTTGGATGAAGACGAGGATGAGGACGAAGAGGACGATCTCGACGACGATGAGGATGACGAGGAAGAGGAAAAGGGGGGCGACGACGAAGAGAATCTCGACGGCCCAGGGGACGCCGGCGACGAGGATCTGATCGCCCTGCACAGCCGCCTGGCCCAGCTTCGGGACGCGGAAAGCTCGGACGGCGGGCCGGGGGCCGGTGTGCCCCTCGGTCAACCCCGGACCAAGGACGCTGACGAGAAGAAGGACAAAAAAGACAAGGATGTGGATCATAAAAAAGAAAAAAAGCAGCCAAAACCCCTGCGCATCGACCTGGAAGGTATCGCCCAACGGGTGCTGGCCTTCCCCGTCTCCGAGGGGCGCTTTGGCCAGATTGCCGGGGTACCGGGCAAGGCCCTCTTCACGGTGATCCCCGTGCAAGGCGAACTGAAGGATGCCCACGAAAATGGGGACGACGAGCCCAGCGGCGAGCTGGAATGTTGGAATTTCAAGGAATTTAAGGCCGAGACCCTGGTCCACGGCATTCAGTGGTTTGACCTCTCCCGCAACCACAAAAAGCTCATCTACGGCACAGAGAACCGCCTGCGGGTGATTGAGGCTGGCGAAAAGGCCCCGTCCAGCAGCAAGGGCCGCAAGTCTGGCTGGGTGGATTTTGGCCGCGTCAAGGTCTCTGTGGACGCCCAGAGCGAGTGGGAGCAGATGTTTCGAGAGGCGTGGCGCTTGCAGCGGGACCAGTTCTGGAGCGAGGACATGGCCCAGGTGGATTGGCAGACGGTCTACACCCGCTACTTCCCCCTGATCCAGCGGGTGAGCAGCCGCAGCGAGTTCAGCGACCTGATGTGGGAGATGCAGGGCGAGCTGGGTACCAGCCACGCCTACGAGTTCGGCGGCGACTATCGCCCCCGGCCCATCTACAGTCAGGGCTTCCTCGGCGCCACCATCGCCTGGGACGCAGAAGCTGCCGATGGGACCGGCGGCTATCGCATCAGCGCCATCGTGCGGGGCGACCCGTGGGAAAGCGGGGCCAACTCCCCCCTGGCTGACCCCGGCGTGGACGTCAAAGAAGGCGACGTGATCCTGGCCATCAACGGTCAGCCCGTGGACGCCGAAACCAGCCCCGCCCAGCTCCTGGTCAACCAGGCCGGACAGGAGGTGTTGTTGGTGCTGGCGTTGCGGCCGGGGGAAGAGGGGGAGATGGGGAGACAGGGAGACAAGGAGACGGGGAGACAGGGAGAAGAGGAGACCGGGGGACAGGGAGAAGGGGAGACGGGGGAGGGAGAGAATAATGGCAAGCCCCGGGTGCGGATGGTGATTGTGAAGACGTTGCCCAGCGAGTCTGCGGCCCGATATCGGGCGTGGGTGGAGGGCAACCGGCGGGCGGTGCATGAGGCCACGGCGGGCAAGGTGGGCTATCTGCACATCCCGGACATGGGGCCCCGGGGCTTTGCCGAGTTCCACCGGGGCTATCTGGCCGAGGTGGAGCGGGACGCCCTGATCGTGGATGTGCGCTTCAACGCCGGCGGCCATGTCAGCCAACTTCTGCTCGAAAAGCTGGCCCGGCGTCGCCTGGGCTACGACATGACCCGCTGGGGCGGCATGAGTCCCTACCCCGTCGAATCCGTGGCCGGGCCGATTGTGGCCCTCACCAACGAGCAGGCGGGCAGCGACGGGGACATCTTCAGCCACAGCTTCAAGATGATGGGTCTGGGCCCCCTGATCGGCAAACGCACCTGGGGCGGCGTCATCGGCATCTGGCCCCGGCACGCCCTGGTGGATGGCTCCATCACCACCCAGCCCGAATTCAGCTTCTGGTTCAGCGACGTGGGCTGGAACGTGGAAAACTACGGCACCGACCCGGACATCGACGTGGACATCACCCCCCAAGACTACGCCGCCGACCGGGACACCCAGCTCGAACGCGGCATCCAAGAGATCCTGCGCCTCCTGGCCGAAAACCCAGTCACCAAGCCCGACCTCACCCAGCGCCCCAGCCGGGCGTTGCCGAAACTGCCACCGAGAGGGTAGGTGAATGAGTAAGGAGTAATGAGTAAGGACGGCGTCGCCAGCGACACCCTTTACTCATTACTCCTTACTCATTGCTCCTTGTTCCCTTCCCAGAAAGGCCCATCCATATCATGCCCATGCCCACCCTCCGCCCCGCCGCCCAAAATGTCCAAACTATCCTCCACGCCCTGGGCTATGGCGACTTGACCGTGGTTGAGTTTGCCGAGTCCACCCGCACGTCTGCCGAGGCGGCGGACGCGGTGGGCTGCGAGGTGGGACAGATCGCCAAGTCCCTGGTCTTCCGGGCCAAGCGGCGGGACGCGCCCGTGCTGGTGATCGCCAGCGGGGCCAACCGGGTGGACGAGAAGAAGGTGCGGGATCTCCTGGGCGAGACCATCGGCAAGGCGGACGCCGACTTCGTGCGCGCCCGCACCGGCTTCGTGATCGGCGGCGTGGCCCCGGTCGGCCACAGCCAGCCCCTCACCACCCTGATCGACGAAGATCTGCTCGCCTTCGATGAGATCTGGGCCGCGGCGGGGACTCCGTTTGCCGTCTTCAAACTGCGCCCCGCCCAGCTTGTGGAGATGACCGGCGGGACCGTGGGCGAAGTCAAGCTGGTGCGG
The DNA here is from genome assembly GCA_964551895.1 of uncultured Caldilineaceae bacterium. Lineage (GTDB taxonomy): Bacteria > Chloroflexota > Anaerolineae > Caldilineales > Caldilineaceae > JAGNDO01. Next base: position 461 of record CAZKEX010000423.1, on the reverse strand, counting down.
TGAGCGAATAGCGTTCAAACCGCCGAGGGCGCAGAGGAGGCGCAGAGGATACGCAGAGAAAACGACTCGATTTCTCTCTGCGCCCCCTCTGCGTGCCCTCTGCGCCCTCGGCGGTTAACTGACCCACCGAAACTTTTCCCCACAGGCATGCGTACTATTGCCATGAACGGGTCGAAAAAGAGTTTGGCCCGACATGGCAAAGCTGAACACGCCAACACCTGTGAAAGAAGAGGAGTTTTATGGCAAACAACAATCAACTTAAACGACAAAATGGCATGGTCGCTGGGGTCTGCGGCGGTCTGGGCGAATTCTTCGGCATCGACCCCATCTGGTTCCGGCTGCTCTTCGTCTTCCTGCTCCTCCCTGGCGGATTCCCCGGCGTCCTGCCCTATGTGGTACTCTGGATCATCATGCCAAGGCGGTAGGTCGGGGATCGGGGATCGGGGATCGGGGACTGGGGA
>CAZKEX010000422.1:0-3945 GCA_964551895.1 uncultured Caldilineaceae bacterium | reverse complement strand
AGACGGTGACACGGTGAGGGGGTGAAAGGGTGACAAGGTGACAAGGTGACAAGGTGAGGGGGTGACACGGTGGAGGGGTGAAGGGATGAATGTAGGTTGAGTAGGCCGGGGCAGTTTCCGGCCGTATCGAAACCGGGCGGGCAGATTTTCACCGCAAAGTCGCAAAGGGCGCAAAGAAAAAGCAAGAAGGCTTTCTCGAAATCTCTGCGCCCTTTGCGACTTCGCGGTGAAGCTTTTAGCAGGGTGAAAGCATCGTGATGGCGAAAAACAACGAGAGCCAATCTGGGGCGCGGGGAACCGGGTCCCAGAACTTTTTTGAATATCAAGCGTGGTCAGGCCGCTGGCTGTGGGCCGGGGTGGGGTTGATCCTGGCCGGGTATCTCTCCGTGGCCCTGCTCTTTGCCCTCAACACCCCGGCGTGGCAGGCCCCGGACGAACCGGCCCACTACAACTATGTGGCCCACATCGCCGCCGGCCAGGGTTTGCCCATCTTGGACGTGGGCGACTACGACCAGACCTATCTGCGGGCGCTGATCGACAACCGCTTCCCCCCGAACCACCCCATCGACCCCATCCAGTACGAGTCCCATCAGCCACCCCTCTATTATATCAGCGCCGCGCCGGTCTACTGGCTGGCGGATGGGCGGCTGATCTTCCTGCGCCTCTACAATGTGCTGCTGGGGGCCGGGGTACTGCTGCTGATCTTCCTGATCGTGTACACCATCTTCCCGGATCGGCCCACCATCAGCCTGGGCAGCATGGGGTTGGCCGCCTTTCTGCCCATGCACGTGGCGGTGATGGCCGCGGTCAACAACGATGCCCTGGCCGAGCTGCTGATCGCCGCCACCGTCCTGGCCCTGGTATACTGGGTGCGGGCCATGGATCGGGGCCACGCCCAGCCCCGGCATCTGCTGATCGTCGGTGGGCTGATGGGGCTGGCTCTGGTCACAAAATCGACCACCTATATCCTTTTGCCCTTGGCCGTGCTGACCGTGGCCGGGGTAACATGGCAACAAGATCGAAATCAGGGCGCCAAAGCCCTGACCACGAACTTGCTCCTGGTTTTATTGCCCGCCCTGGCCATCGCCGCGCCCCTCTGGCTGCGTAACATGGCCATCTATGGCGGGGTGGATTTCCTGGGCCTGAAGTGGCACGATGCCGTGGTGGTGGGCCAGCCCCGCACCGCAGAGTGGATCGCCCTCAACGGCCTGGGGGCCTATTGGGACCGGGCCGTGGATTTCACCTTCAAGAGCTTTTGGGGCGTCTTTGGCTGGATGGGGATCTTTATGGATGGTCGGGTCTATCTGGCCCTGACCCTCTTTACCGGCGTACTCTTTTTGGGCGGACTGTGGGCCGCCATCCGCATGTTGTTGGGCTGGCCCGATTCCGAGTTGGATCGATTTCAGTTGCAGAGTGTGGCTGTGCTGGCCTTGCTCTCCTTGGGCGCCTTGGCCGGGTATGTTTGGTATAATTTGGGCTTTGTGCAACACCAGGGCCGCTATCTCTTCCCCGGTCTGTCGGGGATTGCCTTCTTCATGGCCCTGGCCTGGCGAGAGGTGTTGCGCCCGGCCCAGGGTGCGGTCACCGGGCTGCTGGTCGGCGCCCTCACCCTGGCCGTGGGGGGCGTGGGCTGGCTCACGGGCAACCTGGACAAGTGGCTGCTCCTCTTTACCGGGCTGACCTGTGTGCTGCTCTTGGTGCAAGCCGCGGCCAGCGCCCTGGTCGAAGGCGCCCACACGGACAGCGGCCTGGGTCAACTGATCCACCGCCCGTGGGTCCACTGGTCCCTGACCGCGGTCAGCTCTGTTGCCTGGCTTACACCATTTGTCCTGCTGTTCCTGCTAGACTTGGCCATCCCCTTCGTCTACATCCTGCCCCAAGTGGGGGAATTGGTTGATTTGTTGATTAGTTGATTGATTCGTGAAGATTCGTGAAGATTCGTGGATCAAAGATCCTCTCTATCCGGGATATGCGCCATGTACCAACCCCAAGTTCAGCCCCAATCGCGTGCCCAGCCCCTTGCTTTGCATCGGGGGCTAGGGGATTTTGTGGCCATGCTGCTCTTTTTGACCGCCCTGGCCCTGGGCGCGGGGGCGCTGGGCTGGTCCTTCTGGCACATGGACCGCATCTACACCGGCGTCTCTGTGGCCGGTGTGCCCGTGGGTGGACTGAGCCGGGCCGGGGCCATCAGCAAACTGAGCCGGGAGCTGACCCCCTACCCCCTCCAGCCTGTCACCCTCAGCGACGGCCAGCACAGTTGGACCGTCACCCCGGCCCAGGTTGATATCGAAGTGGACCTGCTGGGCGCGGTCAACCAGGCCTTTCTCCTGGGGCGGCGGGACAGCTTGGGCCAGGACCTGGCCACCCAATGGGCTCTCTTCTGGCGGGGAGAGAACCTGACCCCGCCCCTGAGCTTTGACGTGGGCCAGGTGCGCTTCTGGGTTAGCCAGGTCGCCGCCGAGGCCCGACGCACCCCCCGGCCCGCCACCCAGATCGGCCAACTCACCCTCCCCGGCCAGCCCGGTCTGGAGGTCAACGTGGAAGCCACCGCCGCCGCCGTGCTGGAAGCCCTCTATCGGGGCAAGGCGGCCACCCTCCCCCTGCAGACCGTGGCCCTGGCCATCCCAGAAGGCGTTCAGGCCACCGGGTCGGATCTCAACACCCTGCCCAATGCCGTGACCCTTTCAGACCCCCAGACCGGTCTCATGTTTGCCCTTGATCCGGCCACCCTGTCCAGCCTGATCCAGAGCCGAGATCCCCTGCGCCTGAACGAAGAACGGCTGCGGGGCGTGGTGGCCGATTGGGCCGCCCAGGTGGATACCCCGGCCCGTGACGCCCGCCTCAGCTTCGATCCGGCCACGGGCCAGCTTTCCGTCCTCAAGCCCAGCCAGACCGGACGCAGCCTGGACGTGGACGCCACCCTCGCCGCGGTGGGCCAGGCCCTGGAAAGCGGCGGGACCGAGGCCAGCCTGCCGGTGACGATCCTCACCCCGGCGGTGGACGCCGCCAAGACAGATCAGCTTGGCATCGTGGAACTGGTGGCCGAAGGCTCGACTTCCTTTGCGGGCAGCAGCGCCGACCGGGTGCGCAACATTGTGGTGGGGGCAGAAAAGTTCGACGGCGTGGTGATCCCGCCGGGGGAGGTCTTCAGCTTCAACAACATCGTGGAGGATGTCAGCGCGGCCAACGGCTTTGAGGACTCCCTGATCATCTGGGGGGACCGCACCGCGGTGGGCGTGGGGGGCGGCGTCTGCCAGGTCAGCACCACGGTCTTTCGGGCGGCGCTCAACGCTGGCTTCCCCATTGTGGAGCGCTATAACCACGGCTATGTGGTCAGTTGGTACGGCGCGCCGGGCATGGACGCCACCATCTACACCCCCACGGTGGACTTCCGCTTCCGCAACGACACCGGCCACCATATCCTCATCGACCCCATCGTCAACACCGCGGCCGGGGTGATCACCTTCCGCTTCTACGGCACCAAACCGGATCGCCAGGTGGCCATCGCCGAGGCCGAGGTCAGCGATGTGCAGGAGCCAGGGCCGCCGGTCTACCAGCGGGACGAGACCCTGGCCGCCGGGCAGACCAAGCAGGTGGAATGGCCCAAAGAGGGCATGGATGTCAGCGTCACCCGCACCGTCACCGAAAACGGCGTCACCCGCACGGACAAGATAGTCAGCAAATATCAACCCTGGCAGGCGGTCTATCTGGTGGGGCCGGGGGTGGAAATTCCGGGGGAGTGAGGGGTGACAAGGTGACAGGGTGACAAGGTGAGGGGGTGACAGGGTGACAGGGTGACAGGGTGACAAGGTGACAGGGTGATAAGGTGACAGGGTGACAAGGTGACAGGGTGACAAGGTGACAAGGTGATTAAATTACCCGGTCCCCGGTCCCCGGTCCCCGATCCCCGATCCCCGATCCCCGATCCCCGATCCCCGATCCCCG
>CAZKEX010000421.1:0-3949 GCA_964551895.1 uncultured Caldilineaceae bacterium | reverse complement strand
CCAAAGGGGATCGAAATCCCCCGCAGCACCTCCGCCGGATCTGGGGCGCGCAGGAGGATTTGCCAGCGGTAGTTGCCTCGATAGCGGGCGAAGAAGGCGGGGGCGGGGCCGAGGATGTCCACCATCTCGCCGGGCAGACCCAGTTGTTCGATGCGGTGTTTGAGGGCGGCGGCCATGTCCGCGCAGGCGATCTGGGCCTTTTCCAGCTTTTTGTCCCAATAGACCAGCTTGGCCAGGCGGCGGATAGGCGGATAGCGATGCTCTCGGCGGAAGGCGATCTCCCGCTCGCAGAAGGCGTGGAAGTCGTGCTGGGCCGCGGCTTGGATGGCGTAGTGGTCCGGGCGGTAGGTCTGGATCACCACCCGGCCGCCCCGCTCGCTGCGCCCGGCCCGGCCGGCCACCTGGGTGAGGAGCTGAAAGGTGCGCTCGCCGCTGCGGAAGTCGGGCAGGAAGAGACCCGTGTCCGCGGCGATGGCCCCCACCAGGGTGACCATGGGCAGATCCAGCCCCTTGGCGATCATCTGGGTGCCCACCAAAATATCGGCTTCGTGGGCGGCAAACTTGGCCATGATGGCCTCGTGGCTGCCCTTGTGGCCGGTGGTGTCCGCGTCCCAGCGCAGGATGCGGGCCCGGGGGGCGAACTCCTGCACCAGCTCTTCCAGGCGCTGGGTGCCGCTGCCGAAGTATTTGATGCGCTTGCTCTGGCACGCCGGGCAGGTGTCGGGGATGGGGTAGCGTTTGTTGCAGTGGTGGCAGACCAGCACGTTGACCCGTTCGTGATAGGTCAGGGGCACGTCACAGCCGTCGCACTGGACCACGTGGCCGCAGTCCCGGCACATGACAAAGGTGCTGGTCCCCCGCCGGTTGAGGAAGAGGATGGCCTGCTCGCCAGCCTGGAAGGTGCTGACCAGTTCGGCCTGCAAGCTGCGGCTGAGGATGGAGCGGTTGCCCGCCCGCAACTCCTGGCGCATATCCACGATCTCCACCGGGGGCATCTCGGCGTAGAGGACGGTGGGTGGATCATCGCCCAGGCCGGAGCGGTGGCCCATGACCCGGCGGGGCAGTTCCAGCAGGGTAAAGTCCCCCTGCATGGCGCTGTGATAGGATTCCAGACTGGGGGTGGCGCTGCCCAGGATCAGGGGGCTGCCGGTCAGCTCGGCCAGGCGGATGGCCAGGGTGCGGGCGTCGTAGAAGACCGTGTTACTGCCCCACGCCTCCGCGGCCTGTTTGTACGAGGACTCGTGCTCTTCGTCCAAAACGATCAGCCCCAGGCGGGGCAAGGGCGAGAAGAGGGCGCTGCGGGGACCGACCACGATGTCCACCTCGCCGTCCCGGATGCGCCGCCAGGTGTCGTAGCGTTCGCCGGTACTCAGTTCGGAATGGATGACGGCGACCTGGTTGGGGAAGCGGCCGGCAAAGCGGGCCACGGTCTGGGGGGTGAGGGCGATCTCCGGCACCAAGACAATGGCCTGTTTGCCCAGGGCCAAGATGCGGGCGATGGCGTGGAGATAGATCTCGGTCTTGCCGCTGCCGGTGACGCCGTGGAGCAGATAGTGGGGCGCCGGGAGGGTGGGAGCGTCGAACCAGCGCTCAATTTGCGCCCACACCCCGGCCTGCTCGTCGGTGAGGCTGGGCGGAAAGGTGCGCACATAGGTGCGTCCGGCCAGGGGGTCCCGGTAGCGCACCTGTTCGTCCAGGCGGATCAGCCCGGCGGCGTGCAGATCCCGCAGGAGGGCGAGGCTGGTGTCGACCTGGGCGTAGAGGTCGGTCTTCCACACGGGCGCGCCCAGTTCTAATAATTTTTCCAACGTGGGCAGATATTTGGCGGCCCCCCGCATCTCCAAAAGCATGGATCGGGCATCGTCGGCGGGAAGGGCCAGGGCCGCCCCCGTTTCGTCGAGCCGAATCAGGCCTTTTTCGTGCAAGGATTTGATGGCGCTACCACTGCGCAGCTCACAAAAAGATTGCAACTCTTTGGCCGTGGGCCGGGCGTCGGGATGGTCCAGCAGCCAGGCCAGGACTTTGACCTGCTGGGTCTCCCGGCCCAGGGTGGGCAGGCGGCGCACCATTTCGGCCCGGTCCACCAGAATTTCCACCTGCTCCTCCCGCTTGGCCCGCACGCCCTGGCTGTCCGGGTCTTTGGTGAGCAGACCCGGGGGCAGGAAGAGTTTGACGGATTCGGAGAGGGCGGCGACGTAGGTGTGGGCGGTCCACTCGGCCAGGCGGATCTGGTGCGGGGTGAGGACGGGGAGGGGGCGGGCCAGCCGCTCGACGGGCTTGGTGGGGAAGGCCGGGGCGGGGACAAGCTGGATCACGATGCCCTGGACGGTCTGGCGGCCAAAGGGCGCCCAGATCAGATGGCCGGGTTCGACCTGGCCTTCCAGGGCTGGGGGCAGGCCATAGGTGAAGGTTTGCAGGCTGGAGGCGTCGTCATCCTCCCCAGGGGGCGGCGCTTCTTGGCGGCTGAAGCTGCGCCGGATGGGGACGTTGACGATCACCTCGACGTGGGTGAGGGGGGCGGTGAAAGAGGCGGGGGCGGGCTGGTTCACGTCACGTTGGGGGAAAAGCCGACCAGACGCAGGAGTTGGCCGGAGCGGAAGCCGGCGATCAGGGCCAGCAGGCTGGGGATCAGGCCCAGGAGCAGGTTGCCGGGCAGGTCCAGGCTGAAGGTGTCGAAGGCCAAGGCGATGATGGCGTAGATCAGCCCGCCCAGGATCATGCCCACGACCGGGCGCACCACATAGCTGGCGTTGAAGCGGTGGTCGTAGTCCTGGGCTTCGCTGGTGTGCCACCACAGGGAGTGGGTGGCGCTGAGGATGCCGCCGATGGCCCCCCAAAAGAGGGTGATGACCAGGGCGTTGGCGTGGCGGCCCAGCCCTTGGCTCAACAGGGAGCTGTCCAAATAGAAGTAGATGATGGCCCCCAAGGAGAGCAGCAGCCAGGCCGAGAGGTAGATCAAAATAGGGCGGCCATAGGTGTCCGCGTTCTGCTGGCTGGCCTGGGCCTGGCGCAGGATCTCCCGCACCTGGCGCACTTTGGCCTCCACCACATCCAGATCCTCCGGCTGGCCCTTGAGCATGATGCTGGCCTCGCTGAGCAAGGCCCTGGCCTGTTTGCTGGCCGATTGTTCCGGGGCTAACACCTCCCGCACCTCGCCATAGAGGGCGGCAATCTCGGTTTGCAGCACCCGATACGAAGAATAGCCGCCGGCATCGGGGAACGGGGACTGGGGATCGGGGAGCAGGGATTGGGGATCTGGGATCGGGGCCGGGATGGGCGTGGAGGGGATGTATGGGATTGGGGCTGGGTCAGGGCCAGGGGTTGGGGGGGGAGCCGTAGTTTCTGCTGTGGGGTCTGCCACGGGGGGCGGGGCGGTCTGGCCGGGGCTGGCGCTCTCCCAGGCCGGGGAGGGGTCGCCGTCGGGGAAGAGCTCCCGGGCCAACTGGCGGCGCAGCTCCACAATGTCCGGGGTGACATCCAGCCCGGTCTGCCGAGCGCCGATCTCCCCGGACGCGTCCGGCCCCGGTCCCCCGGCAGAGAGATCCACCCCGCCGCCGTGCATGGCGTCCAGCAGGGCGTCCCCCTGGTGCAGGCTCTCTTGGGCCTGGGTTGTGGCCTGCTGGGACATATTTTCGGGGATGGCCAGGTTGTCGAAAATGGCCTGAATCTCGGCCTCGGTCAACTCCGGTGAATCTGAACTGCCTGTGGGCAGTGGGGGTAGTGGCGTCTGGTTGCTCATGGATCGGTCCTTGGGTCAATGAAAATAGGGCTTGGCGCAATATGCGAACTATAGCACAATTTGATTGCTTTCGCACACGGGAGGGGGTGACGGGGTGACAGGGTGACAAGGTGACAGGGTGACAAGGTGACAAGGAGCTTCGTTCGTGAAAACCGATCACCCTGTCACCTTGTCACCCTGTCACCTTGTCACCCTGTCACCTTGTCACCC
>CAZKEX010000420.1:0-3964 GCA_964551895.1 uncultured Caldilineaceae bacterium | reverse complement strand
GGCGCGGAGGGCCCAGAGATTTTTCTCTGCGCCCTCCGCGCCTCCTCCGCGTCCTCTGCGGTTATTTTCAGGCTGTGGCAAAAAGACACTTCAAATATGCCCCCTCGGCAAACCCGACCGGATGGTCCAGGGGATGGCCCGTGCGGGCGATCTCGTGCAGGGGGCGGCGGGCGGTGCGGGCCGCGGCGTGGATGGCCTCGAAGAAGACGTCCGCGGTCACCCGGCTGGAGCAGGAGGCCATGACCAAGGTGCCGCCGGGCCGCAGTACGCCCAGGGCCAGATGGGCCAGCTTGACATACGCGCCCAAGGCCCGCTCTACCTCGTCCTGGCGTTTGGCAAAGGCCGGCGGGTCCACGATCACCATCTCGAAGCGACGACCGGCGGCGGCCATCTCGGTCAGGGCGGCAAAGGCGTCCGCGGCCAGGATCTCGTGGCGGGCTTCGGCCACCCTGGGGTCGGCCTGGTTGAGGGTGAAGTTGCGCTCCGCCCCAGCCAACGCCGGCGCGCTGATGTCAAGACTCACCACCCGGCTGGCCCCGCCCCGGGCCGCGTAGAGGGAGAAGCCCCCGGTGTACGCAAAGACGTTGAGTACCTCGAACCTGCCACTGGCTTCGGCCACCAACGCCTCCACCTTGGATCGATTCTCTCTTTGATCCAAAAAGAAACCGGTCTTCTGCCCTTCCACCGGTTCCGCCTCGAAAAATAGCCCATTTTCCCGAAAGATCACCGGCCCCTCCAAGGGCGGGCCGTGCAGGATCTGGCCATCGCTCAGTCCATGCAAAAGGTCAACCTGGTTTTGTGTAGATCTGTTGAGACGCAAGACCAGCCGTCGGGTCGGGCCAACCGCGGCCAGAGGACCCATTTCGGTCTGCGTGAGGCCGGGGAGCAGGGCGGGCAGATGGGGAATCCACGCCGGGGTGTAGAGTTTGAGCACATTGGTGTCGGCGTAGCGGTCCAAGATCAGGCCGGGTAGCCCGTCGTTTTCGCCGTAGATCAGACGAACCCCGTCCGTGGGACGGGGGCTGTTTTTGCTTTGGATCAGGGGGAGGCGCTGGGCAAAGGCCGTGGCAAATTTGGCCTCAAACCAGCTTTGGTCAATGGTGGCCGAACTGCCCTGGTGCAAAATGCGGATGCGAATGGGCGAGGCCGGGTCGTACAGTCCCACGGCCAAAAAGCGCCGCCGGCGGTCAAAGATCACCGCCAACGTGCCGGGCGGGGCATCGAAACTGACCGATTCAATCGCCCCATCAAAGATCCACGGATGGCCGGAACGGATCGCCCGCTCCCCCGCCGAACTGACCCGCACGGCCAAATTCCGCTGTCCACCCTCCAAATTACTCATTACGCATGGCTCGTTTTTCCTCTGCCTTTCTAATCGCCTCCACCACAAACGCCTCGGGCACCTGCACGGCGATCACCTCGCCCCGCACACACACCTCGCCATCCCCATCTCGGCCCACGGTCACGTCAATATCCACGATCACCTTGCGCCCCTTCACTTCCCGGATGCGCCCGATCAAACGCAGGGGCCGGGCCGGGTCCAGGGGCGTGGGCTTGAGGTAGTCCACCTTGAGCGAGGCGGTGAGAAAACGGAAGGCAGGTAACGTATCCATTCCCCGGCCCTCGGCCCGAAAGGCCGCCGCGGCCGCGCTCCCTGTGCCGTGGCAGTCGATGATGGAGGCCAGCAGCCCCCCATACACATAGCCGGGGATGGCCGTGTGATAGGGCTGCGGCTCGAAGACGCAGATCGTCTCCTCCCCATTTTCGGCCCAATAACTTTTGATCTGATGGCCGTGTTCGTTCAGCCGCCCGCAGCCATAACAATAGCTCAAGTGGTCGGGGTAGTAGTCTTGGAAGGCAAGGGTTGGTGTGGGCATGGGGTCTCCTTTGGGTGAGGGGGAATGAGTGATGAGTAACGAGTAACGAGTAATTTGTGGTTGACGACTTCTCGACACGGGATACCCATTGTTCGTCGCCACACTCATTACTTATTACTCGTTACTCATTCCCTCTACTCGATACCGTTTCAAATCAATCCGCCCATTTTCATTGAACTTAATCCCCTCCGCCTCCAGCAGACGGCGTTGGATCAGCGCGCCGTCACCGTCGGCCCGGGGGCTGATGCCGCCTTGGGCGTTGACGATGCGCTGCCAGGGCACGTCATCCTCGGTGAGGGCGGCCAGGGCGTAGCCGACCATGCGGGGGGTGCAGCGCTCCACGTAGCCGGCGATCTGGCCGTAGGTGGCGACTTTGCCCCTGGGCACTTTGCGCACGATGGCGTTGATCTGGTGGTATTTGGAAAGCACCGGTTTGGCCTCGAAAGTAAGGTATCTTAACCGCCGAGAGCGCGGAGATGCGCAGAGATGTGCAGAGAAAAACCTTGACCTTCTTTGCGCTCTTGGCGGCTTTGCGGTGAAAGCTTGGCTGTTGTAGAGGAGCCAACTCTACGAAATCACATCCATCTCGTCGGTCTCGTCCGCCTTGTCCCGATGGGCGGGCACGGGGTCGGCCTCGTCTTCGCCGCCCATGACGTCGGCGAGGATGGTCTCGTGGCCCAGATCGGCTTCGTCCGCGCCGGTGTGGGCGGTGTCCAGGGGCCAGCGGGCGGTGACCGAGGCCAGGACGGGCAGTTCGTCCAGGCTGTGGACGGTGGCGGCACCGGGAAGGGTGGCCTGGGCGGGGGATAAGTCCTCGGCCAGCATGGGCAGCTCCTGGCTGTAGTCCAGGGAGCGGGGCAGACTTTGCAGCCGTTGATAGAGCTGGGCCAGGGCCTGGCTGGCCTGGGGCAGTTGGTTGCGGATGGGGGTGTCCGAGGATTCCCACAGGGTCTTGAGGGCCACAAAGTCCCACTCCGCGGCCAGGACGCCTTCGCTGCGATGGTTGCCCATCTCCACGAGGACGCCGGAATAGCGGGGGGTCAACTCCTGGGGGGCGAAGATGGCGGACTTGCCCACATACGAGGTGCGTTCGCTGCCGTCCGCGGGCTGTTGGCCCAGTTCGTTGCGCCCCACCACAAAGCTGATGGCCCCGAAAAGTTGGTTGTCCTGCATACGGGCCAACATGGCCGACCGCAGTTTGTTGTAGAGGACCACATCCGGGGCCCCGCCCTGGGCGATCAGGATCTCCGCGCCCTGGTAGGCCAGCAATCGCCCCACCTCCGGGTAGAGGACGTCCCCGCCCAACATCAGGCCGATGCGTCCCACTTCCGTGGAGATGATGTCCCATGTGGCTCCCGGCTGGGCCAGGCCCGCGTCTTCCCGGTGCAGCATGACCTTGGCCTGGGTACCCAACAGCTCGCCGGATGGCCCGAAGACCCCGGCCAGGTTGCGGATCACCCCGTCCGCCGGGTCGGGCAGATAGGCGCTGGGGGCCACGATGGTGAGGCCAAAGGCCTTGGCCACGCCGCCGAAGGTCTCGGTGTAGGCGGCCCAGGCGGCCTCCGGCGTGGTGTCCAGCAGACCGGCCACCAAGGTGCGCAGATCCGCCTTGCCCCAGCGGGCCAGGGCGCCGGCCATGCTGCCCGAGAGCTTCTGCCACAGGGACGCGCTGCGCCGTTGGCCCAGGGCCATCCGCTTGAGCAGGTTGGCCTTGCCGCCGACCAACAGGGGGGGCACGACCATCATCCCGGCCAGTTCGGGGAAGATGACCAGGCGGGCATTCTTGGCCTGGGCCACCCGGGCAAAGCGGTCCAGATCTGCCCGGTACTCGGCCAGATCCTGGGGCAGGTGCATCTTTTGTTGAATACAGGCGACGGTGAATTTGTCCATGAGATTTGCAGAATGGCGAATGGCGAATGGCGAATAGGCGGATGGGAAATTGAGTGATTGGGAGGGTGTGGCTGAATCGTACCACAGCCCTAGGGCGGACCCAAATAGGTTTACAACAAACTGTCCGCGTATGCTATACTTCATTCGCCATTCGCCATTCGCCATTCGCCATTCGCCATTCGCCATTCGCCATTCGC
>CAZKEX010000419.1:0-4012 GCA_964551895.1 uncultured Caldilineaceae bacterium | reverse complement strand
ATGGCTGTCGATCATATCGTTCCTTTGTCCGCGGGCGGCGACAATGAACCCGCCAACCTCTGCTTGGCTTGCTATCGGTGCAATGAGTTCAAAGGTACCCAGACGGCAGGGGAAGATCCACTGACCGGGTTACGCTTTTCTCTCTTTCATCCAAGAATCCAGCGCTGGAAAGACCATTTTGCTTGGAGTGAAGACGGTCAATACTTGTTGGGGCTGACAGGCACAGGCCGTGCAACCATTGAAGTCCTGTGCATGAATGATCGCCATCTTCAACAGGCCAGAGCGATCTGGATTCTGGCTGGCATACACCCACCTCTCGAATAAATACAAGAGAATAACTGTTCAAATAGGACGCAGATTAGCACTGATGCACGCAGATCAACGCTAATCTGCGTCCCATTTTGTGGTCAAATTGAGAATTGTCATCGCATACCCCGAAAGCTACACAAAAAGATCCATCATCAACGATCGCCCCGGCTCAAACTGGTTGAAGACCACCAGGACCGGGTCCGCGGTGGCCAACTGCATGACGGCCCGGGTGCGCAGGCTGAAGTTCTGGCCGTGGAGCTTGGCCCCTTGACAGAAGTAGTAGAACTGTACCCGGCGTCCCCACCAATAGGTGTCGATGCGGGTGACTTCGCCCCAGCTTTCCAGGGAGTGGGCAACAACTTGGCGGAAGAAGCGCAGCCTCAGCAGCCACAAGGGCAAGGCCGCCAGGGTGAGAAGCCCGGCCAGACGGCGGATGAGAACAAGCTCGCCGGGGGAGAAGGTGATCTGCCCGATGCCCAGGGGCACATAGCCCAGTTGGGCCGTGGGGAGGAGCAGACCCCACGCCCCCAGCAGGGCCAGACCGGTCACCAGAGCAAGGGGATCGACAAGCAAAAAGCGCAGCCAGCGCGGGCGCAGGGGGTCCGTGTACATGGGCGGCTAAACCTGTGCCGGCTGTGCGCCGCGGATGCGTTGCACGATCCGGGGCAGTTCGGCCAACAGGGTCTCCACCTGGGCCGGGGTGGTGCTGTGGCCCAGGCTGAGGCGCAATCCTCCGGCGGCCAGGAGAGGCGACACGCCCAGGGCTTCCAACACATGGCTGGGCCGCTGGGAGGCGTTGGTGCAGGCGCTGCCGCTGCTGGCCGCAATCCCCGCCAGATCCAGACCGATCAGGATGCCCTCGGCCTCCACACCCTCAATCACAAAGCTGGCGTGATTGTCCAGCCGGTGGGTGGGCGAACCGGTGAGTTGCGCCCCCTCCACCTCCTCTAAAATGCCCCCGATCAGCCGATCCCGCAAAGCCCGCAGGCGGACGTTTTCGGCCTCTCTCTCCCCGTCAACCAAAGCCAGGGCCGCGGCCATGCCCACGATCAGCGGCACATTTTCGGTCCCAGCCCGCCGGTCGGATTCGTGGCCTGCCCCGGTCTGCATGGTCTGGAAGGGGGCGCCCTGGCGCAAATAGAGAAAGCCCACGCCCTTGGGACCGTAAAACTTGTGGGCGCTGACAGCCAGGGCGTCCACGTTGAGGGTGTTGACATCCAGACTCAGCTTGCCCGCGGCCTGCACCGCGTCCGTGTGGAAAGGCACGCCCAGCCCCCGGCACAGCGCGCCGATCTGGGCGATGGGCTGCACCGTCCCCACCTCGTTGTTGGCCGCCATCACGCTGACCACGGCCACGTCTGCGCCGTCGCCCAGGGCCTGCTCGAGGGCCGCCACGTCCACCAGCCCCTCCTCGTCCACCGGGATCAGGGTGACCTCGAAGCCGTAGTTTTCAGCCAGATCCAGGGCCGTGTAGAGGACGGCTTTGTGTTCGATGGGCAGGGTGATGATGCGGTTGGCCCCGGTGGCCTTGCGTCGGGCCAGGGCGATGCCCCGCAGGGCCGCGTTGTCCCCCTCCGTGCCGCAGGAGTTGAAGATGATCTCGCTCTCTTTGGCCCCCAAGATCTGGGCGATGGTGCGCCGGGCCTGGTCCAACCCAACGTGGGCTTTGCGCCCCACCCGGTGGATGCTGGACGGGTTGCCGTAGAAGTCGTCAAAATAGGGCAGCATGGCAGCCATCACCTCGGGACGCACAGGGGTGGTGGCGGAATGGTCCATATAAATGGTTTCGGGCATGGGTGAGTCCTTTGGGTGAACGTCGAGTTTGGTGAGATGGGGTTGATTTCACCGCAAAGTCGCAAAGAGCGCAAAGAAAAAAGAGAACTGCCCTTCTTTTCTTTTTTTTCCTTTGTGTCCTTGGCGACTTTGCGGTGAAAAACCCCTTTTACCCTGGACGAAAATTCTAACACCGCCCCGGTTCCCGGTCAAGGCTGGTGCGCTCGGTCAATTGTCATTTTCACCGTTGTGCGCTAAACTTGGGGATAGTGTGCGTTCGACATTGACGCCGAACCACCGCCACAAAATAGAATACGGATCAGACGGATGCGACGGATCAAAAACGGATCTTCTTCTAAAAATCAGTGAAAATCCGTTTCATCCGCTCAATCAGTAGTCTATTTTTTGGATTTGCTGAACGATCACAAAGTAATCCAACCAACTAACCAACTAACCAACCAACCAACCAATCAACTAATCAACTAATCAACCAACCAACCAACCAACAAATCCGCCCTAGGAGGCAAAAAATGACCACATTTATCGAGGCCATGATTGGCCGTGAAATTCTGGACAGCCGGGGCAACCCCACGGTGGAAGTGGAAGTGCAACTGAGCGGCGGGGCCATTGGCCGGGCCGCCGTGCCCAGCGGCGCCAGCACCGGTGTCCACGAGGCCGTGGAGCTGCGTGACGGCGACAAGAAGCGCTATGGGGGCAAGGGCGTCCTCAAGGCCGTGCAGAATGTGAACGAGATCATCATGCCCGAAATGCTGGGCGTGGACGCTTTGGACCAGGTCGGCATCGACGAATATCTGATCGAGCTGGACGAGACTGCGAACAAGGGCAATCTGGGGGCCAACGCCATCCTGGGTGTCAGCCTGGCCGTGGCCCGGGCCGCGGCCGAAGCCCAAGACCTGCCCCTCTATCGCTACATCGGCGGCGTCAGCGCCCGCACCTTGCCCGTGCCCATGATGAACATCCTCAACGGCGGCCAGCACGCGATCAACAGCACGGACTTCCAGGAGTTCATGGTCATGCCCGTGGGCGCGCCCACCTTTGCCGAGGCCCTGCGCTGGGGTGCGGAGATCTACCACAGCCTGAAGAATGTACTCCACGACGCCGGCCACAGCACCAATGTGGGCGACGAGGGCGGCTTTGCCCCCAGCCTGGGCGGCAACGCCAAGGCCGTGGAGGTGATCCTGACCGCCATCGAGAAGGCTGGCTACCGTCCCGGCGAGGATGTCTTCATCGCCCTGGACCCGGCCATGAGCGAGCTGTATGACAAGAAGACTGGTCTCTACAAGCTGGACATTGAAGGCAAGACTCTGTCCAGCGGCGAGTTGGTTGACCTGTGGACCGACTGGATCGCCCGCTACCCCATCATCAGCCTGGAAGATGGTATGCACGAGGACGATTGGGACGGCTGGAAGTTGCTCTACAGCAAGGTGGGCGACAAGGTGCAGATGGTCGGCGACGATCTGCTGGTGACCAATGTGAAGCGCATCGAACGGGCCATTGCCGAGAAGGCGTGCAATTCCCTGCTGTGCAAGGTCAACCAGATCGGCACCCTGACCGAGAGCATCGCCGCGGTGGAGATGAGCCACCGGGCCGGATGGTCCGCCGTGGTCAGCCACCGCTCCGGCGAGACCGAAGACACCACCATCGCCGACCTGGTCGTGGCCCTCAACGCCGGCCAGATCAAGACCGGCGCCCCCAACCGCAGCGACCGGGTTGCCAAATACAACCAGCTCCTGCGCATCGAAGAACAACTCGGCGACATCGCCATCTACCCCGGCGCCAAGGCATTCCCGCACCTGCGCTAGGGGATTGGTTGATAGGTTGATTAGTTGATACGTTGATTTGTTGATGGGCTCTCGACAGACAAATCAACCAATCAACCAATCAACCAATCAACAAAAAAAGGAGCGGT
>CAZKEX010000418.1:0-4018 GCA_964551895.1 uncultured Caldilineaceae bacterium | reverse complement strand
GAGCGTGGGAGCGAGACCAGCTACAACACATACCGCTGCCGGGTCATCTGGCGCAGGACCGGCTCGGCGGGGACGAGGGTGGGCACGGTTTCCGCCGCCTCGGCCACGGGGGGAACCGTGCGCCCGTTAAAGCCGTGGCTGCCGGGGCGATAGCCCATTGACCCCTCGATGCGCCCGATGATGTGGCTCATGGTGCGCACGGCGTAGACCGGGTAGGCGCCCATGGCCGTCTCGCCGGAGAGCATAACCGCGTCCGCGCCGTCAAGCAGGGCGTTGGCCACGTCGCTGACCTCGGCCCGGGTGGGGCGGTGGTTTTGGATCATGCTTTCGAGCATTTGGGTGGCGACGACCACGGGCTTGCCAGCGGCCATGCAGGCCTTGACGATCTGCTTTTGCAGCAGGGGCAGCTCCCACGGGCTGGTCTCCAGGGCCAGATCGCCCCGGGCCACCATCACCGCGTCGCTGGCCTCGATCAGTTCGTCCAAATTGCGCACGCCATCGGGCCGTTCGATCTTGGCCATGATGCGGGGAGGCGGGCTACCCGCCGAGGCCTGGACCTGGCGGGCCTTGTCCACCAACCCGTGAAGCTCGGCCACATCCGCGGCGCTGCCGGCAAAGCTGAGGGCGATCCAGTCCACGCCCAGACCCACAGCAAAGGTGACATCGGCCCGATCTTTGTCGGTCAGGGCCGGGATGGGCAGGCTGACATAGGGCACGTTGACCCCCTTGCGGGATTTGATGGTGCCGCCGTGGATCACCGTGCAGCAGACCGCGCCGTGCAGGGTGCCTTGCAGCACGCCGTCCACCCGCAGCTCGATCAGCCCGTCGTCGATCAGCACCGTGGTGCCGGGCTTGACATGGGGGGCCAGGTCAAAGTCCACGGGCAGGATGGGCAAATTCCGGGCCATGCTGGCCCCGGCCGCGCTGCCCCCCATCTCCCTGCGGTGCAGATCCTGCAGGGAGATGGCGGCGTGTTCGTAGACCAGGCGCAGCTCCTGGCCGTCAGCCACCTCCACCTCGCCGTCCAAGCGGCCAATGCGTACCTTGGCCCCTTGCAGATCGGCCAAAATCACCACGGGCTTGCCGGTGATCTCTGCGGCCCGGCGCACGGCAGCGACGGATTCGGTGTGGAAGACATAGTCGCCGTGGCTCAGGTTGATGCGGGCAATGGTCATGCCGCTGCGGATCATCTCGGTCAACGTCTCGACCTGGCGACTGGCCGGGCCGATGGTGGCGATCACTTGGATCATGGGAATCCTTGTTGCTGTGCGGAATTTTGTAGTATGCAACGAGTAAGGAGTAATGAGTAATGGATGTCGTACACGCGTTACTCATTACTCCTTACCCAATTACGTCCTATCGAACCTTCTTCGCCTTCATAAAGGTCATCATGTCCCGCAGTTGCTCGCCCACGTCTTCGATCTGCTGGGATTGCTCGGCGGCTCGGCGGGCCTTGAAGGTCTTCATGCCGCTGTGATATTCGTCCATCCACGCCTCGGCAAAGGCGCCGGACTGGATGTCCGTGAGGATGGACTTCATGGCCTTGCGGGTGTCGTCGGTGATGACCCGGGGGCCGCTCTGGTAGTCGCCCCACTCGGCGGTGTCGCTGATGCTATAGCGCATGTAGCTGAGGCCGCCCTGATACATCAGGTCCACGATCAGCTTGAGCTCGTGCATGCACTCGAAGTAGGCGATCTCCGGCTGGTATCCCGCGTCAACCAGGGTCTCGAAGCCCGCCTTGACAAGCTCGCTGACCCCGCCGCACAGCACAGACTGCTCGCCAAAGAGATCGGTCTCGGCTTCCTCCGCAAAGGTGGTGGCCAAAATGCCGGCCCGGGCGCACCCCATGCCCTTGCCATAGGCCAGGGCGTTGGCGTGGGCGTTGCCGCTGGCATCTTGATGGACGGCGACCAGGGCGGGCACACCGCTGCCCTCGGTGAAGACCTCCCGCACCCGGTGGCCGGGGGCCTTGGGGGCCAGCATGGAGACATCCACGTCTGTCGGGGGGACGATCTGGCCAAAGCGGATGCTGAAGCCGTGGGCGAACATGAGGGTGTTGCCCGCCACCAGCCCCGGCTCGATGTCGCTCTTGTAGACTTCGCCCTGGACCTGGTCGGGCAACAGGATCATGATGGTGTCCGCGGTCTTGGCCGCCTCGGCGGTGGTCATCACTTTCAGCCCGTCGGCCTCGGCCTTGGCCCAGCTCTTGCTGCCGTCATAGAGGCCGACGATCACATCCATGCCGCTGTCTTTCAGGTTGAGGGCATGGGCATGGCCCTGGCTGCCATAGCCGATGATGGCGATCTTCTTGCCCTTGAGGTTGTCCAGATCTGCATCGTTTTCGTAGTAGATAGTTGCCATGAGGTTTCCTGGGTTGGTGGTTGGTTGGTTGGTTTGTTGGTTGGTTGGTTTTTGGGAGATTGGGCGATTGGGCGATTGAGAGATTGGGAGATTTTCACCCCTTCACCCCTTCACCCCTTCACCCCCTCACCTTAAACGCCGCCTGTGGTCTGGCGGCTGGCGGTCATGTCTTCGGCTTTGCCGTTGGAGCGGGCTTTCCAGACCGCGCTGCTCATGCGGCGTCCGCTGCGGCCCACGGTGCTGCGTTCCAGGGCCACCCGGCCCGTGCGCACCATCTCTTGGATGCCAAAGCCTTGGAGCAGGTCGAGCATACTATCGACCTTCTCCTCTGCGCCCACGATCTGGACCACCATGCTCTCTCGGGCCACATCCACGATGGAGCCGCGATAGATGTCCACGATCTGCATGATTTCGGACCGGGTCTCTCGGTTGGCGGTGACCCGCACCAGGGCCATCTCTCGGATCACGCTGGGCTTCTCGCTGATGTTGTCCACACGGGTCACATCCACCAGTTTGATCAATTGCTTGACCACCTGGTCCAACATGCGGTCATCCCCATCCACCACAAAGGTCATGCGGCTGATGCCCGGTGTTTCACTGTGGCCGACCTGCAAACTGTCGATGTTGAAATTGCGCCTGCGCAGCAAGCCGGACACCCGGTTCAGCACCCCAGGTTTGTCCCGCATCCAGGCGACGAGGGTATGTTTCATGGTTTATTTCCTTTTATGTAAATGTCTTATCAATGCACAATGCACAATGGACAATGGACAATGGACAATGGACAATGCACAATGGTCCTGGACAACGCTCATTGTGCATTGTCCATTGTCCATTGTGCATTCCTCCTACCACGCCGGTTTGACGCCGCTGAAGCCCTGGACCACCGAGGGGCTGGGGCGGCGGATCGAGTCGTCAACGGCCCTGCCAGGGGCGACCATGGGATAGACGTTGACCTCTTCCATGACCTGGAAGTCGATCAGGAAGGGGCCGTCGTGGGCGTTGGCCGCGGCCAGGGCCGGGCCGACCTCTTCGGGCTTGGTCACCCGCAGGGCGGGGATGCCGTAGGCCTCGGAGAGTTTGACAAAGTCCGGCGAGAGGATGGGGGTGCCGGTGTAGCGTTTTTCGTAGAAGATCTGCTGCCACTGGCGCACCATGCCCAAGAAGCCGTTGTTGATGATGGCGATCTTGACGTTCAGATTCTCCTGCCTCAGCACGATCAGCTCTTGCAGGGTCATCTGGAAGCCGCCATCTCCGGCCACGGCCCAAACCAACTTGTCCGGGTTGGCCATCTGCGCGCCGATGGCCGCGGGCAGGGCATAGCCCATTGTGCCCAGGCCGCCGCTGGTCAGCAACATCCCGGCAAAGTCGTGGGTGAAGTATTGGGATTCCCACATCTGATGCTGGCCCACATCTGTGACCACAATGGGATGGTCGCCGGGGGCGGTGCGGGTACTCTCCCACAGTTGGTGGATCACGAAGGGGGGAATCAGCTCATCCACTTCGTAGTGGAGGATATCCACCTCTTCGGTCTCCTTGCGCCAATCATAGATGCGCTGGATCCAAAGCTGGTGGCGACGGGCGTCGATCTTGGGCAGCAGATTGGGCAGAGATTCGGCCAGATCTCCCACCACGGCCACATGGGGCACCACATTCTTGC
>CAZKEX010000417.1:0-4052 GCA_964551895.1 uncultured Caldilineaceae bacterium | reverse complement strand
CCCAATCCCCAATCCCCAATCCCCAATCCCCAATCCCCAATCCCCAATCCCCAACACCTCACCCAACCGGTTCCTTAACCCCGCCCAATTTGCGGGCCACAGGGCGGGCTACCATGAGGGCGAAGACGAGCATCCCCACCAGACGGCCGGCCGCGCTGATGCCGAAGATGGCCTGATAGCTGACCGTGTCCGCCACGTAGCCGCCCAGGATCGGTCCCAGGACCGCGCTGGCAAAGACCGCGGTCTGGTAGAGGGCCACGGACCGGGGCCGCTCGGTCTCTGGGGTCAGGTCCAGAAGCAGGGCAAAGCTGGCCAGGTTGTACCCGGCCCACACAAAGCCGCCCAGCACGTTGATCACCCCGACCTGCCAGGGGGCGGTGATGAACATCCAGGCCAAGGGCAGCACGGGGATGATCAGCCCGGAGACCAGGGCGACCCAGATGGCCCCTTTGCGGTCCATGAGGGGACCGAAGTAGCGTTGGCCGAAGAGGGCGGTCAGGCTGCTGACGCTGGCGACCAGGCCGATGGTGGTGGTGCTGGCGTCAAACTCGGCGACCAGAAAGACATTGTAGAAGGGGCCGGCCACTTGCAGGGCCATGTTCCAAATAAAGGCGGTGATCACCAGCCCCAAGAAGCCGGTACTCTGGCGCATGGCCCGGCGCAGATCCCCCTTTTTGCGCACATAATGGCTGGCGGCGGTCGATTCTGGCTCTGGGATGCGGGCAAAGAAGAGGGTGCTGACTATGCCGAAGACAAAGGCCAGGCCAAAGACCCACTGATAGCCTGTGACCGGAGAGCCGGTTTGGACGTTGACCGTGCGGATCAGCCAGCCAGCCACGGGCGTAACCAGGAGGGCGGCCAGGCCCATTGCCAGGTTGCGGTTGCCAAAATAGCGTCCGCGCATCTGGGATGGCACCAAGTCGGCCACGATGGTGGTCCAGGCAGGGTTGCTGAAGTTGGAGGCGAAGGCCCGCAGGCCGTTGAGGATGATGATGGCGATGATGGCCATGCGTGGGCTGTTCCCCACAAAGGGCAGCAGGGCGAGGAGCAACAGCATGATCCGCCCCACGCCGCCCCCAGCCCACAGCACCACGGGTTTGCGGTGGGGCAGCCATTCCAGCACCTTGGCCCCAGGGAAGAGGGCCATTGCCCCCAACAGGTTGCCCACCGCGGTCAGCCAGCCGATGTCCCCGTTGCTGGCCCCATAGGCCAGGGCGAAGAGGGGCACAAAGCTGAGATAGAAGTTCTCGCTGATGGAGGAGAAGAGGCCATCCAGCCAGAAGAAACGCAGGCCCACCAAGGAACGGTGGCTGATCTCGGTCTGGGCCTGCTCCTCGATCTGGTGGTCCAGGGGGCGCATCACCGCGCTCCAGTTCCAGCGCTGGGGATAGTTGTGATACTCCCCAGCCATCAACCTTCGCTGGAACAGAAACCTGCGCCAGCCCCCGGGTCGGTTGGCCTGTCGGTCGCCACCCAACTCGGCTTCGCCGGCCGCATCCATTTCGGCCCGGGTGGCTGCCGAAAACCAGAATTTTTTCAACATAGGAGATCGCGCCAATTCAGGTGACTAAACCGATAAAGTTGTATCAACCTTCCATTCTACCCCTTTCGGCACATTTGGCAACATTGGGCTAAAGGGAAACAAGCCGGGGCATAAGAAGACCCGGCGGATTGGGGCCGCCGGGTCTTTTTATTACCCCAGAGCTAACTCTCGTTAACAAAAATCCGCGCAAATCCGCCAGATCCGCGCCATCCGCGTTCTATTCCTGATCCACGAATCTTCACGAATCGACACGAATCTTTTCAAATCAAAGAAAATCCGCGCAAATCCGCCAGATCCGCGCCATCCGCGTTCTATTCCCTACCGCAACAACGCCTCCACCTGGGGCAGGATCGTCTCCCAGTTGGGCAGCAGCACATAGCCGCCGTTGGGCGTGGTCCACGGGATTGTATAGTCTTGCCCCAAAACCAAGGTCTCTGCCCGGTCTGTGGCCAAAAAGAGGGCGAGCTGGGCCAGGACGGGGTAGTCCGCCGGGGTGAGGTCGCTCTGGGTGGCGGACAGCGCCGCGCCGGCCACGCCGGGGACCCGCAGCCAGCCCGTGGGCAAAACCAACGCCCGGGCCAGCCCCCGGATCACCTGCTGTTGCCGGGCCGCCCGGCCAAAGTCGCTGTCCTGATGCCGGGTGCGCACGTAGATCAGCGCCTGCTCGCCGTCCAAGGTCTGGGGACCGGCGTCAAAGCGGATGGTGGTGACGCCGAAATCAGCCGTGGGGTATTGGGTGTCTACGAGGGGGGTGGGGACATGGACACGCACGCCGCCGGCCGCGTCCACAATGCGGGTGAAGCCGTCGAAGTTGACCAGCAGATAGCCCTGCACGTCAAGACCAAAGTTGCGTTGCAAGGTCTGGGCCAAATAGCGGGGACCGGCGTGGGGATCGGCGGCCTCGTAGCCCACAAAGGCCGCGGTGTTGATGCGGTTGAGGCTGCCGCTGGGCTGCTCCAGCCACAGATCCCTGGGCACGCTCATCAACACCGCCCGGTTGCGGGCCGGGTCAACGTGGGCCACCAGGATCACATCCGTGCGGGTGGGGCCGGACTCGTCGGAACGCTGGTCCACGCCCAGGATCAGAAAGGTGGTGGGGGTGGAGGGTGCCGTCAGCCACAGCAGAGCGACCCCCACCGTTGGGATCAGCAGCAGGATCACCGCCCAAGTAAAAATCCGCCTGCCCCAGACAGCGGATCGGGCAGATCGGGCGGTGGATCGACCAGTGGATTGTTTTGGGGAAGCTGACTTTTTGGCAGATGAGGTGAGCGCCACCCGGTCAGGGATCACCCGTGGGATCGGCGAGCCGGGGCCAGATCTCTTGCGTAGGGGGTGCGGACGGGCCATGATCGATCAGCCCGCGGGCAGGAAAGAACATTGCCCTACGGTCGATATGGCCACAAAGGCAATCACCGCCAACCAGGCCCAGATCGGCAAACCCAAAAAGAGTTGGGTGGGTCGTTTGGTCTTTTTCACAGGCGGCGTGGGCAGGGCAGTTTGGCAACGCCAGCAAACGCTTTTATCGTCCGGGTTCCACTGGCCGCAATTTGGACAGTCCATCGAATTTTTCCTGGGTGAATCTAGCGAGAATTGATGATGAGGATGTCCAAAAATCCTAACATAGAGCGCGATGGGTGGCAAACTATCCTTTAGGGCAGATGCTGTTTGACATCAAATGGACCCTACTTGTAACTGCCAACCCCCTCCCAGCCTCCCCCAGATTGGGGGAGGAGCCGGATCGCCGCAAAGCGAATGAGTCGCTACTCTGGCACTGTCCCCTCCCCAATCTGGGGAGGGTTAGGGTGGGGTTGGCGGTTACCGATCCGCGCCGCCGCGCCCCATTTTCACCTTGCGTCCCCTCGGTGGTAGGATGTAGAAAAGGGTGAACCTGCCCAGGTTCCCGCCCAGCCCAAACCTCACCCAGGAGTGACCCATGCCATCTGCCCACCCACCGTCCGTCTTTCTGCCCCAAGCCATCTACGACCAGATCGTCGCCCACAGCAAGGAGGGCAAGCCCGAAGAGATCTGTGGCATCTTGCGGGGACGGGACAACCGAGCCGCCGAACTCTTCCGGGCCGAGAATCTGGCCGAGGACAAGGTCAACAACTACACGGTTGACCCCAAGGCCCTCCTCCTCCAGTTCCAGTTCGAGGACCAGGGCGACGAGATGATGGGCATCTACCACTCCCACCCCGTCTCTGTGGCCTACCCCTCGGGCACGGACGCCTGGAACGCCTACTATCCCGACAGCGCCTACTTCATCTGCTCCCTGGAGGTTGATGACGCCCCGGTGATCCGGGCCTTTCGCATGGTCCCCCGCTTCCTGGAAGTGGACGACGCCCAACTGGCCCAGCTAACCGCCCAGCTTCCCTTCGAGGAGGTTCGCCCCGGTCTCTTCGCCCACTTCCAGGCCGAGGACAGCGCTCCCGCCATCCTCGGTATAGACGCCTCGGCCCCCTACTACATCGTCTACGGCCACGACGAAGCCTTCGGCGGCCTGGACGTGCGC
>CAZKEX010000416.1:0-4093 GCA_964551895.1 uncultured Caldilineaceae bacterium | reverse complement strand
GTGGCCCGCAAAGCCAGCACCATGACCCTGCCCGTGGCCCTGGCCGTCCTCCAGTCCGGCCCCCGGGCGCTGACCGAGTGGAATGTGGTCATGGCCGGCGCGGTGGTCACCGTTCTGCCCATCCTGCTGGTCTATCTGTTGGCCCAACGCTGGTTTGTCCAGGGCATCGTCACCAGCGGCATCAAAGGCTGACCCTATCTTTCGTTCCCTCCAACACGGACCCTTCGTGTTTGTCCCGTTTCATCACGTTGTTTACTGTTCTCGCAACTTTTTTCACTTTCTCAGGAGGAACCATCCATGTTTCGCAAGTTAAACCCGCTTTTTATCTTGGCGATCTTGACCGTGTTGGCGCTGGCCTTTGTTGGCTGCGCCGCCCCGCCCCCGGCACAACAGACCCCCGCCCAACCGGCTGAGGCCCCTGTTCAGGCCGAAGCCGTCACCGTCCGCTATTTCACCTTCTCCGCCGCGCCGGACCATCTGGACGACCTGGATGGCTTGGTCAAGATCTTCGAAGAGCGCAACCCGGGCATCACCATCGAAGTGGCCACCGCGCCCTATGAAGACTACTTCACCCTGTTGCAGGCCGATGTGGCCGGCAACGCCGCCCCGGATGTCTTCGAACTGAACTTCGAGAACTTCGTCACCTATGCCGCCAACGACACGTTGATGGACATCGGCAGCTATCTGAGCGCCGACACCCCCTTCTATCCCCGTGCCTTGGGGGCCTTCCAGTACGAGGGCAAGCAATTCGCCCTGCCCGAAACCTTCTCGACCGTGTTGTTGTTCTACAACGCCGACCTCTTTGACCAGGCCGGGATCGCCTACCCCACGGAAGAGTGGACCTGGGATGACGCCATCGCCGCTGGCGAGGCCATCAAGGCCCTGGGCGATGACACATGGGGCCTCTTCTCCCCGGTGCAGTTCTGGGAGTTCTACAAGAAGGCCGCCCAGAACGGCGAGTGTGAGTTCTTCAACGCGGACATGACCGAATCGACCCTCAACTCTCCGGCCTGTGTGGCCACCCTGGAGTTGATGGCGGGCATTCTGAACTCGGACATCATGCCCACCGAGGCGCAGCTTTCCGGTGTCTCCGATTCCGAACTCTTCATGAGCGGCAAGCTGGGCATGTTCGTCACCGGCATCTGGATGTTTGACGCCTTCAAGGACGCCCCCTTCACCTGGGACGTGCAGTTGGAGCCGGTCATCAACCAGCACGCCCATCACTTCTTCGCCAACGGTGTGGCGGTCTCGGCCACCACCGACCATGCGGAGGCCGCGGCCAAGTGGGCCGAGTTCCTCACGGGCAGCGCCGAAGCCGCCACCGTGCGGGTGGACACGGGCTGGGAACTGCCCGCCCTGGATCAGCCCGCCTACTTCGAGGCCTATCTGACCAAGACCCCACCGGCCAACCGAGCCGCGGTCTTCAAAGCCCTGGAAAGCCCGGTCACCCCGCCGGTGATCGTGCGCCAGAGCGAGATGCAGGACACGGTCAACGCCCTGATCGGCCGGGCCGCCGCCGGTGAACTGACCGCCCAGGAAGCCCTGGACGAAGCCAAGGCCGAGCTGGATAAGTTGATTCAGTAGTGTCGGCCCACAGTTAGTTTGAACTGGGATTGAGATTGGGAGATTGGGAGAATAGGAGATTGATGCCCCGACATGGGCGTATCGATCCCCGCCCCCAATCTCCCAATCTCCCAATCTCCCAATCTCCTAATTTCACACCGAGACCCATCACCATGACCGATCTAATCCACACCCCATCCGGCCTTGAACACCCCTACGAGCAACTGCCCGAAGAGCGCTTTCCTCGTCAGCCTTTGGCCGATCAGCCCTTTAAGATCGGGCTGGTGACCCGGCCACCGGGCGCGGTCAAAGGGGTGATCGTCTTCGCTCAACTGGGCGACGGCCCGCCCCAACGCCACACCGCCGTTCACCGCCCTGCCTGGCGGCCTGAGCTGGAGGAGGGCGTGGGGGCCGAGTTCTTGGATCGGGAAGTACGCATCGATCAGGATGTGTGGGAGGCCGAGTTGGTGGCCCCGCCCTTCGGCCAGACGCTGACCTATTGGGCCGAAACCGAGGATGGGGGCAGTCGAACGCCAAACTTCACCCTGGCCGGGGAGGCGTGGGTGACCGGGGGCGGATGCACGATTGATGGGCAGGGCGACATGCTGGTTTCCCAAGCCGTCGGCGGCATCGAGCAGTTGGCGGGCTTGCCGTCCCTGTTGGGCGTGGAATGGCTGACCGATGGCCGCAAGGCTCGTCGTGTGCGCCTCTCTTTCGCCTGCGCCGCAAACGAGCGTTTCTTTGGCCTGGGCGAACGCTTCAACGCTTTGGATCAGCGGGGCAACGTGCTGGATATTCGCTGTTACGAGCAATACAAAAGCCAGGGCAAGCGCACCTACATGCCCATCCCCTTTCTGCTTTCGTCCCAGGGCTACGGCGTCTGGGTGCAGAGCAGCCGGTGGATGCAGTTCGATCTGGCCGCGGGCCAGGCGGACCGTTGGGCGCTGGAGGCCGATCTGGGCGACGATGCCGCCCTTTCCCTGGCCTGGTTCCAGGACGACGATCCCTTTGAAATCGTGGGCCAGTTCACCCGGCGCACGGGACCGGCGGCACTGCCCCCGGCCTGGGTCTTTGGCCTGTGGATGAGCAGCAACGAATGGAACAGCCAGGCCCGCATCCGCCAAGAGGTGGAGACGTCTTTTGAACATGGCATCGTGCCCGGCGTGGTCGTCATCGAAGCGTGGAGCGATGAGGCCACCTTTTACATTTGGAACGATGCCGAATACACGCCCAAACCGGGCCAGGCCACGTTCCGCTATGACGACTTCACCTTTCCCGCCGACGGCAAATGGCCGGACCCCAAGGGCATGGTGGATTGGCTCCACGCCCAAAACATCCGCATCCTCCTGTGGCAGATCCCGGCCCTCAAGGCCGCGGAAGGCGTCCACCCTCAGCACGACAACGACCGCGACCACTTTCTGAAATCGGGCTTCGCGGTGGCCGACCCGGACGGCACGCCCCATGCCATCCGCCCCTTCTGGTTCCGGGGCGGCGAGATCTGGGATGTGACCAACCCGGCGGCCCGGGCGTGGTGGCTCAACAAGCGGGCCTATCTGCTGGACGACATGGGCATCGACGGCTTCAAGACCGACGGCGGCGAGCATCTGTGGAGCGAAGAGGTGCGCTTTGCCGATGGCCGCCGGGGCGACGAGGTGTGGAACGAATATGCCCAGCTCTACAGCCAGGCCTATTTTGACTTTGCCAACCGCAATCAACCCGCCGGGGAAGGCCCACAGGCCATCACTTTTAGCCGGGCAGGCTTCACCGGCTCCCAGCGTTCGCCCTTGCACTGGGCCGGGGACGAGAACTCGACCTGGGACGCCTATCGTCACTCGATCCTGGCCGGGCTCTCCGCTGGGCTATCGGGCATCCCCTTTTGGACCTGGGATTTTGGCGGCTTCAGCGGCGAGATCCCCTCGGCGGAACTCTATTTGCGGGCCACGGCCATGGCCGCCTTCTGCCCGGTCATGCAATATCACGCCGAATTCAACGCCCACCGCACCCCCAGCCGAGACCGCACCCCCTGGAATATCCAGGCCCGCACAGGGGACGAGCGGGTGCTGCCCGTCTTCCGCTTCTTCGTCAACGTGCGCCACAACCTGCTGCCCTATCTCTGGCAAGAGGCCCAGCACGCCGCGGCCACGGGCCAGCCCATGATGCGCAGCCTGCAACTCCTGGCCCCGGAGGCGTCCACCTATGCCTACTTCCTGGGCCGAGACCTGCTGGTCGTCCCCGTGGTTGAGCCGGGCGCGACGGAATGGCCGGTCTATCTGCCCGTGGGGCGCTGGGTCAACCTGTGGGATGGTGAACTCCTCGACGGCGGGCGCACGCTTACCGTCAAGACCCCCATCGACCACATCCCCGTCTTCGTCCGCCACGGCGCGCAGATCCCGGTCCACCTGGCCCCCTCCGGGCGGCTGGGGGATGGGGTGACGCCGACCGTGGAGCCGAATCAGATGTTGGCGTGGGGGTAGTGTAGGGGGAGAAACAAAACGAGGGGGTCGAGGACGGGAAAAACTTGCAAGTTTTT
>CAZKEX010000415.1:0-4097 GCA_964551895.1 uncultured Caldilineaceae bacterium | reverse complement strand
TCGTCATAGGCCAGGATGGCGTCCATGTTGACGATGTTGTTCAGTTGCTTCAAGATCGGCTCGGCGGGGATGCCGTATCCGTTCTCGTGCAGCCACTGAATCCAGCCGATCCAGACCGTGGCCTGGGCCAGTTCGTGGGCATAGGGGTTGATCTCGATGCCGTAGAGTTGCAGGGGCGAGGGCGCAAAGCCGGGCAGGGGCGAGAGCATGGACAACCCCACTTGCGAGGCCAGCACGGCCACTTCCTTCCACAGATCCAGCAGCAGCCCCAGGGAGACATAGAGAAAATTGGCGCTGCCACAGGCCGGGTCCAACACCCGAATGGTGGCCAGCCGTTGGGCAAAGTCCTGCAGCAGCCCGGCCAATTCGCCGTTGAGGTTGGTGCGCTGCCCCTGACTCTTAGCCTCATCCCGGCGCACGGCCAGGCTTTGGGCCGACTCCTTCACCGCCGCCCACTCCCGGCGCAAGGGGGCCATCAGCGCCGGCTCCACGATCAGGGTGATGTCGTCCTTGCTGGTATAGTGGGCGCCCAACTGGGCCCGCTTGCCCGGGTCCAGGCTGCGCTCGAACAGGGTGCCCAAGATGGACGGCTCGATGCTCGACCAGTCCAAGGTGCAGACCCGGCGCAAGATGTCCAGGCCGTCCCGGTCAATCGGCAGCATGGCCGCGCTATCAAAGAGACCGCCGTTGAAGTTGGGGATGGTCTCGGCCCCAAAATAGCCGCCGCTGCTCATGGCCCCAAAGAGGGCGCCCAGTTGGGCGTTGAAGGCGTCCGGGCTCCTGCGCCCCAAGGCCACCAGCCGGGTGAAGAGCCCGGTGGGCAGCAGGCCGATGTCCTCGGCAAAGAGACAAAAGAGGATGCGGATCAGAAAGTGGGCGATGGCCTGGGGATCGTGGCCGTCCTCCCGCAGCACCGCGCTGAGGCGGGCGAACTGGGTGGCCGCTTCTTGCGTCACCTGCTCCGGCGTCTGGGCAGAGCGGAAGCGTTCCGGGTTGTTGAAGATGGCCCGCAAGCTCTCCATCCCCGCCGGGGTGAGCAGATCGTCCAGGCTGAGGGTGACCGTGGGATTGACCGAATTGGTGAAGTTGGGGTGAACGACAATCGTGTCGATATCGGAGACGACGAGCAGGGGCGGGTTGTGCAGGGATTCCCGATATTGCAGCAGTTGTTGATAGGCCTTGGTCAGGTCGGCGTTCTTGCCCTTATATTCCCAGGCGAAGAAGTTCTTCTTCCACACATCCGCCCAGCCCTGGCCGCCGGCCCGCTTGTCCACGCCGGTCTCAAAGGCATAGCGCGTGCCGATCGGGTCATCCTCCGCGGGGGTGGGGTGGCCCACCAACCGGCACAGATCGATAAAATGTTCCTGGACCGCGGAGCGTTCTTTCAATGTCACGTTGCGCCATTTATTCACAAATTGTTGGGGGGAGATCATGGGCGGTGCCTTGGGTTGGTTGATTGGTTGATTGGTTGATTTGTTGATTGCGGCGGGATTGGGCGTTGGGGTAGGCGCGGTTTTTAGCCGCACGGGTTCCATGATCATGGGTGGTGGATGGAGCTTGTGCGGTTGAAAACCGCACCTACTCCAAATGCAATTCTGTGCTTTGTGCCGGTCCGTTGAGGGTAAGGACCAGATGGTTGAGTACATCTCGTCCGATCAAGGGTTCGGAATTGGCGGGCATGGCGACGACAGAAACTGCATGAATTGTAGCCGAACCCAGGCGGATGCGTACCGTGTATCGGTCCAATCGTTGGGTGCCTTCAATGCTCCCCCGCACCATAACCGTGTCGGCATATTCAGCTCCTACCGCGGTCAAGAGCGGTTTGGGCAACAGTGTGCCATCCGCGCCTGTGTCCACGAAAGCAGAAACGGTGATGGGCTGTCGATCTGGATCATAGCCGTCAATGGTGATGGGCAAAAATGGTGCCACCGGATCATAGTCCAAATCATAGTCAACCGACAAAATCCGGCTCACGACACCACCTCGATCCTTGGGTGCCGAATCCGAATCTCCCGCTCGGCGACGGCTTCCACCTTGCGGCGCAACACGACTTGGCCGGGATAGTTTGTGCGGACACGGTGCAGAAGCGCCACCGCATCCGGGTCGTGGTCAACCAGTTTGCCGGCGTGGATGGCGACGACCTGGCCCAAATAGCCCGCCGCCAACTGAGGATGCAGCCGATGATAGGCCGCCACATTGGCCTCCATCGCTGACCGGTCGGGATCAGCCGAGGCCGCGACAAACGAGCGAGTGATGGATTCGATCAGCAATTCATCCACCCCCCGGCGGGTGTCGGCGGCGACCGCTTCCACACGCTGATAGAGATCGTCGGGGACAGTCAACACAACTTGGGTACTCATGGGCGGCCTTCTTTGGGTTTGTTGATTGGTTAATTTAGGTCTCGTTCCGACGCTCCGCGTTGGAATGTGGTTGGACGCTCCGGCGTCCCTCGGCGCAGAGCGCCGGGCAGACACGTAGCCGTAGGCGCGGTTGACCAAGAAATTGGTTTCTCGTTCCAACGCTCCGCGTTGGAATGCAACTGGACGCTCCGGCGTCCCTCGACGCAGACCCGTTCGCACCAGGGGGTGCGAACTCCTCGCGACGCATTTGGTCATCCACCCGCGGAGTTCGCACCCCCTGGTGCGAACGGGTTGACGCTAGGGTTGACGTAGGTTCAGCAAATCGACTGAACTCACTGTTGCTTCACCAGTATAGCGGCATGGGAAAATTTGTTCAAATGGGGATTCGGGGATGGGGCTGGGTGACGACGGGTCGGAGATCTTTCCAACGGGCCGGTTGACACCGTCCCTCCCCCGCTGGTCAAACACGAAAGGCCCTGGGACGGATGGATTGTCTGCCCAGGGCCTCTTTCTTCTTTTTCCAAAACCACCCTTTTGCGACGACTGAAACGGGTGGCGGCGCGGTGGCTATGCGCCGATCACCTTTTGGCGATAGTGTTCGTCGGGCCGGGTGTGGATGCGGGCGACGTTGGCCGGGGTCATGAAGTGGGGGCCGCCCAGGGCGTAGGCGCCGACCAGGATGCGGGCGGTTTTGACCATCATGGCCGTGGTGTTTTCCACCTGTTTGGCGGTACTGCCCAGGACAAAGAGGCCGTGGTTTTGCAGATGCAGGACCTTGGGGGTCTCGCCATATTCGTCGATATAGCGATGGATGCGCCGGTGGACCTCCTGGGCCAGGGGCAGGCCGGGGTCGGTGTAGGGGACCAGGACCGGGGCGGGACCGCAGAGGACGATCTCGTCGGGGAAGAGGCGACCGGCAAAGGCTTGGTCGAAGGCGACGGAGCAGGTGAGCATGTTGATGGCCGTGGGGTGGGTGTGGCCCACAAAGTTGACGCCGTCCAGATCCAGACACGCGGCGTGGAGAACGGTCTCGACCGAGGGATGGCCCGGGGCGGCGGGGTCGATCTTGGTGTCGATCAGGGCCTGGCGTACGGCGTCGTCGGAGAGATCCGGCCCGGTGAGCATGGCCTTGGCCTTGGCCAGGCTGACCTGGACAAAGCCGCGCTCGGTGATGGTGCGCATTTCTGTGCCGCTGGCCTTGACCCAGAAGCTGTCGGCGTCGATCTTGGCCGAGGTGTTGCCCTCGCCCAGGATCACGTAGTCGTTGGCCGGGTCGCCCAGGCTGCGGGACATGGCGACCAGTTGGGAGAGCAGTAGGTTGTTTGGCATAGGGTTAGGCTCGCTTTGCTTGCACATTTTTTTCGTAGACCATGATTTCGTCCATAAAGCCCATGCCCACGGGCACGCCCTGGCCCAGGCAATAATAGTCCCAGACCGCGGCGTGGGGCAGGGTTTTCAGCTCCTCCATCAGGGCCAGCCGCCCGGTGAAGTTGCCGGTCAGCTCCATCTTTTGCAACAAGGTTTTGGGTTCAAGCAAGGCCATGTTCAGGGCCTTGAGGGCGTTGCGTGTGCCAATGACCCAGGCGGCCACCCGGTTGATGCTGGCATCGAAAAAGTCCAGCCCGATATGGGTGCGGCCCAGGAAATCGCCCCGCACCAATTCCTGCATGATGGCCTGGAGTTCGTCGGTCAGGGTGACCACATGGTCGCTGTCCCAACGCACGCCCCGGCTGACAT
>CAZKEX010000414.1:0-4120 GCA_964551895.1 uncultured Caldilineaceae bacterium | reverse complement strand
CGGGCCACCCTGCTGCGGGTGCCGGGGATCGGGCCGAAGTCGGCAGATGTCATCTTGGCGGCCCGGCGGCAGGGTCAGATCCGGGATGTGGAAGCCCTGCGGGCCATCGGTGTGGCCGCACCGAACAAGGCGTTGCCCTATGTACTCTTCAATGGGCGACGACCGGCGCATCAGCCAAGCCTATGGTGAGACGAAAAAAAAATGGGCCACGGATTTGACGGATTGAACGGATTAAAACGGATTTTTCTTTCTTAAAAAAGATCCGTGGGAATCCGTATCATCGGTCAAATCCGTGGCCCATTTTTTCGCCAGAGCATCCCGCCGATCACCGCGGCGGCGAGCCAGGGGGCGGGGCCGAGGATGCCCAGCAGACCGACGCCGATCCCCGCCAGCCAGCCGAGGGCCTCGATCCAACCCAGCCGCCCCAGGATGGCTGGGCCGGGCAGGAGGTCAACCCAGGCCAGGCCCATGGCGGCCCATAGGATTAGCCCCACCAAGCCCTCTTCGGGGGTGAAGCCCAACAGGATCAGGGCCAGGATGACCAGGATGGTGGCTCGTCGCCCCCGCTCTGGGCTGGCGGAGAGTTGCTTTGACGGCGATCCGGTGTTGACGCGACGGCGTCCCCACTCTCCCCCAAAAGAGAAGAGCAGGATCAGCCCGGCGATCAGCCAGGGGAGGCCGTGGGCCGTGTGGAATAGGCCAACCACGGGCGCATAGGCCAGACGGAAGGCGGCAAAAAAGGCAAGGGCGAAGCGCTGTTTTGGAGTCATGTGGTTCGATTCGTGCAGATTTGTGCAGATTCGTGCAGATTCGTGCAGATTCGTGCAGATTCGTGGCTCAATTCTATGGTAGACTGGAGACATCCCATCCCCCAAAACCATGACCCACGAGGAGGTTTGACATGAATATCGGCTTTGTTTCGACCCGGCTGGCCGGGACCGACGGGGTGTCGCTGGAGACCCGCAAGGTGGCGGCAATTTTGCGGGATATGGGCCACACGGACTTCTATTGCGCCGGGGAGTTGGACCCGGATCTGCCTGGGCGGTTGGCGCCGAAGATGCACTTTACCCACCCGGAGATCATGGCTGTGCAGGGGGCTGCCTTCTCGACCACGGAGAGTCCGCCTGGGTTCGAGGCCAAGGTGGCGGCCTTGGCCGAGCATCTGCGCCAGGAATTGGCGGCCTTTTGTGAGGAATATGCCATCGATGTGCTGGTTCCGCAAAATGCGCTGACCATCCCCATGAACATCCCCCTGGGCGTGGGGTTGACCGACTTTATCCAGGCCACGGGCATGCCCACAGTGGCCCATCACCACGATTTCTATTGGGAGCGGGAGCGCTTTGCCCGCGGTTGTGTGGAGGGGATCCTGGCCCGCTGCTTCCCGCCCCAACTGCCCAGCGTGCGCCACATGGTGATCAACTCCCCGGCCCAGGCCAGTCTTTTGGCCCGGCGGGGGATCGAGAGCGTGGTGTTGCCCAACATCTTCGATTTCGAGACCGCGGCGCCGGGCATCACCCCGGAAAGCCGGGATCTGCGGGCGGCGCTGGGGTTGACGGACGAGCATCTGCTGATCTTGCAGCCCACACGGGTGATCCCCCGCAAGGGGATCGAGCTGGCCATCGAGATGGTGGCACGGTTGCAGGAGCCGGGCCATGCGGCGGCCCTCCAAGGCAAGCGGCCGGTGTTGGTGATCACCCACCACGCCGGGGACGAGGGGCAGGAATATCTCTACGCCCTCCAGGCCCAGGCCGAGAAGGCGGAGGTGGATCTGCGCTATGTGGGACCCCGCTTTGCGCCCCAGGGCGACCCGGCGACGGGCATCTTCTCCCTGTGGGATGCCTATGCCCATGCGGATTTTGTCACCTATCCCAGCCTGTACGAGGGCTTTGGCAACGCCCTGGTGGAGACGGTCTACTTTCGGCTGCCGGCCCTGGTCAACCGCTACAGCGTCTATGACGCGGACATCAGGCCCTTGGGCTTTGAGTTTGTGGAGATCGACGGGGCGGTGACCGACGAGAGTGTGGCCGCCACCATCCAGGCCATGATGGATCCGGTGGTGCGGCGGCGCATGACCGAACACAACTACGAAACCGCCCGCCGCCACTTCTCGTACGCGGCGGTGCGGCCGATCTTGGCGGGGTTGATGGGGTAAGAGAGATCAAAAAATAGGCCACGGATTGGACGGATTGGACGGATTAGAACGGATTTTTTCAAAAGAAGAAAGATCCGTTTTTAATCTGTCGCATCCGTCAAATCCGTGGCCTATTTTTTGCTTTCCCACAGTTGCCGGGTGAGTTGGGCGTGGCCGATGTGTTGGCTGGGGTGTTCGGTCTCGACCTTTCTGCATTAGAGCCATTCCACCCCATTTGCACTGCACCTGGAATCGATGCACGGATTGCCCGAAAGGGTAGCTGTATGATATGCTAGAGCCATTAAAAAGAGGCTATTCGGTCATCGCCCCCCCGCACCCAACCCAGGGTTTTTCCTATGTCGCCAGCCATTTCCTCAACGCCCGATCCCCTCTCCCTCTCCCAAATAGAAAGCCATATACTCGACCTGCTGAAGCAGTGGGACAGGACCGGGGCGGCCGGGGTGTCGGCCTGGGCGGACCTGCGGCTGATCCAGAGCATTCGGCTTGAGCAGGGGCTTGACCCAGAGCAGGCGGCCCGGGCGCTGATACGCTATATGCTGGGCCGGCTAAAGGAGGAGAGCGGGGATCTGGCGGAGCTGCTGGAGTGCCGCTTCTTCAAGGGCGAGACCATGAACAAGATCGGGGTCCGCCACCACTGGTCTCCGGCCACCACCTATCGCAAGCAGAAACAGGCCATTGGGCGGCTGGCCGAACTGATCTGCGAGGGGGAGCGCGAGGCCCGCACCCTGGCCACCGGCGCGGCCCAAAGCCGTCTGCCCACCCTGCCCAGCCAACAACTCTTTGGGGTGACGTGCGGGCTGACCCAACTGCGGGGGCTGATCCACAACCCGGAAAGCCGCCTGATCCTGGTGGGGGGCATCGGCGGCATCGGCAAGACGGCCCTGGCCCATGCCTTGGTGCAGCAGGAGCTGAAAGGCCATCACTTTGTGGACTATGGCTGGGTCAGCGCCCAGCAGCGGGTCTTTGACAGCGACGGCGGCTCGACCACTTCTGGCAATGTGACTGGCAATGTGACTGGCAAGACTGCCAATCCATCCGCCCGCCCAGCCCTGACGGCCACGGCCCTGATCGAGGAGCTGGCGGCCCAGTTGATCACCGGCCACACCTTCTTTTCCAGCGCCCAGGCTGCCCAGGCGCTGGCCGAACGGCTGCGCCAGACCCCTCACCTGATCGTGATCGACAACCTGGAGACCGTGGTGGACGTGGAGAGCCTGCTCCCCACCCTTGGCCGTCTGGCCGGGCGCAGCAAATTCCTGCTCACCTCTCGAGAGAGCCTGCGGGGCCATGCCGGGGTCCACCACTTTCTTGTGCCGGAACTGGGTGAGGCCGATGCCTTGGCCCTGGTGCGTTACGAGGCCCGCCGCCACAACCTGCCCCACGTGGCCGACGCCGACGAATCAGATCTGGCTCCCCTCTTCGCTGCCGTGGGCGGCAACCCCCTGGCCCTGCGCCTGGTGGCCGGGCAACTGCACCTGCTCACCATCGAGCAGGCCGTGGCGGATCTCCACGAAGCCCGGGGACGCAGCGCCGAGGCCCTCTACTATTACATCTATCGCCAAGCCTGGATGCGCCTGGGCGAGGACGAGCAGGACACCCTGCTGCTCATGCCCCTCTTCGCCCAAAACGGGGCGGACCTGGAGACCCTCATCCGGCTCAGCGATCTGGACCAGGGGCGGCTGGTGGGCGCGCTGCAAACCCTGGCCCGGCTCAGCCTGGTCAACGTGGGCAGCGCCCTGCACAGCCGCCGTTTCAGCATCCACCGGCTCACAGAATCCTTCCTGCGCAAAGAGGTGATCCGCTGGCAAGAGGAAGCGCTGGCGTAGCCGACCGACAAAATAGGCCACGGATTGAACGGATGGAACGGATTCTCACTGATTTTTAAAAAAATCGTTAGCGCGAATAAGTCCTGGGTTAACACGAAGCGAGTGAATGGAAGACGGCGTCCGCACCGCCCTGAAAGGGACGGCG
>CAZKEX010000413.1:0-4153 GCA_964551895.1 uncultured Caldilineaceae bacterium | reverse complement strand
CCCCTACACCGCAAACATCTGCGCCCGCTCGGCGCCCACGGAGACGTAGTCCACCTTGACCCCGGCCAGTTCGGCCAGGCGGTGGATGTATTGGCGGGCTTCCTTGGGCAGGTCGTCCCAGGTGCGGCAGGCCTCGGTGGAGGTGAGCCAGCCGGGCCATTCTTCATAGATGGGGGTGACTTGATACAGAATGGGGGTGTCGGGCATGGTGTCGGTGATGACCGTGCCGTCGGCCAGGCGATAGCCGGTGATGATCTTGAGGCTGTCGAAGTGGTCGAGGATGTCCAGCTTGGTGATGGCCAGACCGGTCATGCCGTTGAGCCAGGCCGCGTAGCCAATGGCCACGCCGTCGAACCAGCCGCAGCGTCGGGGACGGCCTGTGGTGGCCCCAAATTCGCCGCCGACCGTGCGTAGCTTCTCGCCGTCGGCATCGTGGAGTTCGGCGGGGAAGGGGCCATCGCCCACCGCGGTGCTGTAGGCCTTGACCACGCCGATCACCCGGTCGATGATGCGGGCGGGCAGACCGGCCCCGCTGCTGGCAAAGGCAGCCGTGGGGTTGCTGCTGGTGACATAGGGATAGATGCCCCAGTCCAGATCCCGCATGACGCCCAACTGGCCTTCCAGCAGGATGTCCTGGCCCTGTTCCACGGCGTAGCGGGTCATGGGCACGGTGTCGACGATGCGGTCGCCCAGTTTGTCCCGATAGTCCATGCACAGGGCGAAGAGTTCGTCGCCGTCCACGGGCTGACCGCCCAAGATCTGGATCTTGCGGTTGATGGTGAGCAGGGCGCTGTCCAGGCGGCTCTTCAGCCATTCGGGCTGGAGCAGGTCCCCCATGCGCAGACCGGAGCGGGCGGCTTTGTCCGCATAGGCCGGGCCGATGCCCCGCTTGGTGGTACCGAAGGTGTCCTTGCCTCGAGCTATCTCTTCCAGTTCATCCAAGGTGCGGTGATAGGGCATGACCATCTGGGCCCGGGCGCTGATCCAGAGGTTGTCCAGGCTGACCCCGGCCTTGGCTAGGCCGTCCATCTCGGCCAGCAGGGATTGGGGGTTGACCACGCAGCCCGTGCCGATGATGTTCTCCGTGGCCGGGTTGAAGATACCGCTGGGCACCAAATGCAGGGCGTGCTTGCCAAAGTCGTTGATCACCGTGTGGCCAGCGTTGTCCCCGCCCTGAAAGCGGATCACCACATCGGCCTCCTGGGCCAAAAAGTCGATAATGCGCCCCTTACCCTCATCGCCCCACTGGGCGCCTACGATTGCTGTGACGGTCATGGTTTTGGTCCTTTTTTTGAGAAGAGGAGACAAGGAGACAGGGAGAAGGGGAGAAGGGGAGAAGGGGAGAAGGGGAGAAGGGGAGAAGGGGAGACAAGGAGAGGGGAGGCAGAGAGATTGACCACTAATCTCCTTGTCTCCTCCACTCCTTGTCTCCTTGTCTCCTTGTCTCCTTGTCTCCCTGTCTCCTTTTCTCCCTGTCTCATTTCGCCGATTCGCCGCCGTCGATGGTCAACACGGCGCCGGTGATGAAGTCTGCTTCGGATGAACAGAGGAAGGCGGCGGCCAGGGCGATGTCTTTGGGTTGGCCGATGCGCAGGAGGGGGATCAGGGGGACCTGGGCCTGGAAGAACTCGTCGGGCATGCGGTCAAAGGCCTCCGTGCGGATCAGGCCGGGGCGGATGACGTTGGAGCGCACGCCTTGGGGGGCCAGGTCCAGGGCCAGACGACGGCTGAACCCTTCCAGCCCGGCCTTGCTGGCTGCGTAGGCCACGTCGTCAAACTCGCCGGAAACCGCGCTGACGCTGCTGATGTGGAGGATGTTGCCCCGCACGGCCATCAGGTCCGGCATGGCGGCCCGCACCAGTTGAAAGACCGCGTCCAAATTGACGCCGATCACCTGCCGCCAGTCTCGATAGGCCATGTCCTCCATGGCCGTGCCGGCGGAGATAGCGGCGTTGTTGACCAACACATCCAGCCGCCCGAAGTGGTCCACCGTGCGTTTGACGATCATGGCGGCGTCGGCAAAGACATCGGCCACAATGGTCAACACCCCCCGCCCGCTCTCTTCTTCGATGCGGGCGGCCGTGGCGGCAAGGGGCGCGGGGCGGCGTCCGCAGATGGCGATGCGCGCGCCTTCCTGGGCAAACTGGGTGGCAATGGCCGCCCCAATCCCCGATCCGCCGCCGGTGATGAGGGTTACTTTGTCTTTGAGTCGTTGGGTGGACAAGAGGTTGGCTCCTGAGAAGAGGAAGCCAATGGTTAATGGTTGACGGTTAATGGTTAATTTTTAATGATTGGTCATCGACCCACACCAATTAAAAATTAACCATCAACCATCAACCATTAACCATTAACTACCGGCTCTGATAGTTGGGCGCTTCCTTCGTGATCACTACGCTGTGGGGATGGCTCTCTTGATAGCCAGCCGCGCTGATGCGCACGAACTTGGCCTTGCCCCACAGGTCGGCCAAATCCACCGCGCCCACATAGCCCATGCCGCTGCGCAATCCGCCCATGAGCTGGTAGATGTAGTCCTTGAGCAGGCCCTTGTAGGGCACCTGGCCTTCAATGCCTTCGGGCACGGTCTTGCCGCCGATGTCCGGGCTGGCCCCTTCGTTACCATTGTTGCCCGCTCCGCTCTGGGCGGTCTGATAGCGATCCTGTGCCCGGCCCTTCATGGCCCCTTGGCTGCCCATGCCCCGATAGTCCTTGTACGAACGCCCCTCCCGGATCACAATGTCGCCGGGGGATTCTTGCAGACCGGCCAAGAGACTGCCCAGCATCACCGCGGAGGCGCCGGCGGCCAGGGCTTTGGCAATGTCCCCGCTGTAGCGGATGCCCCCGTCGGCGATGATGGCCACGCCCAGCCTGCGCCCCATCTGCGCACACTCGGCCACCGCGGTGATCTGGGGCATGCCCGCGCCGCTGACAATGCGGGTGGTGCAGATGGAGCCCGCCCCCACCCCCACCTTGACGGCGCTGGCCCCGGCCTCGGCCAAGGCCTGCACCCCTTCGGGGGTCACCACATTTCCGGCCAGGATGGGCAGAGCCGGGTAGAGTTTGCGCACGGCGGCCACGGTTTCCACCACGCCTTTGCTGTGGCCGTGGGCGGTGTCGATGGCCACGGCATCTGCGCCGGCGGTCACCAGGGCCTTGGCCCGCAGCAGACCATTCTCCCCCACGCCGATGGCCCCGGCCACCAACAGCCGTCCCCGCTCGTCCTTGGCCGAGGCCGGGTAGTCCAGCCGTTTGAGGATGTCTTTGTAGGTGATCAGCCCCTTCAAGCGGCGGTCTTCGTCCACCAAAGGCAGCTTTTCAATCCGATAGCGGTGCAGGATCTCTTCGGCCTGGGCCAGGGTGGTGCCGACTTTGGCCGTCACCAGCTCTTCGGCCACCATGTACTCTCGGATGGGGCGGCTAAAATCCTTGGCAAAGCGCACATCCCGGTTGGTGAGGATGCCCACCAGCCGCCCATCCTCGTCGGTGATGGGGATGCCGCTGATGTGGAAGCGGCTCATCAGGGCCTCGGCGTCGGAGAGCAGGTTGTCCGGGCCCAGGGTGAAGGGGTCCACGATCATGCCCGACTCGCTGCGCTTGACCTTGTCCACCTCTTCGGCCTGGTCTGCAATGCTCAGATTGCGGTGGATCACCCCCAGGCCGCCTTGCCGGGCCAGGGCAATGGCCAACTCGGCCTCGCTGACCGTGTCCATGGCCGCGCTGATGATGGGGATATTGAGACGCAGACGGGGATGAAGCTGCACACTGATGTCCACATCCGCCGGCAGGACTTCCGTATAGCCGGGGACCAACAACACATCGTCAAAGGTGAGGGCCTCCTTGGCAAAGGTCATGGCGCTCTTGGAAGCCACGCTGCCTCCGTTCGCCCCAGAAGCGGACGAGATCAATTGTTCATCCAACAAAACGGACATGGCATACCCCTCCTGGGCAAGGCGTGATCGGTGCAACCGTCTAGGCGTGGGGTGCAACCTCGACATTGTACCATTTGGGCCGGGGATTGGGGAATTGGGGATTGGGGATTGGGGATCGGGGATCGGGGATCGGGGATTGGGGATTGGGGATTGGGGATCGGGACGATTTGAGTTCGCCATTCGCCATTCGCCATTCGCCATTCGCCATTCGCCATTCGCCATTCGCC
>CAZKEX010000412.1:0-4176 GCA_964551895.1 uncultured Caldilineaceae bacterium | reverse complement strand
CCCCCGCACCAGCGGGTGAGGATTAAAGGGTAGCATCGTGTTGCCTTTCAAAAAGTCCAAACCGCAAGCCATCTTGGATATCAAACATTGTGCATTGTGCATTGGCCATTGTGCATTGGCCATTATGCATTACCCCTCCCCCCTTCGTTCCTTTGCGCTGCGGGGTGCAATGGGCTACAATTGCGGGAAGGGGCGAAACACCCCGCCATTTTTAGCAAATGACTCATGACTCTGCTGCAAAAAGCCATTTAACCGCCGAGGACACAGAGATTTCGCAGAGAACGCAGAGGGACAAACCTTTCTTTTCTTTGCGTACTTGGTGTCTTTGCGGTGAATTCAACCTTTTTTCAGCAGAGTCACTCATAAAGGAACGAACATGATTCGCTATCAGAACAGCGCTTGGCGGGAGAGCCAGCGGATTTCGTTGGATTATAGCTATATGATGGCCCAATTTATCGGCCACGATCAAGGATTGACCCAGCCCGAGCTAAACAGTTTTAGCGAAGTGGCGACAAAAGCCCTGGTCGGCTACAATAGCTTTCGGGGCACAGGCGAAACCGTCTGGGCCGATCTCCCCTACACCGACGAGATTGTAGCCGAGATCTTGGATGCGGCCAAAGAGATCCGGGCCAAGTTCAAGAATTTTGTGGTTTTGGGCATTGGCGGCAGCGCCCTGGGCACCATTGCCTTGCAGCGGGCATTGTTGCACCCCTACTATAATAATCTCTCCGACGCCAAGCGGGGCGGCCCTCGCCTCTTTGTCTTGGACAACGTGGACCCAGACTGGCTGACCTCCCTTCTCGATATTGTGGACCCGGCAGAGACCTGCTTCAACGTGATCTCCAAATCGGGCAGCACGGCGGAGACCATGTCCCAGTTTGTGTGGATCCGGCGCATTCTCAAGGATCGCCTGGGCGACGGCTATGGGGACCACATCATCGCCACCACAGATGTGGCCAAGGGCAGTCTGCGCCCGGTGGCTGTGCAGGAGGGCTATCGCACCTTCGTGGTCCCCGACGGCGTGGGCGGCCGGTTTAGCGTCCTGTCGCCCGTGGGCCTGCTCCCCGCCGCGGTGACCGGGATGGACATCCGCGAGCTTTTGGCCGGGGCCGCCTATGCGGACGAAGCCACCAAGGGCGGGGATCTGTGGAGCAACAGCGCGCTCATGTATGCGGTCCTCAACTGGCTCAGCTATGAACAGGGCCGCCCGGAGACGGTGATGATGCCCTATGCCCAGGCCCTCAAGGACATGGCCGACTGGTTCTGCCAGCTTTGGGCCGAAAGCCTGGGCAAGGCCACCCATCGGGATGGCAAACCGGCCCATGTGGGCGGCACGCCCATCAAAGCCCTGGGGGCCACGGACCAGCACAGCCAGGTCCAGCTCTATATCGAAGGCCCCTTCAACAAGGTCATCAACTTTATCCGGGTCGATCAATTCGACACGGAATTGACCATCCCCAACGACCAACTGGGCCAGCCCGCCTTCGACTATCTGGCCAGCCACACCTTCAACGAGTTGATCAATGCCGAGCAGTTCGCCACCGCGGCCGCCCTGGCTGCGGCCGGTCGGCCCAACATGACCTGGAACCTGCCCGCCGTCAACGCCTTCACCGTGGGCCAACTGATCTATCTGTTGGAAGTGGCCACCGCCTTCGCCGGCGAACTGTTCAACATTGATGCCTTTAACCAGCCCGGTGTGGAAGCAGGCAAGGTTCGCACCTATGCCCTGCTGGGTCGCCCCGGCTTCGAAGAAGAACGCAACACCATGCAAGCAGAACTGCGCCGGGTCCAGGAGACAGGCTTCCGGATCTAGATCCCATCACAAATTAGCGAACACTAAGCGAACGGTGAAACCATGACCAGTGTGCAAACAGATAACATCAAAACCCAGCCCCTTGTCCAGACGCCTGTCCAGCCCCCTGCTCAGCCCCCTGCTCAACCCCCTGTTGGGCCTGCGGACGCCCGAAACGGCGCCAGCGCGCCCGATGCGCAGGAAAAGCAGGACGGCTTCACCTGGAAGATCGACGCCTGGTGGGACCGTATCGCCGCGGTGAAGGAGCAGGGTACCTACTACTACTTCCAGCCTGTGGATGAATTGGACGGCCCCTGGGTTCATACCGAGGGCCAGCGCAAGCTGATGTTTGCCACCTATAGCTATTTGGGGCTGGTCAACCATCCCCGGGTGGTGGCGGCGGCCAAGGCGGCCTTGGACAAATATGGCGCCGGCACCCACGGTGTGCGCATCCTGGGCGGCACCTTGGACCTCCACGACCACATGGAGAAGCGCATCGCCGATTTCATGGGCCGGGAGGATGCCATCGTCTATGCCACGGGCTATGTGACCAATCTGGCCACAGTCAGCACCCTGGTGGGCCGGGGCGATTGGGTGATCTCGGACAAGTGGAACCATGCCAGCATCGTGGACGGCTGCGTCCTGGCCCGAGGCGAGTTCAAGCGCTTCCACCACAACGACATGGAAGACCTGGAGCGCATCCTGGCCAAGGCCCCGGCAGATGTGGGCAAGCTGGTGGTGGCCGATGCCGTCTTCAGCATGGACGGGGACATCTTCGACCTGCCGGCCGCGGTGGCCCTGTGCCGCAAATACAACGCCCGACTGATGATCGACGAAGCCCATAGCCTGGGCGTCCTGGGGGCCACAGGCCGGGGCATCGAAGAACACTTCGACATGCCCGGCAGCATCGACATCAAGATGGGCACCCTGAGCAAGACCATCCCCGGCGTGGGGGGCTATATCGCCGGTGATGCCAAGCTGATCAACTTCCTGCGCCACACGGCCCGGGGCTTTGTCTTCAGCGCCGCCCTGCCCCCCGCGGTGGCCGGGGCCATCCTGGAGGCCTTCAACGTGATCGAGGACGAAGGGGTGGAGCGCAACCAGATCCTGCGCCGCAACGTGGACCAATTTATTGGCGGATTGCAGGCCGCTGGCTTCGACACCGGTGTCACCGTCACCCCTATCGTCCCCATCATGGTGGGCGACGAAGAGCGGGCCATGATCATGACCAAGTATTGCCAGGACCACGGGGTCTTTGTGCTGCCCGTGCTGCCCCCGGCCGTGCAAGAGGGGGCCGCCCGGCTGCGGGCCAACGTCACCGCCGCCCACAGCGCCGCGGACATCGACTTTGCCCTGGAGGTCTTCATCGGCGCCGGCAAGCTTGTGGGATTGATCTAATGACGGTTTTAGTCACCGGCGCCAGCGGTTTTTTGGGCGGCGCGCTGGCCCGAGAGCTGGTCAACCGGGGCGAGGATGTGCGCATTCTGGCCCGATCAACCAGCAAGCTGGATCATTTAGCGGATCTCGACCTGAAGCTGGTGCAAGGCGGGCTGGGTGACAAGGCCGCCCTGGCCGTCGCCGTGGCCGGGGTCAGCCACATCTACCACTGCGCCGGCCTCTCGGCGGACTGGGGACGCTGGGACGACTTTTTCGCCACCAACGTC
The DNA here is from genome assembly GCA_964551895.1 of uncultured Caldilineaceae bacterium. Lineage (GTDB taxonomy): Bacteria > Chloroflexota > Anaerolineae > Caldilineales > Caldilineaceae > JAGNDO01. Next base: position 720 of record CAZKEX010000412.1, on the reverse strand, counting down.
ACCGGCACCAAGAACCTTCTGCGCGCCGCCCACACCGCCGAGAGCGTGGAGCGTTTTCTCCACATCAGCACCACGGATGTCTACGGCTACCCCAAGATCGCCTGCGACGAGAGCTACCCCATCACCCATGTGGGCCTGCCCTACAACAAATCCAAAGGCATGGGCGAACAGGCCGTGTGGGACTTCGGGGCGGAAAGCGGCCTGCCCTTCACGGTGATCCGCCCGGTGAACATCTACGGTCCCCGCAGCAAGGACTTTGTGTCGGAGATCGCCAACCTGTTGGCGGATCGTAGCATGATCTTTATCAACGGCGGCAACACGCCTGCCGGGCTGCTATACATCGACAATGGGGTTGCAGGCATCATCGCCGCGGCCCAGTCGCCCAACACCGTCGACAAAGCCTACAATCTGCGGGACGAATCGACCGAAACATGGCGGGAATATGTGAACGACCTGGCCGACGGACTGGATCTGCCTCGCGTCAAAATCAACCTGCCCCATGGGCTGGCCCTGGGCGCGGGTCGCCTTTTTGAACTGATCTACGGTGGGCTGCGACTCTCTGCCCGCCCCCTCCTCACCCGCCAAGCCGTCTACCTGATCGCCGTTGACCAGGCCTATGCCATCGATCGTGCCAAGACCGACTTTGGCTTCCGCTCCACGGTCTCTTATCCCGAAGCCATGCAGAAAACCCTCGAATGGTGCAACAGCCCGGAAGGGCGG
>CAZKEX010000411.1:0-4198 GCA_964551895.1 uncultured Caldilineaceae bacterium | reverse complement strand
GCCGCACTTGGGCTGCGGAGGGCTGAATGTCAATGGTCAACTCTTTTTGGGCGATGTCTACGTTCAACTGCACATAGCCCACCCGCATGGCGGGCACATCGTTGGTCTCGTCCACCCCCTTCACCAGCACCACGCTGATGTAGATGTTGGGGATGCTCTCCACGGTGATGGGGAATTCCAGGGTCTGGCTATTGCCATCCAGTTGGATCACCGAATGCTCCAGAATCCCCGCCCGCTCCACGCTGACCAGGGCCATCACCGGCGCGCTTTCTGTGCTGACAAAGGGGCTGGGCACCAGTACCTTGGCCACATCGCCGGGGGCGTAGAGCTTACTGTCCGCCACCAGTTCGATGCGGTCGTTGTTGTCCCGGGGCCAGGGCACAAAGTCCGTGGCGCTGCGGTCGCTGACCCACACAAAGGTGGCCGCGCTGGTGCCGTTGCCCCGCTCATCCTGGCCGGTGAGGGCGATCTGATACTGGCCGCCCTTTTCCGGCGTCCAGGTCAACAGCCCCTGGCCAGTGGCGTCCGTGGTCAGGGTGTCGGTGAAGACCGCCACCCGCTCCACGTTGGCGGTCCAGCGCATGATGCCGTCCGGTCCCTTTTCGAAGACGCTGTTCCAGTTGAACTGATAGACCACGGCCTGCAAGACGGCGTTGGGATAGGGGGCATAGTCGGGTTGCAGGGTGACCACGTCGATCTCCGCCGGGGTTGCCGCGCTGACCACATAGCTGCGGGGGCTGAGGCCGACATAGTAGTCGCTCTTGTGGACGACCACCGCGGTGTTGCCGCTGACAAACTGGTTGGTCGGGCTTTGCACGGTCATGTCGAAGGACCAGCGCTGGCTGGAGAGAGAATCGGCCAGATCCGCCGGGACGCTCAGATCAAAGCGGCCCTGGGCGTCGGTACTGCCCGTGCCCTCCTTGATCAGACCGTAGAAGAAGCCTGCGTAGGGGTCATAGCTGTTCTGGTCGGGGTCAAAGGTGTTGAAGCTGAACCAGCGGCCCTTGGGCGCGTCCGGCCAATAGAAGGTGAAGGGTTCGGCCAGGATGCGCCACGCCACATTGGCGTTGGCCAGGGGTCCGCCGCTGAAGTAGTCGGCCTGCATGGTCACAGTGACCATCTGGCTCTGGGTCACCTCGTCCAACTCGGCGCTGACGTTGATCTGGAACTCCGGCTTGCGATAGCTGGCCACCTGGAAACCGGCGCCGCCATAGCTGTAGCGGTCGGTTCCGGTGAGGATGCGGGCCTCCAGATAGTAGTAGCCCGTGGTGGCCTCTGGGGCCAGCTCCAACTGGCCGGCCACCGTGCCGTGGGCGTTGGGGGACACGTCCAACTCCTGCACCGTGTTGCCCCGGTCGTCCCGGATGGTGATGTGGATGGGCAGTTCCTGGGCCGGCAGCACATAGTCCTCCCCGGCCAGTTGACGCACAATGCCCTTCCAATGCACGGTCTGCCCCGGTCGATAGATGGGCCGTTCCGTGTAGAAGACCGAGCGATAGGGGTCGGTCTCGTAGCCCTGGCCGATGCCATATTCCCAGGAGCCGATGCCCTGGCTCCAGCCCGACGAGGCCACGGCAAAGCCCTCCCCGCCCGGCTCCCCGGCCACGGCCAGCACCTCCACCCAGGGCTGCTCTGGGTTGATGTCAAGCTGGGCCTGGGCGATGCCATCGGCGTCTGTGGCGCCCCTGCCCAGGGCCTGGCCGTTGCTGATGAAGTTGACCGTCTGGTCGGCCAGGGGTTGACCCGTGCGCAGATCCGTCAGCCAGGCCAGGCTGGGGCCAGAGATCGTCTTTTTGATCAACAGGTTGTGGTGGGAGAGAACGAAGACCGCCTGCATGGCATTGTTGCGGCTCGAGTCCCCCGGGGTGCGCACATCCAAGAAGTAGAGGCCAGGGGGCAGCAGGTTGCCGTCGGCATCGACGATCTGCACCGGCTGATAGCCGATCTTGTTGCGGGGGGTGCTGGATTCCAGGCTGTTGGCCCAGATCAGGTTGGCGTCTCGGTTGGGCACCCGGTATTTCTCCCAAATCTGCCACTGGTTCTCGCCGGTCAGCTTGTAGAGTTCGGCCAGGGGCAGGCGATACAGCTCCACATCCACCTTCTCCACATTGCGATAGGAGACCGCCACCACAGGCATGGTATAGGCGCTGAAGTGGGTAAAGCGGTCCACATTCAGGCTGGCAAAGGTGGGCAGATCCCCGCTGGTGAAGCTGAAGAGATAGTCCTCGCCCAAGGTGTTGCCATAGTCGTCGCCCATGGCCCCGCCCAAAGTAATCGTGTATTGGGTCTGGGCCTCCATGCCCCAGTTGAGGAAGAGACGCTGGTCATAGTCCGAATACCAGCTATAGACCTGGGTGCTTGTTACCTCTGGGCTGATGCGGATGTTCTCCATCACCAAAGTTTGGCTGAGGGGGGCGGCGAAATAGACCGTCACCCCGCCATCCGTGACCACGTTGGTGCGCCCATCGCTGGGGTCCGTGCGGATCACCCCAGGCAGCTTGACCACCTGAAACTGGCTGCGGAAGGGTTGGCGCAGGGTGCCCTGGCGGCTGGCCGGCTGGGCATCCGTGTTTACGAACAGGGTATAGTTTCCGCCAAAGGCCAGCCACTCATCCGGCGTAAAGACAAAGCCTGTGTCGGTCGGGTTCCAGGCAAAGGCGCCGGCCACCGCCATGCCCGGCTCGTTGCCCACGGGCGGCGTTTCGGGGCTGGGATAGGCCAACGGCTTATTGTCACTGCCTCGCACCAGGCTAAAGGCCGCCTCGGTGCTGGCCCGATCCATGGGCTGGCTGAACTGCACGGTGATGGCCGTGTCCGGGCGCACCATGTTGCCGCTCACATCCACCCCAGCCACCACCGGGGCCGCGGTGCGGAAGCTGAAGTTGACCGGCCCGGCCATAGCTCCGCCGTCCACCGCAGTCAGATCGGCAATCACGCCAGTGTAGTCCGTGCTGCCCGCCAGCCCACTCTCTGGGCTGAAGACATAGACGCTGGTACTCACCCAGCGCCCGCTCCCCGCCACCTCCGGCGTCAACGCCAAGGGCTGGGCCAGGTCGGTCTGGTCGGCGATGCCCGTCAGTTCCACCACAGGTCGGTTGAAGACCAGGGTGATCTGGGAATCGGTCGCCACATCCCGGTTGCCATCCCCCGGCGTCATGCTGGTGACGGCCAAGGGTGTGCGCAGGGAGAGGCGCACCTCGTCCGCACCGGGCATGGGGATGCCCTGGGCCGAGGCGATGGCCTCACTCAGGCGGAAGGTATAGGTCGTCCCCTCCTGGGCGGGCTGGGCCGGGGTGAAGACCAGGGCGTCGCCCTCGTCGCCGCCAAGGGTCACGCTGCCCGCCAGATCCGGGTTGACCGTCACGGCCAGGGCGCTCTCCGGGGCCAGGGGCTGGTCAAAGGTGAAGCGCACGGGTCCGCCGTCCCAGTTGCTGCCCTGGGCCGGGACGCTCTCCAGGAGCAGGGGGGGCAAAGGCTCTGGCGTGTTCGTGGGCGCGGCGGGGGTGTCCGTCGCTGCCGGGGCAGGCGTGTCCGTGGCCGCAACAGCCTGGACTTCGACTGCGGCCGCCACCTCCACAGATGTGGACGTGGGCAGGATCGTCACCGCCGTGGCTGTTGTGGGCATGGGGGTGGGGGTTTCATCCCCGCCGCAGGCTGTGAGGACGGTCAACGCTGCCATCAATAGCAGGGTGACAAAGATGGTTTTTGGAAAATGTTGCTTTGGGGACATGGTTTGCTTTCTCCGTTCTTGTACTCGTTGGGTAAAACCATCGCGGAGAAGTTCGACTTTTCTAAAAAGTCGAACTCCTGTTATGGAAGAGACGTACAGGCCGCGTCAAATGTTGCGTGGATGATGGAGATCTGCGAAGTTTCTATCAGTATATCTGCAAACATGGGGCAAAAGACAGACGCAATCCAGACCAAAGGCAAACAATCGTTCCCGCCCGCCGGGTTGAGCTTGTCGAAGTCCTCCCCTATTCTACCACAACTAAGGCCGTCGCGGATCTCACAATTTCGCCGCCCGGCGCAACCCGCCCTTCCATCCAAAAGGTGTGCTGCCCCGGCACCAAGGTCCACCAGCCATCCAGCCGGACGCTGTCCGTGGCGGAGAGCAGGGGGACGCCATCCACCATCAGCCGCAGTTCGGCCCATCTCCGTCCGTCCGCCACATACCCCCCCACCGGAATGCGCTGATTCT
>CAZKEX010000410.1:0-4209 GCA_964551895.1 uncultured Caldilineaceae bacterium | reverse complement strand
CACCATCTCTTGACGGACGATGAAGAGGTCGATCTGGGTGATTTTCATGGGTGGTCCTTTTGTTGATTGGTTGGTTTGTTGATTGGTGGGGAAACGACGACGCTTGGTTGACACGAAAAATCAACAAATCAACCAATCAATATCTCCCCCAGCCGCGCCAACAACCCATCATCCACCCGCTCGCCGACGAGGAAGCAGCGGTCGCCTTGCCGCGCCGGGGTGGTGAGGATGTACTGGCCGGGCTGGGTACCGACATAGTGGGCCAAGAGACGATCCGTGGTCTCTCGCCAGCGGGCGGCGGTGGGCAGATCCGTGCGCTGGAGCGCGGCCCAATCCGCCGGGATCTCCACGGCGATGGTGGGGGCGTCTGCGTTGAAGAGAGGGGTGGCCCAGCCGTCGTTGACCCGTATGGTCTGGGCAGAAAGGTCCTGTATAGAACGGATGGCCCCAGGATCGGTCAGGGCGCTCTGCACCCGATCTGTGCCGGGCAACAGGGTCATACGCAGACGGGAGGCGGGCAGTTGGTTCAAAACGTTGCGAAAGGGGATCAGGTCCGGGTAAAAATGGGTGCAGACCGCCCGCAGCCTGCCAAAATTTAGCACGGCGTTGGCAAAGAGCAGCGAATCCGTGGTCCACTCCACCAGATCCGCCCCTAGGGCCAGGGCCTGCTGGGCCTGCATCCGCTTGAGGGCAAAAGCAATGTGCCGCCCTCGATAGGCCGGCTCCACGGCCAGGGATTGGGACTCCACACGCAAGCGGTGCTGGAAGCGCTCTGCCCAGGGCTGTGGCAACCCGGCGTCGTCCCATCTAAAAAAGCCAAAGAGACTGCCCACCACCGGCCCATCTGTCCCATCTATCCTATCTGCCCCGTCTCTGGCCACCAACGAGCTGGCCAGGCCAAAGTCCGGCGTGTGGATGTCCGCGGGATAGAGGTATTCGTCCGCCACCATCCACACCTTCTGTTGCAGCCGCCGGATCTGCTCGGCCTCGGCCGCGTCCGGGCGGCCCAGGTCCAGCCCATCTTGCAGATGATGGGTGGGGGCGAAGGCGTGGGGCAGCCGGGGGTCAAAGATCCCCACGGCGGCGAGTGAAAGTTGGGCCGCAACCAGATCCGCCACGGCTTCCCAATCCACCGGCCCGGCCTGGGACCCGGTCTGGGGCGCGGCATGGACCCGCAGGGTGGCCGTCCGTCCGCCGGCCGGGGAGAGCGGACCGGGCAACAGAAAGGCCGCCCCGACCATCTCTCCGCCCCGGTCCACAGTGAAGATCTCCCCCCCAAGCCGCCGAAAGGCCGATTTGAGAAAGTGGGGCGGCAACAAAGACGGGTTGTGGGGTACGCCCAAGACGGCGCGGATTTGATCCACGCCGTCGCCCCAGGTGGGTGTGGGAATATCTTGATTGGGCATACGGGCAATGGTCAACGAATCGGGCATGTGGGCGGGCCTTGGTGCGGTATTGAAAGGATGCTGGAGCAACGTGCAAGTATGTGACATGGGCAGCGGGCCCGGGGAAGTCCGGCTTTTGAAGAAAGCCGGACTTCTCGCCACCCCGATCTTGGCAAAAGAAATACCGGCTCATTAGAATCTTCTGTGGTCTGCGGGCTAGCGCAGGTTGAGTAGACCGGGGCAGTTTCCGGTCGTATCGAAACCGCAGCGGGTTGACCACGGACATCCCAATGAGCCGAAATACTCAGGAACATAGGCGGGGATCGGGTAAACCCAGACGTCGGGCTTTTGGGAAAAGCCTCGACGTCTTAGCCTGAGCCCCAGCCCACGGATTTCCGCCACCCCAATCCAAAATCAAAAATCCAAAATCAAGAATCTTTTATCCCAGCGCCACCCGCCGCTCCATCGACCCCGCCCGGTCGCTCAAGATTTTCACACCGATCTCCGCCCCCGCCGGCCCGGTCACCACCCACTGGGCGTCCGTGCGGTTGTCCGTGGGGCTGGTGGCGAAGTGGGCCATGGCGTAGACTTTGTTGCTGCGCCCCTCCAGATGGCCCAGATCGGTCTTGGCCTTGCCCGTCACCAATGCCACCCCTTCGGGCAGATCCAGCTCCACCCGCACCGGGCGCGTGGCCTTGCGTTTTTGCCCCTGCACACTGGTGAAGGTGGGCAGATAGCCGCCGTTTTCCACCACCAAATGGATGCGGTACGCGCCCGCGCCAGCCGGGGTCACCTCCAGGCTGTGGACGCTGAGCTTGGGCAGCATGTCCCCCAAGGCCAAGGCCCAGGGCGTGTTGCGGGCCGCCTCCTCGCCCATGAAGGCGTGGGGCGGGTTGCGCCACGTATACATGTGGTTGATGCCGCCGATCTCCACCGGCCCCAGTTGGGGATGGTCGAAGGGCTGCCAGTCGAAGATGGTGTCCGGCCCGGCGTTGGCCAACAGCCATTGGAAGATCTTGATGTCGTCCTCGTGGGGGTGCTGACGCATCCACTCGATAAAATCTCGATCCGCAATCCCGGCCCGGCCCGGCAGATCCCACAATTCCACCGTGAAGCCGAAGATGCCGTATTGGTCGTAGACCCAATCGTCAAAGGCCCCCACGGTGATCTCTTTGGGGTGATATTTGAAGCCGTGGAAGATGGAGACGTTGGGGTAGCCCACCAGATCCGTGCCCCGCTGGCCGATGGCCCTATAGGTCCACAGATCCGGCGTCTCCATGGCCTCGTCCGCCTTGCTGCTCAACGGGCGCAGGATCACACCGCTCTGGGTGTGATAGGAGAGGGCGGCGCTGATGTTTGGGTGGCCGGTGAAGAAGTCGAGCAGGGCCCGGATCTCCGGCTCGGAGCCAGGATAGTCCCCCGCGCCCCGCTGGGTGTCCTCGGGTTGCCACTCTGCCGGGAAGTTGCGGTTGAAGTCCAGCCCCCGATGCGCCGGGGCCACCTTGATATTGACCCCGTCCCACGCCTCGGCCACCCCCTCGGGCAGCAGGCGATAGTAGGTCCCGCCCTGCTCGTCCGCCCCCCGCTTCACCATCACCCGGGGGTCGATGGGGCTGACGGTCCAGTCGCCGTTAGGGTCCACCATTCTCATCTGCAGGATCAGCCCGTTGCCGTCCACATCGGTCTGGTGGATGCCCTCCTGCTTTTCCGGGAAGGGGTAGGGCCGGGTGCCAGATCGGAGAAAGGTGGGAATGTCGGCCAGAGCCAGTTCCGCCCCATCTGGATTGACTCGGGGGACGATGTAATAGGTGGCCCCATCCAATAGCCTTGTCACCTGGGCATCCGTGGCGTAGCCGGAGAGCAGGGTGTGGGCGATGTGCAGGGCAACCGTCGTCCCGGCCACCTCCGTGGCGTGGATGTTGGCGTCGATCCACACGGCTGGCTTTGTGTCGTGGCTGCCTGTGACCGTGTTGGTCACGGTCAACAGCCAGATGGGCCGGTCCTCGTGGCTGCGCCCAATGGTGGACAACTCGACCAGGTCCGGAAATTCATCCGCCCAGCCGTGCAAAATACCGTCCAACTCCGCATTTGTAAAATAGTGGTTAAAGTTCATGGAATCCCCTTTGATACCCCATTGTGCATTGTGAATTGTCCATTGTGCATTGACTATCGCGTCTCGCTCACATCCACCTGCCAATGCTTCCCCTGCCGGGTGATGCCGCCGCTGCCGATCTCTTCGCCCACAAAATCCCCGTGGCAGGCCAGGATTTGGTGGAAAATCGCTTCTCGTTCATCCAAATAGCGCTTGATGTGCACAAACGCCCCCCGCAGATCCGGGCTGGCGTGGCCGTTGCGCAGATCGATCAGCCACTTGCCCTTCAACTCTTCGGCCTCGCCCGCCCCCGTACTCTTGCGCTGGGAGCGGATGGTCCGGTTCACCCGCTGCTTGGGCATCAGGAAGAGGTCCACCACCGAGTAGAAATAGTAGGCGGTGGTCTCCTGGCTGGTATCCCGCACCAGCAGCCCGGCGTTGGGCGCGTGCATCAAGATCTTGCGGGCGGCCAGGTCATCGATGATAAAAAGATGTTCTTCGGGGATTTGGGTGGGCCAATTGCGAGGATTGTAGCGCTGCCGCTTTTCCTTGGCGTCAAAGGCAAAGTAGCGGTTGGCAAACTCATCCCCATAGCCAAAGTCCAGCCGGGTAAATGACCGGGAGCGGTCGTCAAAATCCACCTTGTGCTGGGCGAAGAAGTCCTTGATCTCTTGTTCCAAGGAGGGCGGTGTGGGCGTGGGCATGGGCATGGGCATGGGCATGGGCGTGGGT
>CAZKEX010000409.1:0-4220 GCA_964551895.1 uncultured Caldilineaceae bacterium | reverse complement strand
TCATTGATGCTCGACACCAGATCGTTCAATCGATCCACCTGCTCCTTGATGTCCGTTCGCAGCCGCTCGGCGCGGCCGCTGTCTACATCTTGGGCGTCAATAAGTTGGACCTGGCTGTAGATCGTGGCCAGGGCGGTGAGGCTTTGGTCGAGTTGGAGTTGGGCTTGCTTCATGCGGGCGTCCAGGGCGCGCAGGGCGACCCACTGCTTGCGCTTGGCGTCCAGCACGTCGTCCAACTGCTGTTGGACCCCGGGGTTGCCCTCCAACTTGCGCCGGGCGGTGAGGGACTCCACCTCTTTGGGCACAGCCTGTCGCTCCCGGTCCAGGAGTTGATCCGACTGGAAAGCATCCAGCCGCTGGGCCAGGCGGAAGATGGTGGCCACCCACTCGCTGATCTGCCCTGCCGTGTCTTCCAGGCGGTCCCGCATGACGCCGGGGCGCTGCTTGCGGATCTTGGCCTCGATGCGGCGCTGGTATTCCAGGCCGGTCTCCACCTCCTGGCGCAGCTCCCGGTTCTTGATCTCCCGGGGGTTGAACTGCTCCTGGAAGAGCTTGAGGATCACCTGGGCGTTGGCGTCGGCGTCGGTCATGCTGGAATAGACCAGTGCGCCCAGGGCCAGGATGCCCAACACGGGCCAGCCCCAGATCGGCCACCAGCCAAAGGGCCGGGGCAGCAGCACGGTCAACAGGAGGGTGCCCGCGATCACAACCGCGCTTTCAATGCGCATGACCGCGTACTGGAATATGGCTGACTGGGCCTTTTTTTGGATTTCAGAGCGAATGGTTGTCATGGTGAGCGCCTATCGAGTGACGGATAACGAGTAATGAGTAACGAGTAATGCGTTGTTGGCAGATTAGACCAAAACACCCCAGCGCTTCGCCACCCCAAAATTACTCGTTACGCCTCACTCGTTAAAAATACGTGGAAATAATCCGGTACAACTCCTCAATATCCGTCTCGTCGGCCCGGCGGAACTGGCCGTTGCCCAGGCGGGCCATCTCTTGGAGCAGGACATCATCGACCTCGTCGCCAAAGGCGATGGTGAAGATGACCACGGGCACCCGGTTGGGCTGGCCGACCAGGGCCTGCAGGTCGTTGAGATCGTAACGGCTGTCGTTTTCGTTGCCGTCGGTCATCACCACCAGGGCGTTGATGGCCCCGTCCTCGGCCAGCAGATGCAGATCTTCCACACCGGCATAGGTGGCGTCGATCAGGGCGGTGTAGCCGTCTGCGTTCATGCCCGCAATCAGGGCGGTGAGCCGTTGGCGGCCTACATCGTCCACTTCGTTGAGAGGCTCGAAGCTCTTCACCCCGGAGCCAAACTCGATGATCCCCACCTTGTCCCGGCTGCCCTGGATCTGCTCGACGAAGGAGAGGAGGGCTTGCTTGGTGCGGTCCAACTTCCTCCCCTCCATGCTGCCGGAGGTGTCCACGACCAGGTAGACATTGGTGGGCCGCTTGGTATACGACCACACATTTTGTACAACATCGACCACCTCGGAGGATGGGATCTGCAAGGTTGTCTGGGGTTCTCGCCACTGCACAGCGGGAGGTGTGCCAGGACTGGCGAAGGGGCTGCTGCCCTGGTCCAGTTGCAGGCTCAGGTCCGCCGGGCGGAAGCCGGTGGTGAGCAGGCTGGCCTGCACATCGCCGCCCAGCAAGAATTGGGTGAAGGCCTGGAAGGTGCGGCGCTGATTGTCCGTCACCGGGCGGGCCTCGGTGGGGCCGATCTCCAGCAGGGCCAGGGGATGGTCGGTCCACAGGGTGCCTTCGGCGGGATAGATGGCGACCAGCCGGTCGTTGGGATGCTGACGGTTCCAATCGATCACGCTACGTTCTTGGGCCACAAAGGCGTCGAGAAAATCACGTCCTTCGGCGGCGAGACGTTGCACAATTACCTCTTCGCCCTCTCCATAAAATTGGATCGTCGCCTCCACGGATTTGACATAATCCAAGGTGGTCTGAGCTGTGGCGGCTTCAGCCGTGAGGCCCCGGGTCAGCCCGGCCCCGGCGTAGAACTCGGCCAGGGTGGCCAACATGCCGGCCGCGTTGTTGGTGCTGGGATGGTTCCACTTGAAGTTGGGGTCCGCGGTGGCCTTGGCCTGGATCTGCTGCCAGCCCACGGGGTTGTCCGGCCAGCCCAACTCCTTGGCCACCGCTTCCCAGGCCGCAATCACGATGGGGCTGGTGGCGTAGCGGACCGGATCGCTGACCCGGCGCACGCCGATGGCCATGGAGCCGCCGGCGTCGCCCCCGGCTTGCAGATCCGCCCAGCGCTGGTCCATCTGGTTGAGCCACAGGCTGCTGTCCGGGTTGACGGCCTGGAAGGGGGGCTGGCCCATGGCCTGGTCCACCATCTTGTCCGGGTTGACCGTGAGCAGGGTCACCCGCATGGTCTCGCCGTCGGGCGTGCGTTGATCTTGGCCGTTGAACTGCTCGGCCAGGGGCTGCAAGGTCTGGGCCATGCTGGGCGAGACGGCGATGATCAAGTCGGCCTGGGTGGCGGACCAGGGGGGCAGGTCCGCCAGGGGGTCGGCGACCGTGGTTTGACTGGGCGTGTTTTGGTCGTTCAGCCAGCGATTGATCCCGACCACCGCGGTGACGCAGAGGGCCGAGACGATCACGAAGCTGACGGCCACGATGCCCAAGATCAGGCGGATATTCGGTTTCGATGCGCCCTTCTTCGAGCGCTTGCGGAAATTTTTGGAATTGCTCATATCAGGCCACCCCTACCGGGCCACATTCAGATCAAACCATCGCAGGAGGGCCAACAGCACGTCCCGATCCGGGCTGCGCATGGCATCGGCCCGGGGGACTACGGGCTGCACGCCCTGGTCCGCCCACTTGGCGAAGAGGCTGTCCGGGCTGTCGGTGACCGCGATGTTGGGGTTGGCCGGGCGCAGACCGTAGGCCAAAGCCGCCTTTTGCTGGGCGTCCTGGAGCAGGAAACGCTGGAACTCAAGCGCCGCGTTCTTCTGGATGGCGCTGGTCTCCGGCCCGATCCAGACCGTGTAGGGGAAGTCGAACCAGGTCACATATTTGGGATAGTAGAGCTGGAGGGGATCTTCCCAGCGGGTCAGGATGCCCTGCATATTTTGGAGCAGATCGCTCTCCAAAAGCTGGCCGCCGTCCCCCACGCTGTAGCCGAAGAGGGCGAAATCCTGGGCCGTGTAGGCGCTGGCGCTGCCCACGTCCGTGGTGGCGCCCATCAACTCCACCAGCCAAGCCTGAAAGTCCGGCTGGGTGATGTCGGCCACGGAGATATCCGTGCGTCCGTAGAATTCGCCGGCCGCCGCGATCATGGCCGCCAGACCGCCCACATTTTTGGACGGATTGGGCACCACCAATTTGAAGAAGCCCCAACTTGGGTCCCCGCCCAGTTCGGGCCAGCCGCCCTTGGCCGTGGCCGCGGCGTGGATGGTCTCCCACGAAATGTCGCCGTACTTCTGCTCCAAGACCGTGGCCCGGCTGTCGTAGATGCCCCAGTTGAAGAGGCTGACGGCGATGGGCCGGGCCCGATATTCGCCGTCGGTCAGGAAGACATCCCGGCCCAAACGCTCTTTATACGAGGCGTTGGCCAGCTCGACCAGATAGCGGCTGTCGGGGATCCAGACCGTGGGGAAGTTGGCCAGGGTGGTGCGCTGGGCCTCGGCCACCTGCTCCGGGGTCAAGCCGTCGGCCAGGGAGCCGTATTCGTTGCGGTCCCATTTGCCCAGGGCGGTGAGGCCGTCCATGCCCACGATCTCCACCTGGATGGGCACGCCGTCGATGGTGGGGCTGCCGGCGTTGTAGCTGGCCGCGGCCTTGCTCACCCACTCCTCCACAGGCAGGGCGGTGATCACCCGTACGGTGACCGTGTCCGGTTTGGTCACGGTCAGGGCCGTGCCGCTGTCGCCACCGGTGCGCAGGGCCAGGGAAATCCCCACAACGGCAAGGGCTAGAACGATGATGCTGATGAAAACTAGGCGAGTGCGGTTCATGTTTGAATATCCGTTCCTAATAAGGAACACTTGAATTTCGATCTATGTTCGTGGAAATATACTGTTTAACGAATTTCTCCGCATAGTGAAGATTAGCAACTGCTTCAAGAGAAAGACCTCTTTGAAGAATTTCGGACTCAAGTTCATTTTGATCTGTATATATGAAATGCTCGTCTTCAATTTCGATCTTGGCAGTTGGATCTTTAGTTCCAAGTCTTAGCTTCATTTTTTCTAAAGCG
>CAZKEX010000408.1:0-4225 GCA_964551895.1 uncultured Caldilineaceae bacterium | reverse complement strand
GGATTGGACGGATTTGACGGATCAAAACAGATCTAAAAAATCCGTTTTTATCCGTTCGATCCGTCAAATCCGCGTTCTATTTTTGATCCCCACGATCTCCGCCATGATGGCCACGGCGATCTCGGCGGGGTGGCGGCCGCCCAGGTCCAGGCCGATGGGGGCGTGGATGCGGGCGATTTGAGCGGGGGTGACGCCCAGTTCGGTGAGGGCGTCCACCCGTTTGGCGTGGGTGCGCCGGGAGCCGAGGGCGCCGATGTAGGCCACGGGGTGGGCCAGGGCAACGGCCAAGGCCGGGTTGTCCAACTTTTCGTCGTGGGAGAGGACGACAATGTAACTGTTCTCGTCCAGCCCGATCTGGGCCAGAATATCGGCGGGCCAGCCGATGCGCAGGTCCTTGGCGTGGCCAAAGCGCTCTGGGGTGGCGAAGGCGGCGCGGGCGTCGATGACCACGGTGTGGAAGCCTAGCTCGTTGCCAAAGGTGACCAGGGGCTGGGCGATGTGGACCGCGCCCACGATGATCAGCCGGGCCGGGGGCAGGATGCGCTCGATGAAGATCTCCGCGCCGGCCAGGGTGAGGCGGCGGGCCGAATTGCCCGGGCCCAGTTCGGCCAACGCGGATCGGGCCAGATCGTCCACGGTCGGGTCGCCCAGGGTGCCGAGGGCGGCGAGACGGTCCCCAAAGAGCAGGGACCCCCATTGGCTTGACCCAAGGTCTGTCTGCCGGGCCAAGATTTTCGCCACGCTGACGGGTTCTGCCCGCTCAACAGCCCCTAACAACGCCGCCATGACGGGACCGGCCAGGGGTTCGATAAAGACCTCGATGGCCCCACCGCAGGCCAGGCCGACGGATTGGGCCAGCTCGTCGGCGATGCCGTAGGGGATCAGTTTGGGGACGCTGGTCTTGAGAATCTGCATGGCTTCTTGGGCCACGGCCCCCTCCACGCAGCCGCCGGAGACCGAACCTTCCATCTCCCCGGTGGCGGAGACGACCATTTTGGCCCCCAACGGCTGGGGCGCGGAGCCATAGACCTGCACAAGGGTGACCAGGGCGACGGCTTTGCCCTGGGCTTGCCAACGGCGGATGGTGGGGAGGAGGGTGTGCATAGGTGGAGCCTTTCTTGTTGGATGGTGAAGCAATGAGTAAGGAGTAAAAAGTAATTGGTGTTGACGATGACCCGGGATACTCAAAAACTCCCACTACCCCATTACTCATTACTCCTTACTCATTTTACCCCTTGGCCAATCCCACGCATCCACGCCCTCGTCTCCCCCGGCGTGCGGTGGCGGATGACGGTGAGGTGGGCGTTTTCGGGCTGGGCGAAGAGGATCGGGTATTCGACCCGGCGGCGTTTGTAGGTGGTGAGGACCCAATAGATGATGGAATTGCGGCTAAGGAAGGCTTGGCGGAAGCCTTCTCGGTTGCCGTTCCACAGTTCTTGGCGCAGAAAGACCCGGCCAAAGGTGCGGCGCAGAATACGCCAGAGCAAGACGGGCAAACCGTAGTCCAGCCAGACGATTGTGGTGGCCCGGGGCCAGAGGACCGGGCGGGCTTTGCTGTAGTTGCCATCCACGACCCAGGCCGGGCCGGATGTGGCGGCCAGGAGTTTGGCCTGCAGCTCGGCCTCGGGGGTTTCGGTCCAGTTGGGTCCCCAGTGCAGGGCGTCGATCTCGATGTGGGGGATGTCCAGGATTTCGCCCACCTGGGCCGCCAAGGTGGTCTTGCCGGAGCCGGAGGTGCCGACGACGACCAGGCGGAGGGGGGATTGGGAATTTGGGATTTGGGATTGGGGTGGGAGCATTGGTCGTGTCGTGGTCCTCTCGTTGGATCGGCAGATCGAAACCTCAACCTGCGCTGGCATTCTGGATTTACAAAACCCAACATTCATCGCCGCATCCACATGCGCACCAAATAGCTCCGCAGGATGCGCCAGCGGCGGTGGGCGGCAATTTGGGCGGGCGGACGTTGCTCCGCCGGGCCGTAGTGGATCTGGCTGGCCTCTTGGCTGAGGGCGAGGATCTCCCGGTTGACCGTGCGGGTCTGCTCCGGGCGGTGGGCGGACCCACGGGCGGAGAGGTGGGCGGCGAGACCGTGGGCGTATTCCAACTCGGTTTCGCCCTCTGCCGCGGGGCGGCCCAGGCGTGTGCCCCAGGCCAGGAGACCGAGCCAGGCGTCTTCCCGGCTGAGACGCCAGCGCCAGATCAGGCTGACCAGCCCGGCCAGAAGCAGGCCAATGGGCAGCAGCCAGAAGAGCATCTGCCAGTTCCAGGCGATGCCCCACAGGGTGCGCCATTGGATGCCCGTGGGCTGGAATGGGTCAAACTGGGGCGTGGCTTGGGGGCTGGGGAGGCTTGGGGCCGTGGCCGCGGCCCAGCGCACCAGGGGCGGACGCCCGGCGGTCGGCTCGAAGGCCACCCAGCCGGCCTGGGGGAAATAGACCTCCGGCCAGGAGTGGGCTTGGGCCTCGGTGACGGTCCACTCCCGCTCCACGTCGTCCCAACTGCCCATGGCGTAGCCCGTGGCAAAGCGGGCGGGCAGGCCGTTGAGCCGGGCCAACACAATGAAAGCCGTGGCGTAATAGTCGCAATAGCCCCGTTGCAGGTCAAAGAGAAAATAGTCGGCCACGTCGGTGACATCCGATGGCGGCTTGTCCACGTCTAAATCATAGGGGAGGGTGCGCAGATAGGCTTCGATGGCGGCGGCGGTGGCATAGGCCGAGGATGACCCCGCGCTCAGATCCCCGGCCAGTTGGCGGGTGCGAGGGGTGATGGTGTCGGGCAGGGCCAGGAAGGGGGCGAGAGCATCGTCTGGCGAGAGCGGGGGCAGGGCGGAAAGGGTGGCGGCGTCCACCGCGGGCAGGGCGGAGAGGACGGTGTAGCTGCGGGCGGAGCCGGGGTCCGCCGGACGCAGGGCGATCAGGCTGTTGTTGACCGTCTCCGCGGCCACCTCTGCGCTGACCTCCACGGGCTCGGGCGCGGCGTAGATCACCGGGGCGGCGTCGGTGAGGAGGATACTTTGGAGCAAGGGGCGGCGCAGGCTCTGGTCGATCTCGGCCCAGGGCTGGTTGGCGGACAGCTCGGCGCGGGCCAGCAGATCCGGGTTCTGCCAGCCCTGGCCGTCGTAGACCGCCAGGGTTGCCCCCCGCACATAGTGGCCCAGGGGGATGGGCGGGCCGCTGATGCCCGTGTCCTGCATGTGGCTCTCGTTGGTGCGGATGCGCATCACCACCCGGTCGCCCAGATCCGGCCCGCCCCCCAAAAGAAAGCTGTTGGGCAGCCCGCCCAGGCCGCCGGACGCAAAGCGATTGTAGAGATCTCGCTGCATGTCGGGGAAAAGCCGGTCGCCCACGCTGGTCAGACGGTCGTTCCAGGGCCGCATGGCGTCATAGACCGAGCGGGCCAGGGGGCGGATAAAGAGGTTGGGGGTGAGAGCGGCCAGGATCAGCACGACCATTATCAGGGGCGCGGCGGCCACCATACGGTCCAAGGCCAGGTCCGGGCTGAAGGCGACATCCCGGCGGGTCCAGTCGGCGAAAAGGGATTGTTGATCCAGGCGCAGATGCAGCGCCAGGGCCAGGGCGATGGCGGCGACCAGATAGAGGCGGTGGTCGTTGCTGTAGTAGACCATAGCCCCGATCAGCCAGAGCAGGGGCAGGGCGGAGATCAGCCCGCGCTGGGTGGCGTGGAGCAGTTCCACGGTCAGCGCGGTGGCGATCCAGATCACCAACAGGGCCAGGGCCAGGAAGACCAGGTCATCCTGGGTAGCCCCGCCGGTGCGCACGCCGTCCACCCACAGGACCATGCGCAGCCCCAGCCGTTCCAGCGCCGCCCCCATTTGCCAGCCCAGATCCTGCCAGTTCGGGGCGGGATCGACGGCCCGAAAGGTGGTCCACAGCTCAGAAAAAGTGGGCAGCCAGCCCACGAGGATCTGGGCGATGATCAGGGGGGCGAGAATCAGATGGAGAAAGAAGGCAGTGAGGCGGGAAAGGATCGATCGGGATCCAAGGGCACGGATCAGCCAGGCGGACGTGGGGGCGGCGACGACCAGCCAGGTGAGAGGGAAGCGGGCCTGGCGGACGTTGACCCAGCGGGTGGCCTCCAGCCCCAACAGGGCGCACAGGACCAGGGCGGCGGTGGCGGCAAAGACGATCCAGCCCAGGCGGGGACGCAGGGTGCGGGCCAGCCAGAGGGTGAGGCGGACGACCCAATGGGTCCGGCTTTCTGGCTC
>CAZKEX010000407.1:0-4238 GCA_964551895.1 uncultured Caldilineaceae bacterium | reverse complement strand
TTACTCATTACTCATTGCTCGTTACGCAACCGGAGGCACACAATGCGCAACGTATCTATCGTCGGGATCGGCCAGACGCCTGTGGGCGAGCATTGGGACCGGTCTATCCGACACTTGGGCTATGACGCGGTCTCTGCGGCCATGCGGGATGCCAATATCGAGCGGGCGGACGCCCTCTTTGTGGGCAACATGATGAGCGGCACCCTGTTGGGCCAGGAGCATCTGGCCACCCTGATCGCCGACTTCTGCGGTCTGCGCGGCATCGAGGCGGCCAAGATCGAGGCGGCCTGCGGCAGCGGCGCGGCGGCCCTGCGGGTGGGCTACATGGCCGTGGCCAGCGGTCTCCACGACGTGGTGATCGTGGCCGGTGTGGAAAAAATGACCGATTCCGTGGGCATGGACGTCACCGCCGGTCTGGCCACCGCATCGGACGCGGACTATGAGGCCCTGATGGGTGTCAGCTTTGTGGGGTTGAACGCCTTGGTTATGCAGCGCTATATGCACGAATACAACGTGCCCATGGAGGGCTTCGCCAACTTCAGCATCAACGCCCATCGCAACGGGGCCAACAACCCCAACGCCATGTTCCAAAAGCCCATCAGCCTCAAGACCTATCGCAACGCCCCCATGATCGCCTCGCCCATCAACATGATGGACAGCAGCCCGGTCTGCGACGGCGCGGCCGCGGTGATCCTGGTCCCCACCCAGATGGTGCGGGAGTACACCACGGGCCACCACCGGGGCGCGGTGCAGATCATCGGCAGCGCCAGCGCCACGGACACCCTGGCCGTCCACGACCGCAAGGACCCCCTGTGGCTCAACGCCGCCTACATCAGCAGCCAAAAAGCCTACTTGCAGGCCGGCCTCACCCCCCAGGACATCAACGTCTTCGAGATCCACGACGCCTTCACCATCATGAGCGCGTTGAGCTTGGAGGCGTCCGGCTTTGCCAAGCGGGGCGAGGGCTGGCGCTTTGCCCAAGAGGAGTTGATCGCCATCGACAGCCAATTGCCCCTCAGCACAATGGGCGGGCTGAAGAGCCGGGGCCATCCGGTCGGGGCCACCGGGGTCTACCAGATCGTCGAGACCGTCTTGCAGCTCACCGGGGGCGCGGGGGCCAACCAGGTCAAGAACGCCCGCATCGGCATGGCCCAAAACATCGGCGGCAGCGGAGCCACCATTTTGACCCATATTTTGGGGGTGTGACCGGAGACTAGCATCCGCCGGTTGAGTAGGTCGGGGCAGTTTCCGGCCGTATCGAAACCTGTTACGGTCTAGACGAAGTGGTGCCTGTTACGGCATACTAGACGAAGTGGTGCCGATGGGATCGGATAGGTCAGATTTCACCCTGTTTTTACCTCATCGGCACCACTTCGTCTAGTATACCGTAACAGGTTTCGATACGGCCTCAATCCCAGGTCAGCGAGATTGGCAGGTGGACTCGGCCTACTCAACCGGCGTTCGAGCCGATAGTGCCATGTGCAATATCCCGCCAAACCTATTTGCGACCATCAGCCGTCCGACTTTTCCAAAAAGTCGAACGGTTTTTTGATCCCGAATTGATCCGGGGCACCCCGCATCAAAAACTACGTAGAATCTGGTAGAGCATTCGAAGAAGTTACATAATATACTGATTTTGACCCAAAACCCACCTGTCAAAAGCTATCAGCGTGCCAAATCGCCCGTTTTTGATAGAAAATGACGGCCACATTCTGGTATACTCAACCCTATTGACGAGTACCCAACCCGAAATCCTGACAAGCACTTCTGAGAGGACATCTACTATTTATGAGTATCGCAACCATGTGGCGAACCAAGAACCAGCGCTATAGCCTGACCGGCGAAGTCTGCCCGGCGTGTCACAAAGCCATCTTTCCGCCCCGGGATGTCTGCCCCCATTGCAGCGAGCAGGCCGGCCCCGCCCACACCATGAGCGGTCTGGGCGAAGTCTACAGTTTCAGCACCATGTACAGCGTGCCCAAGGGCTTTGGGGATCAGGCTCCCTATACCATCGCCCTGGTCAAGTTGCAGGAAGGCGAGATGGTCACCGCCCAGTTGACCGATGTGGATGGGTTCGATGTCAAGATCGGCATGAAAGTGGAGATGGTCACCCGCAAGCTGCGGGAAGAGGGCGAGGAGGGCCAGATCATCTATGGCTACAAGTTTCGCC
Source organism: uncultured Caldilineaceae bacterium (assembly GCA_964551895.1). Classification (GTDB taxonomy): domain Bacteria; phylum Chloroflexota; class Anaerolineae; order Caldilineales; family Caldilineaceae; genus JAGNDO01. Next base: position 2,068 of record CAZKEX010000407.1, on the reverse strand, counting down.
CCATGATGGCCCTGGCCGCGTAGTCGTCCCGAGCCGCAACAATCCCATAAACACACACCCACGCCGGGATCTGTGATCGCAGATCCCGGCGTTTTGTTGTGAACAAGATCCGGAATAGAACGCGGATGGCGCGGATTTGGCGGATTCCCGCGGATTTTTTGAAAAGATTCGTGTCGATCTGTGAAGATTCGTGGATCAAAAAATAGAACACGGATCAGACGGATTTGACGGATCAAAACGGATTTTATCTCGAACCTTTGGCTTTTATCCGTTTTGATCCGTTCGATCCGTCAAATCTGTGTTCTATTTTTGTCCTTGCCAACGATTGCTTTTGACTTTCACGTATAGACAATTGCCCCCATTTGTGCCATAATTGGGCCATCAATTCTACTGTGGAAGGAGCATCCGTATGCCCAAAACTTCGATCTACCCAAGTTATACAGAGTGTGTGCGTCAGGCCCTGCGCAGTGCGGACGGCCCCATGAGTATGGATGACCTGTTGGCCGCGGTCGAGGACCGACGTCCCCTGACCAAGAGCGCCCGCAGCGCCGTCTATCAGGCCATGGCCAAGCTCTATCAGGCCATCCCCGTCAGCGAGGGCCACTTTGGCTGGCTCTCGTCCCTGCTGCGGGGAAACACCTTCCGCCACACGTTGAGCAAGGTGGAACTGCGCCGAGGCGTGATCTATTTGGACGAAATGCTGCACGGGGTCCTGGCCCCGGACTTCTTCCAGACCCAGCGCATGGATCTGCAACCGGTACACCTGACCCTGATCGGCGAGAGCGCGCCCCTCTCCATCCCCATCGTTATCGACCGCAAGGTCTGGGCGCTGAAGTTTGGCGAGCGCCTGGCCAAATGGGTGGACGCGGCCGGGGGCCAGCCCCAGGACGACGTGATGATCCAGGTGGACGACGCCGAGGCCCGCCGCTTCACCCTGCGTTTGCAGCCCAAAGAGATGCGGAATGCCAAGGATATGGACCTGCGCAACCTGGCTGTGGCCACCGTCGCCGAAGAGATCCTGCGCCTGGACCGCAAACTGCGCACCTTCATGCCCGTGTGGGATCTGGCCGCCCTCCTCATCGGCCAGGGTTTCTTCCTGGACCCGGTCCCGCCAGACGAGCTGCACCTGATCCTGGCCCGTTATAGCAACCTCCACTATCACCCAGGCCAAGGTTATGCCCTGGCCGACGCCTACGGCTCGTTTGATGGCCGCGTCCCGGCCAAGGTTGACCCCTTCCTCGAAACCGACCCGTCCCTTGTGTTGGGCCAGGCATATGCCTATGATGACATTTCGGGGATCGACGACGTCTCCCAATGGGACGACGAAGATATTGCCCTGACCGATGAAGTGGGGTATCAAGACTACATGGGCGCAGACACCTTCTTCGACCCGGACGATCTTGAAAACCTGCCCTGTCCCGACTATCAGGCCTATCTGGAGGTCTACGAAACCCTCGGCTTTGACGACACCCCCCTTGGCCACGATGAATATCATCTTTTCGAGGCCGAATTGGAGGGTTTGGTCAGCCTGGAATACGAATTTGGCTACCTGATGCCGGATCAAGAGGCCCGCAAAATCCAACTGGGCGAGCGGCTCTTCATCGACCCGGACAGCATGTACGACAACTTTGGCGACGACATGGACACCTCGGACATGGACGGCCCGCCCTTCTGGGAAAACTAACCCGTCCGCCACCCGCTAACGGCTATCCTATGACCACTCACAAACCAGTCAACTGCCGCTACTTCTACGGCGACTACTTCCGGGGCAAAGAGAAGGAAATCTGCCGCCTCCTAGAGTCCACCCCCGGCAGCCGCACGGACTGGAAACGCAAACTGTGCGACACCTGCCCGGTCCCCGAACTGCTCATCACCAGCAGTTGCCGGGATCTGCTCCTGGAGGGCAAAGTCACCAAATCCTTCCTGCGCCAGCGGGTAGAGGTCAGCTTTGCCGTCTGCGTCACCCACATGATCGAACTGGACGACCCCGCCCACTGCCCCCAATGCGAAGCCGAGTGGAAGGGGAGGAAGAGCGTTTAACCGCAGAGAACGCAGAGGATACGCAGAG
>CAZKEX010000406.1:0-4264 GCA_964551895.1 uncultured Caldilineaceae bacterium | reverse complement strand
GTCTACTCAACCTGCGCTAGCCCGCGGACCACGGAAGATCCCAATGAGCCATAAACTCGACCTTGCAAAGGAGCATAACCCAATGAGTCAGCCAACCTATCGAACCGAGAAAGACAGCATGGGCGAGGTCCGCGTTCCCGCGGATGCCCTCTACGCCGCCCAAACCCAGCGCGCCGTGGACAACTTCCCCATCAGCGATCTGCGTTTTCCCCGCATCTTCATCCGCGCCTTGGGCATGATCAAGGGGGCCGCCGCCGCGGTCAACCTGGACTTGGGACTGATCACCCCGGAGATGGCCGCCGCCATCCAGTCCGCCGCCCAGGAGGTCCAGGACGGCCTGCACGATGACCAGTTCCCCGTGGACATCTTCCAGACCGGCTCGGGCACCAGCACCAACATGAACGCCAACGAAGTGCTCTCCACCCTGGCCACCCAGAAGTTGGGCAGCAAGGTCCATGCCAACGATCACATCAACATGGGCCAGAGCAGCAACGACGTCATCCCCACGGCCATCCACCTGAGCGCCTATCTGGCCACGGCGGAGATCCTGCTGCCCGCCCTGCAATATCTGAAGGACGGGCTGGATGCCAAGGCCGCCGAAGTAGACCATGTGGTCACCACCGGGCGCACCCACTTGATGGACGCCATGCCCGTGCGTCTGAGCCAGGAATTGGGCGGATGGAGCAGCCAGATCGGCCACGGCATGGACCGGCTCAACGCCAGCCTGCCCCGCATCGCCGAGTTGGCCCAGGGCGGCACCGCGGTGGGCACGGGCATCAACGCCCACCCGGAGTTCGCCGACCGCATCGCCGCCAAACTGGCCGAGTGGACCGGGCTGCCCCTGGTCAAATCGGCCAACTTCTTCGAGAGCCTCTCCACCGCGGACGCCGCCGTGGAACTGAGCGGCCAGCTCAAGACCGTGGCGGTCAGTCTGATGAAGATCGCCAACGATCTGCGCTGGATGAACAGCGGCCCCATCGCCGGCATCGGCGAGATCGTCCTGCCCGCCCTGCAGCCCGGCAGCAGCATCATGCCCGGCAAGATCAACCCGGTGATCCCCGAGGCCGTGACCATGGTGGCGGCCCAGGTGATGGGCAACGATGTCACCATCAACATTGCCGGTCAATCCGGTGTCTTCCAGCTCAACGTCATGTTGCCCGTGCTGGCCTATGACCTGCTCCAGAGCATCACCATTCTGGCCAGCGCCAGTCGTGTGTTGTTGGACAAGGCCATCGCCGACTTCACGGTCAACGAGAGCAATATTGCCCAATTGGTGGGCAAGAATCCCATCCTGGTCACCGCCCTCAATCCGGTAATCGGCTATGAGCTGGGGGCCAAGATTGCCAAAAAGGCCTACGCCGAAGGCCGGGGCATGAAGGAGGTGGCCCTGGAACTGACCGACCTCACCGCCGAGGAGCTAGACCGGCTGCTGGATCCCCGCACCTTGACCGAGGGCGGCATTCAGGAATAGAAAAGTAAGAATGGAAATTTGAGAATTGAAAATGGAGAATGTCCCCACGCGAGACATTCTCCATTTTTAATTCTCAAATTTCCATTTTCAATTCTTTTTCATACCCATCCAGCACCGCGTACAGGATCTCGTCCAGAAATTGGTCGATCACCCGTTGAATGCGCACGTCTTCGGCGTCCAGGGGGGAGCGCTCGTCCCCATCCCGCACGGCGCTGAGGAGTTGGGTGCGAAAGAACTGCACGGCTCGCCCGCTCTCGGCCATGCTGGTGCCGCTGCGGGCGGCTTCCTGGCCATATTCCCGACCCAGGGCGCGGCCATGGTCCAACAGGCGGACACGTTGACCCGGTTTGAGGACAAAGTTGAGGGCCAGGGCGAAGAGCTGGCGGCCCCGCTCTTGGCGGGTCTGGCGGTCCGGCTCGGCCAGGTTGGTGCGCCAGGCTGGCTGGCCCTGGGGCATCTTGTCCATTTCGGCCCGCACCTTGACCAGGGCGGACTCCATGATCACCTCGACATTGGCCAGGTCCGTGCTGCTGGCCCGTTCTTCCAAAAAGCGGCGCAGATCCGCGGCGCTGAAGCGGCGGTGACCCCCCGGCGTGCGAAAGACCCGGATCTCCCCCTTGTCCGCCCAGGCCCGCATGGTGGAAAAGTGGATGCCCAGAAAGCCGGCGGCCTCGCTCAGGGTCAGCCACTGGGGTGCGGGCTGGGGCGTGGCCTGGGCAAGGGGAGCCGGCATTTGTGGATCGGAAGACGAACTGTCGGGCTGAAAATCGGTCATGTGTGCTGCTCCGAAATGATGCGTGATACGGTCGTTCAATTGTAGCACACTTCATAAACAGGTCTAAACCTTTTGGGGGGAGTCATACGGGAATTTTTCTGTTCGACAAAAGTGTATCAACCCTATATAATGCGGTCATGACAAGCCGCGAGATCATCACACGTCTCAAAAAGGATGGCTGGGTGCTGGTTCACATCCGCGGCAGCCATCACCAATACAAGCATCCCGACCAGTCGGGGCGCGTGACAGTCCCCCACCCCAAACGGGATTTGCCCAAGGGTACTGTACGCAGCATATTCAAGCAGGCGGGCTGGGAGTGGCCCGACAAATGATGCGATATCCGGTCTACCTTCACAAAGAAAAAGAGAGTGACTACGGCGTCACCGTGCCCGATTTGCCCGGCTGCTTTTCCGCGGGCGAATCCATGGACGATGCCCTTGTCCAGGTGGTGGAAGCCATCGAATGCCATGTGGAAGGGATGCTTATCGACGGCGAACCGATCCCCCAGCCCACATCCATCGAGGCCCACGCCAACAATTCCGACTATGCCGATGGCGTCTGGGCCGTGGTGGATGTGGACTTGTCCAAGCTTTCGGGCAAGTCAAAGCGCATCAATATCACCATCCCCGAAGGACTGGTCACCAACATGGATCGCTACGCCGCGCAACAGGGCGTGACCCGATCCGTTTGGATGGCCGAAGCGGCTTTGAGCTATATGGCCAAAGAGAAAGCCTGATCCCACAACACAAAAAGGCCCGGAAGCTGACGCTTCCGGGCCTTTTTTGATCCATCCAATTCAGCGAAAGCTCAGTCTTAGCCCTCTCGTCCCGCCGCTAACCCCTCCACCTCCCGGATCAGAAAGGGCAGATTTGGCTCGTCAAACGAGAGGTCTGGCGCGGGGATGCGGTTGTGTTTGATGTCGGGCGGGATGTGTTTGTGGTGGGGATGGTTGAGGGCCAGGGCGGGGTTGTTGGGGTGGGTTTGGGAATCGTACCAGTACAGGCGTTCATTTCCCTGCCAAGCCACATAGCCGTAATGCAAAATTTCCAGACGTCCTGCATCCAAGTCAACCAATTCGGCGATCTCCAAACGAATATCGTGGGCAAAGGTCAACCTGCCGATCACCTGCCCAGCCGCTGGTCCGCTGCGCACAACCCGCAGAGTCGAAGAGAGAATAGAGGGGAATGTCTCGCTCAGGCCGTAGATGAATTGCTCATAGTCGGCGATGGTGACGAACGTCATCCTGGGACACCGATCAGAGCAGATTCTTGGAGCAAAGCGGGCACGTCGCGTCGGGTCAGCACCTCGGTGATCAGGCGGCGATACTTTTCTTGGCGGCGCAACCGGAGTTGGTACGTCCCGGCCCACAAGGCGAAGTCCTGCACCCAATCTGGATTCTCCGGCTCTTCGCCGCTCTGGAACCAGGCAAAGAACGTCTCGGAAAGAATCCCGTAGCGGTGTTCAAAACCGGCTAGTTGGGCATCCAAAACATGCAGTTCGTCAACCAGGACTTGGACAGAATTCATTGGGTCTTCCTCGCTCATTCAACTTCCTAAACCAGACAGTGTAGGCCAGGATAGGGATGCGTTTGTATTTGGTGTCGATTCAGCTTGGCCGATCTGTTTCCGATAGCGCTCTTGGCGGTCTTTTAGTATTTCATACGCTCCAGCCCACATGCTCCAATCCGGTACCCAAGCAATCTCTTCTGGCTCTTCGCCGCGCATATAGGATTCATAGAAAGTCTCGGTCGGAATGCCGTATTTGCGCTCGTAGACGAGCAAATCTTCTTCCAGAGCGTGGATATCTTGCAGGATCTCGTCGAGCGTCATGTCTTCGTCTCCAAGCCAATTGGCATCGTTACGGTTCTATTATAGCCATGCCCGATCTGACGGTCAAATGATGCGAAATCAGCCCATCAGCCATTCATCACAACAACGACATCGGATCCACATCCACCCGCCAGCCAAAGGGGATCGAAATCCCCCGCAGCACCTCCGCCGGATCTGGGGCGCGCAGGA
>CAZKEX010000405.1:0-4264 GCA_964551895.1 uncultured Caldilineaceae bacterium | reverse complement strand
TGACCACTCCTGTTTGAACGCTCTGGCAGATCTACTTGCGCCGGCGCAGCATGTCCGCGAAGACGGCCAAGACAAGAATGCCGCCGGTGACGACGATCTGCCACTCTTGGGGCACGGAGAGGATGCGCAGACCGTTGGTCAACGTGCTGATGATGAAGGCACCGATCACCGTGCCCATGATGGTGCCTTCGCCGCCGCTGAGGGAGGTGCCGCCGATGACGACCGCGGCGATGGCGTCCAGTTCATAGCCCATGCCCAAGGCCGGCTGGGCCGAGTTGAGCCGGGAGGCCATGAGTACGCCGCCCAGACCCGCAAAGGCCCCGGCCACGGTGTAGACGGCGATCTTCCAGGCATCCACGTTCACACCGGAGAGACGGGTGGCCTCTTCGTTGCTGCCCAGGGCAAAGGTGTAGCGGCCCAAGATCGTCTTGTTGAGGATAAAGCTGGCAATGAGGGCCGCCCCAAACAAGATCAACACGGCGTTGGGGATGTCGAAGCCGGGGATGATGGACCCCAAAATGGACCCCATTGCAAAATTGCTGAACGCCGGTGTATTGGTGAAATAGATCGGCTTCAGCCCGGAGATGACAAGGGCCAACCCCTTGGCAATATAGAGCATACCCAGGGTCGCCACAAAGGGCGGGATCTTCATCTTGGCGATCATGGTGCCGTTGGCAAAACCGGCAAAAGCGCCTGCCCCAATCCCGCCCACAATGCCGATGGGCAGAGGCAACCCCAAATTGGTGATAAAGACACCGGTCATCACCGCCGAGAGGGTCATCACCGTGCCCACCGAGAGGTCGATACCCGCGGTGATGATGACAAAGGTGACACCCAGGGCCAACACACCGTTGACCGCGGTGGCCAACAAGATGCCGACCACATTGCTAAAGGAGAGGAAGTTCTCGCTCGCCAAGGAAAAGACGATAAACATGGCGATCAACGCGCCAAACGCTGCGAACTTACGCGCCGCATCTCCGCCAAATAACGATCGTTTAGGGATGACTGTTGCAGTAGTAGATTCCATAATTAGGCTGATCCATTTTTAGAACTGTTTGCTGGGGCAGAGGTAGCCCCGTTGATTCGCGTGATGGGGCCGCGCATGGTGGCATAGGTCATGATCGACTCTTGTGTGGCTTCGTCGGCAGAAAGTTCACCCGTGATGCGGCCCTCGCACATGACCACGATACGGTGGCTCATGCGCAAAATTTCGGGCAGTTCCGAGGAGATCATGATGATCGATTTGCCCTCGTGGGCCAGGTTGTTGAGAAGCTTGTAGATCTCGCTCTTCGCCCCCACGTCAATCCCCCGGGTCGGCTCATCAAAGATCAGGATGTCCGTGTCCGCGGTGAGCCACTTTCCGATAACGACTTTCTGTTGGTTGCCACCGGAGAGATTCTTGACCTGCTGCTGTACACTGGGGGTCTTGATCGAGAGGGCGTCCACGTGATGTTGGGCGGTCTTGCGGATTTTGCTGGTGTTGACCAAGAGCTTGCCCTTCAAGAAATCCGCAAAAGAGGCCAGCACGATGTTGGTCTCGATATCCATGCGCTGGGCCAGGCCAAACTGTTTGCGATCCTCGGAAAGGTAGCCGATGCCAAGCCGGACCGCATCGCCTGGGCTCTTGATCTGGACAGGCTGCCCCTTGACCAAAAACTCGCCGGATTCGACGGTATCTGCGCCAAAAATGGCTCTGGCCACCTCTGTGCGGCCCGCGCCCATGAGACCGGCAAACCCCAGGATCTCCCCCCGCTTCAGGGTGAAGCTGACGTCCCGCAACACCTTCCCCCGATTGAGGTTCTTCACCTCCAGCACCACCGGCTGGTCGTTCTCTGCGGGCAATTCTGGAGAAGACTCAAAGATGGTGCGCCCGACCATCATGCTGATGATCTGGTCAATCGCCACCTTGTCCGTGTCCACAGTGTCCACATAGCGGCCATCCCGCATGACGGTGATGCGGTCGCTGATGCGCTTGAGTTCGTCCAAGCGATGGGAAATATAGATGATGCCCACGCCACTATCCCGCAGCTCCCGAATGATCACAAAGAGATCGTCGATCTCCGTATCGGTGAGGGCCGCGGTTGGCTCATCCATGATCAGTACTTGGGAGTTAAACGAGAGGGCCTTGGCGATCTCCACCATCTGCTGCTTGGCCACGCTCAGGTCCGAGACTTTGGTGCGAGGGTCCAGGCGCAGACGCATGTTGGCGAAGAGCTCTTCGGTCTGCTGGTTGATCTTCTGCTCGTCCAATACAAAGCGCAGACCGGCACGGGGTTCCCGACCGATATAGATATTCTGGGCCAAGGTCAGGTGGGACATCAGGTTGAGTTCCTGATGGATGATGCAAATGCCCAGATCCTGGGCAGCCTTTGGGCTCGGGATTTCGACGGGTTTGCCTCGAAAGCAGACTTCTCCAGCGTCCTTGTGGTAGATGCCGGAGAGAATCTTCATCAAGGTGGACTTGCCAGCCCCGTTCTCGCCGACCAAGGCATGCACCTCGCCGGGTCGCAGATCGAACCTGCACCCATCAAGCGCACGCACGCCCGGAAAGCTCTTTTCAATATCTTCCATGGTGATCAGGAGGTCATTCATAGGTCGCTCCCTGTTCGTACTGGCCAGACTTACCAAGCTCATCAAACTCACCGACGGCCCCCGGAATCCGGTAGATTCCGGGGGCCGTCGGCAAATACGGTCGATCTTAGGACAAAGTGGGGACCCTACTTGTACAGCAGCGGGGCGATATCATCGGAATCGATGTTGGAGGCATCGTACCAGTGGAAGCCGGTGTCGATCATGCTTTCGACGGCCTCGCCGTTCAGGGCCTTCACAGCGGCTTCAACAGCCTTGTAGCCGATGCCGATGGGGTCCTGGGTGATGGCGCCGGCCTGCACACCGCTGCGGATGGCGTCCATCTGCTGTTGACCGGAGTCGTAGCCGATGATGACCAGCTCGCCTTCCCGGCCCAGCTCCTTGGCAGCGTTCAGCACACCGATGATGGAGCCTTCGTTGGCGCCGAAGTAGCCGGCCAGGTCAGGATTGGCCTGCATGACGGCCTTGGCCAGGTCGGTGGATTTCAGGTGGTCGCCGGCGCCGTAGTCGACGTTGACGATCTCGATGTCGGGATAGTTGGCGGCCATCTGGTTCAGGAAACCATCACGGCGGTCGATGCCCGTGCGGCTGGTCTGGTCGTGGACGATGACGGCAACCTTGCCAGCGCCACCGATCAGCTCGGCCATCTTGTCGGCAGCCAGGGCGGCGGCGGCGACGTTGTCCGTAGCAGCGGTGGCCACGGGGATGTCACTGTCCACACCGGAGTCGAAACCGACGATGGGGATACCCGCATCCTGGGCCTTTTGGAGCAGAGGAATCAGGGCCTGGCTGTCCAAAGCGGCCAGGGCGATGGCGGCCGGCTTCTTGTCCAAGGCGACCTGCATCATCTCGACCTGCTTGTCGACCATGGCTTCGGTCTCGGGGCCTTCAAAGGTGATGTCAACGTTGTAGTCAACGGCGGCCTGCTCGGCGCCCTTCTGGACGGCTTGCCAGAACTGGTGCTGGAAGCCCTTGGAGATCACGGGAATGTAGGGCTTGGCGGCAACTTCAGGGGCGGCGGGTGCATCGGCAGCCGGTGCGGCAACGGGCGCAGCAGGGGCCGCACAGCCGGCGAACATGGCTGCAACAAGCAGCATACTCACAACGACGGTCAGAAAAGTCTTCTTCATGGGTTGTCTCCATTTGGATAGGAACTGTGGATAGAAACTGTGGATAGAAACTGTGGATAGAAACTGACGGTAAAACTATCTAATTGACGCCCCTTGCGGGGTCGAAAAACCATACGCTACAGGAATATGCGAGGAAACTGACGACGAACTGATGTCATTGCGGCCTTCACCGAGCGGCTTTCACCGAGCATGACAAAGAGCTTGGGTTTGACTTCTATCAGGTTGACTTCTATCAGGTTGAAAAACTAGGGGTAGACAAGAGAGCATTTTGTGTGATATGCTCTGTATGGTACCGATACCATACAAAAAATATGATACCGCACAATCCTCCCGTTGTCAAGCACCAGTTTTGAATTAATTTCAGGCCAAACAGAATTAGATCGCTTCCTGACAGATTATCCACATGACTCCCTGAGAACCTGTTTGAAAAGGGGCTGATCAATGACTCTGCTGAAAAAAGGTCGAATTCACCACAAAGACGCCAAGAACCCAAAGAAAAGCAAGATTTTTTCCTCTGCGTTCTCTGCGAAATCTCTGTGTCCTCG
>CAZKEX010000404.1:0-4269 GCA_964551895.1 uncultured Caldilineaceae bacterium | reverse complement strand
TCGCGCTCCTTTCATCCCAAACAGTACGCCGCCCCGTCAGCCGGGAACAGGCCCCCTATCACAGCCCCCATCACGGCCCCCATCACACAATCAAGTATAGAGAGCATGGCGAGGCTGGTCTTTGCGCTGGCACAAACAACCTGGATGCCGGACGGAGTTGGGCAGGGTTGGGCAGGGATGGGCGGGGTTTACGACAGATCGAGGGAATGGTCTGACACCAGATCCTCGGCGATGACCACTAACTGGTGGGGAATGTGGATGAGGATGCGCTGCCGGTCGGTCTTGACCAGCCCTTGCTTTTCCCAACCGCTGAGAATGCGGCTGACGGTGTAGAGGGTCGTGCCGGTCAGTTCGGCCAGGTCCTCCCGGGTGAGGGGAAAGTCGATCAGCACACCGCCTTCCACCTTGCGGCCGGTCTGGCGTAGCAGACGCAGCAGGGCGCGCGCCACTCGGCGCTCGACCCGCTCTGTGGCCAGCTCCCGATAGCGGTCCTGCATTTCCTTGTAGCGGCCAGCCAGCAGGTGCAACGCGTTGAGGGCGATCCGGGGCACTTCTTCCATCAGCCGGGCCATGTCGTCGCCGGCCCATTCCATCACCACACTGGCTTCCAACGCCTGAGCCGCGGCGGGATAGGCCCCGCCCCCCAGCGCGGCGACCCAGCCGCATATCTCGCCCGGGCCGACGATGCGCAGAATCAATTGTTGGCCTTCGGGGGTCACCTGGGCCATGCGCACACGGCCTTGGATGAGTAGGTAGAGAGCGGTCGCCGGGTCCCCCTGGTGGAAGAAGAATGCACCCTGCTGGATGGCGCGCTGCCGGGCGGACCGCATCACCTGTTGGAGATGCGCGGCGTTCAGCCCCTGGAACAGTGCGGCCGATCCCAGGAACGCCTCTTGGCCATGTGGAAGAAAAGGAGAATCGGACATGCCCGCATTATACACGCGGAAGACGAATCGCAATACCTTGGCCACGGATCAAGTGATGGATCGAACACGTGGCGCGTTCTGCTTTGGTTGTTCGTCTTCACGTCTTTCGTCTTCACGTCTTTCGTCTTCACGTCTATCGCCACAGTTGCGCTCCTGGGCTATTTGATGGATGATTATCCTTGCCAGCTTCTATTGCGCTGCATTTGCGGTTGAGCGTCTCGGCCGAGAAGCTGGCCCGTTGGACAGCCGGTGGATAGATGACCCCCTGCAAGAACGAAAGATCCACCGCAGAGATTCACCGTACAGATCCACCGCAAAGGCGCAGAGAGCGCAAAGAAGCACAAAGCTTCTCTTCCCAATTCCCCTCGAAACCTTTGCGCCCTTGGCGTCTTTGCGGTGAAAGTTGACTTTTTGCTGTGCAGTCATTCCAATGTCTGCGGTTTTTCGTGGTCAACTCGGCCTACTTGGCCGATGTTGGATTTGGTGGTCAAGCGGTGGTGTGTGTAACGAAAAGGGACGGAAAATGAGCAATCCAAAGGGTCTGCCCAGCCAGGGCAAAGACAAAGAAAGCGTGCTATCGACCATGCACGAGGCCAGGCAGCGGGATGTGCGGTGGCGGGAGGGGCAGGCGTTTAGCCTGGTCTTCCACGCCGGGGACGAGATCGGCGACTTTGTGAAGGAGGCGTACACCACCTTCTTCTCGGAGAACGGGCTGAACCCCACCGCCTTCCCCAGCCTGCGCAAGTTTGAGACCGACGTAATTTCCATGACCGCGGGGCTGCTGGGCGGGGATGCATCCACCGTGGGCAACATGACCTCCGGCGGCACGGAGAGCATTTTGATGGCGGTGAAGACGGCCCGGGATTGGGCCCGCATCCACCGCCCGGTGGAGGGTGTGCCGGAGATCGTGCTGCCCGTCTCGGCCCACCCGGCCTTTCACAAGGCGGCCCACTATTTCGATCTGCGCCCGGTCTACGTGCCCACGGGTCCCGACTTCCGGGCGGATGTGGCGGCCATGGGGGCGGCCATCACCCCCAACACCATCTTGATCGTGGGGTCGGCCCCGTCCTATCCCCACGGCGTGGTGGACCCCATCACGGAGATTGCGGCGTTGGCCCAGGAGCATGGCTTGCTCTGCCATGTGGACGCCTGCGTGGGCGGCTTCATGCTGCCCTTTGTGCGCAAGCTGGGCTACCCCGTGCCCGATTTTGATTTCAGCGTGGCCGGCGTCACCTCCCTGTCGGTGGATCTGCACAAGTATGGCTATGCGGCCAAGGGGGCGTCGGTGGTCCTCTTCAACTCGCCAGCCCTGCGCAAGCACATGTTCCATGTCACCGTGGACTGGCCTGGGGGCATCTATGCCTCGCCCACCATGACCGGCACCCGACCCGGCGGCGCCATTGCCGCGGCCTGGGCCATCATGCAGCACCTGGGCGAGGCGGGCTATCTGCGTCTGGCCCAGGAGGTGATGGCGGCCACCGTGCGCATCCGGGACGGCATCAACGCCACCCAGGGCATCCACATTGTGGGCGCGCCGGCGATGAGCGTCATGGCCATTGCCGCGGACGACCCGGCCCGGCTGGATGTCTATGCCATCGGCGATGAGATGGGGCTGCGGGGCTGGCACCTGGACCGGCAGCAGTTTCCGCCCACCCTGCACGTGACGGTCAACTATGCCCATGTAGGCAGCGCCGACCGCTTTTTGGCCGATCTGTGGGCGGTGACGGCCCACGTGCAGCGCTTCAGCATGGCCAAGCTCTCCGCGTCCACCCAGGTGGGGCTGGTGAAGGCGGCGTCCAAGCTGCTGCCCGATGCCCTGCTCTCCCGGCTGACCGGCGCGGCCGGGTCCATGCTGGGGGGCGGGGACGGGCTGCCCACCCGCTCCGCGGCCATGTACGGCATGATGGCCGAACTGCCCAACCGGGGGGATGTGGGGGAGTTGGTGGCGGAGATCTTGGATGGGTTGACGAGAAGCAATGAGTAAGGAGTAAGGAGTAATTTTGTGGATTGACGGATCGGTTGCATGGCAGAGATCCCCGCAGTCCACCAAATTACTCATTACTCATTACTCATTTCAACAAATATGCCACCGCAATCCCCAAATAATTGGCCACGGCATAGCCGACCAGGCCCGTGGTGAGGCCGGAGAGGAGGACGGTTTTGTTGTCCAGGGCTTCGGCCATGATGGGGACGAAGGCGGGGCCGAAGACGGCGGCGGTGGAGGTGATGATGGCCGTGTCCACGTCCACCCGGAAGAGGGCGCAGAGGGCGTAGTGGAGGACGAGGGTGCCGCCGACGACAAAGGCGGTGATGGCCAAAATGACGCCGCCGGATTGGAAGAGGTTGGCAAAGTTGGTCAGGCTGCCGATGGCCACGCAGAAGACGAGGATGAAATAGTTGCCCAGGCTCTCGGTGCCGGGCAGGCCGCGGATGCGGGGCACAAACGAGGCCGCGATGCCCAGGGTGGTGATACCCAGGATGACCCAGGCCACATCCATGCTGCCCCGCACAAGCACGGCCACGCCCACGCTGGCCGCCAAGATCAGGGCGCTGAGTCCAAACCCCAGGAGCATCCCCCGCCAAGGCCGAGGAGTCGTCGATGCCCCCTCGGTGTGCGTGGCCGAAAAGGTCGCCATCTCACCGGTTCCTTGCGGGCGGAACGGTGGCAGGAATTTCCCCAAAAAAGATTTGGCGATGGAGAGCAAGAAGAGCAGATAGACGCCGCTGACCACCACATCCGCGGCGTTGACGAGAATGTAGGTCTCCTGGCGCACGTCCAGGGCCAGGCCGATGCTGAGCAGGTTGGGGGTGCCGCCGGTGTAGACGCCCACCAACATGCCGGCGATTTTCCAGCTTTCGTCTGTCGCACCGGCAAAGAGCAGGCCGCCCACAAGGGCCATGATGCCCACGCTGACACAGGCGATGACAAAGGAGACCACCGCGCTGCGGGCATAGCGCACCCAGCCCACAAAGTCGGTGGAAAAGAGCAGCAGGGGGATGGCCAGGGGCACGGCGGCCTCGGTGAAGGCGCCGGACAGGTCGGCGTCCAGGGGGATGCCGGGCACGTTGGCCAGGACCATGCCAAAGAGATAGGCCAACAGCACGGGGCTGAGCCAGCCCAGGGCCTTGACCCGGCGGGCCAGGGTGATGGCGAGGAGGGGCAGGGTCAGGAAGAGCAGGGCCTGGACAACGGTCATCGCGATGGGTGGGAGCATGAGGTCACCGCCTTTGGGGTGGGTGGGTTGTTAGTTGGTTGGTAAGTTGGTTGGTTGGGTTGGGGTGGATTTTACCAGTTGTGGGGCACAAGCTCAAGGAGCGTAAAAGTGGGTGGTCAAACGATGGT
>CAZKEX010000403.1:0-4328 GCA_964551895.1 uncultured Caldilineaceae bacterium | reverse complement strand
CAACTCGCATCTCGCATCTCGCATCTCGCATCTCGCAACTCGCATCTCGCAACTCAAATCTCAAACCAAAACCGAAAGGCACAAACCACCATGACCCACCCCACCATCGCCGTGATCGGCGGCACGGGCGCAGAAGGATCGGGACTGGCCCAGCGCTGGGCCGCGGCCGGCTACCCCGTCATCATCGGCAGCCGCATGGCGGAGAAGGGGGAGACCGTGGCCGCCGAGTTGGCCGCCGTTCTGCCCTGGGACAGCGCCACCCTCACCGGCACGGACAACGGCAACGCGGCCGAGCAGGCCGATATCATCGTCTTCAGCGTCCCCTACTCCGCCCAGACCGCCACGCTGGAACAGATCAAGGATCACTGTGACGGCAAGGTGCTGATCAGCGTGGTCGTGCCCCTCAAGCCGCCCAAGGTGGCCGTGGTCTGGCAGCCGGAAGCTGGCTCCGCGGCCAAGGAGATCCAGAACTTCCTGGGCGAACGCGTGCGGGTCACCACCGCCTTCCAGAACATCAGCGCCTTCCACGCCCAGGAACTGGAGGCCGAGGTGGACTGCGATGTCCTGGTCACGGGGGACGACAAGGCGGCCAAGGCGATCACCCTGGAACTGGTCAGCGCGGCCGGCTTCACGCCTGTGGACGCCGGTCCCCTGGCCAACGCCCACGTGGTGGAGGGGATGACGGCCCTGCTCATCGGCATCAACATGCGCCACAAGATCAAGAACAGCGGGATTCGGATCACGGGGATTGCCCGGGGGTAGGGTGGAAGATTGGGCGATTGAGAGAGTGGGAGATTGATGGAGGGAGGGGCCATGACTTTTGCGACGGCATACCGACAGATCGTTTTGGATGACAAGAACGTACCTATGATCGCCGACTCCACCATGAAAGTGGTGGAACTGGTGATGGCCCAGCGCGCCCACGGATGGAGTCCGGAAGAGTTACATTTCCAGCATCCCTATCTTTCCATGAGCCAGATCCACGCGGCTCTGGCCTATTATTGGGATCACAAAGGCGAGATCGACGCCAAGATTGACGAGAGCCTTCGCTTTGCCGATCAGGCGCGTCTGGCGGCCGGACCTTCGCCCATCGTGACCAAAGTGGCAAGAGGAAAAGGGCGGCCATGAGCATCTCTTTGTACATGGACGTGCATGTGCATCGAGCCATCACAGCAGGTCTGCGCATGAGGGGGGTGGACGTCATTACTGCCCAGGAGGATGGGTATCGTCGGGCATTGGATCCGGAGTTGCTCGATCGGGCCACTGCCCTGGGTCGTGTGCTTTTCTCCCAAGACGAAGATCTCTTGGTCGAGGGTCAGTTTCGCCTGACGCAGAGTATTCCGTTTGCCGGAGTCATCTATGCCCATCAATTGCGGATTACTATCGGTCAGTGCGTGCGCGATTTGGAGTTGATCGCACAGGTTTACGACCCCGCAGATATGGCCAACCGTATCGAATTTCTTCCACTATAGAAACCCCTATGCACCTCACCCGCGCCCTCCGCCTCGCCCTTGACCCCGCCCGCCCGGACGTTGTCTCCTTCGTGGGCGGCGGGGGGAAGACCTCCAGCATGTTCCGGGCCGCGGATGAAGTGGTGGCCGCCGGCCACCGGGCCATCACCGCCACCACCACCCGCATCTTCGCCGCCCAGGTTTTTGAGGCCCCCTGCCATCTGGCCATCGGCGACGCCCTGCCCGACTGGGACGAGTTGGCCCGGCTCCTGGATTGCCACGGCCAGGTGATGTTGGTAACATCGGCCACCATGCAGAAGGCCGTGGGCGTGCCCCCCCACATCATGGACGCGGTGGCCGCCCAGGCCGAACGCCTGGGTGTGGCCGCCATCCTCGTCGAGGCCGACGGCAGCCGCAAACTCCCCATCAAAGCCCCGGCGGACTACGAGCCGGTCCTCCCCACCACCACAACCCACCTGGTCCCCATCGCCGGCATGGACGCCATCGGCCTGCCCCTGGACGCCGAGCATGTGCATCGGCCCGAACGAATTGCCGCGCTGCTCAATGCACAATGGACAATGCACAATGCACAATGGCGGTTGACACCCAGGGATGTTGCTCACCTCCTTACTCATCCCAACGGCGGGGCAAAAGGCGGTGGCGCTGGGGTGCGATTGGCGCCTTTGTTGAACAAGGCGGATGGGCAGGTGGCCCGATTGTCGGCGCGGCTGGCGGCCCACGCCATCACCAAGGGGGGGCGGCCAGCCCTGATCGGCTCTGTTGGCCGGGCCTGGGCCGGGGAGGAGGTGGCCCCGATCTGGGAGCGTTGGGGACCCGTGGACGGGGTGATCCTGGCCGCGGGGGAGGGCAGCCGTTTTGGGGGCATCAAGCAGGTGGCGACCGTGGACGGCGTGCCCCTGGTGGTGCGGGCGGCGCAGGCCGGGCTGCAGAGCCACGTCCGCCATGTCTGGGTGGTGACGGGCGCCCACGCCGACGCGGTGAACGCGGCCCTGGCCCCATTGGTCGAAAAAGCGGGCGGACGGCTGCGCATCGTCCACAACCCGACGTGGGCCGCGGGCCAATCCTCGTCCATGCACCGGGCCTTGGATAGTTTGGACCCCGGCGGGGAGGCGGTGATTTTCCTGCCCGTGGACCAGCCCTTTTTGCCGCCCAGCCTGTTGAACCGGCTGATCCACGGCTGGCGAACCGGCGCGGTGATCGCCGCGCCCCAGGTGGATGGGCGGCTGCGGGGTGCGCCCGCCCTCTTCGATCGGGATGTGTGGGATGAATTGCGGGCCGTCACCGGGGATGTGGGGGGACGGCCTGTATTGCAAAAACATGGGGCCGAGGTTCACCCAGTGGCGACCCCGGCCCCGTGCCTGCGGGATGTGGATACGGTGGCCGACCTGGCCGGACTTGGGGAGATCTGACATAGCTCTAACGTTGCGATAACGTGGTTCTAACGCTAAGGCGCGACAATAAGAATTGTCGGCGGCAGTCATAAAAGAGCATGGCTGGGCCGATATCGTCAACGTTATTGGATGTCAGTTTTTTCACCAAGGAGGTTCACACTATGAGCACCCTAATGCGATGGGATCCTTACCGAGAGTTTGCCACCATGCGCAACCTGATGGACCGTGTCTTCGAGGACACCTTTGGCCCGGCCCAGCCCTTGCGCCACGAGAGCGGGGCCTTGTCCCTGGCCCTGGACGTGGCCGAAAAGGAAGACGACTTTGTGGTCAAGGCGTCGGTCCCCGGCATCAGCCCGGATGACCTGGATATCAGCCTGACCAACGATGTCCTCACCATCCGCGGCGAGACCAAGGAAGACAGCGAGGTCAACGAGGAGACCTACCACCTGCGAGAGCGGCGCTACGGCAGCTTCATGCGCAGCATCACCCTGCCTGTGCCTGTGCAGTCCGACAAGGTGGACGCCGCCTATGACAACGGCGTGTTGACCCTGACCCTGCCCAAGGCCGAGGAGCTGCGGCCCAAGAAGATCGCCATCAACGTCGGCGGCCAGAAGACCATCGAGGCCAAGAAGAAGTAGATGGCACTGCAACGAGTAATGAGTAAGGAGTAAGAGCGTGTCGGTGGAGTTGGGTTGTTTGAACAGACCAGCTCCGCCGACACGCTCTTACTCCTTACTCGTTACTCATTCTTTTCCACCCACCACCGGAGACCCACCATGCCCATTTCCGCCCCAATCCATACCAACCAACAGAGTATCGACCGAGTGCTGGCCGCGGGGGTGCCTGTGGTGCTGGCCTTTTGGCGATCCACGGATGCCAACCTGCGCCAGACCGAATCTGTGCTGGACAGTTTGGCCGCGGCCCACGCGGGGAAGGCGCTGATCGCCCGGGTCAATTTGGGGGACGAGGCTGCCTTGGCCGCCCGCTTTGGGGTGGGGGCGACCCCGGCCTATGGCTTTGTGAAGGCGGGGAAGGTCGAGGCGACGGCGAACCGGGCATTGGCCGCGGGCGATCTGGGGGCGTGGCTGGCCTATTTGGTCGGGAATGGCCCCAAGCCCCACCTGGCTGAACCCGAAACATCCGCCAGCGACGACAAGCCCATCACCCTGACAGATCGTAATTTTGACCAAATCATCGCTGGAAATCAGCCGGTTTTGGTTGATTTTTGGGCGCCCTGGTGCGGACCGTGCCGGATGGTGGCCCCGACCATCGAGGAGATGGCCAAGGAGTTTGCGGGGCGGGCCGTGGTGGGCAAGCTCAACGTGGATGAGAACCAGGATACCTCCCAGTTTTACCGCATCATGAGCATCCCCACCTTGGGCATCTTCAAGAAGGGCAAACTGATCGACCAAATGGTCGGCGTGCAGCCGGCGTCGGTGATTCGGCAGCGGTTACAGAAGGCGAT
>CAZKEX010000402.1:0-4348 GCA_964551895.1 uncultured Caldilineaceae bacterium | reverse complement strand
GGTGACAAGGTGACAGGGTGACAGGGTGACAAGGTGACAGGGTGACAAGGTGACAGGGTGACAAGGGTGAGGGACGCAGAGCGTCCAACTGCGTTCCCACGCGGAGCGTGGGAACGAGAGGTGCACAAAAAAACGGGGTGACTGCCAAATAATCGGCAGTCACCCTGTCACCTTGTCACCTTGTCACCTTGTCACCCCCTCACCTTGTCACCCCCTCACCCCTGTCACCCCCTCACCCCTCCAGCCACGCCAACTCATCCGCGGTCAGGGCCACATCCAGCGCGCCCGTGTTGTCGGCGAACTCGGCGGCGGTGCGGCTGCCGGTGATGGCGAAGGTGTTGAGGGGGCTGTTGAGGACGTAGGCCAGACCCAGTTGGGGCAGGCTGATCCCCTTCTGCGCGGCCAAGTGGGCGGCCCGTTCTCGGCAGGCGAAGTTGGCCGCGCTGCCATAGCTGGAGAGGCTAAGTTGGTCATAGTGGTCGGTCAATCGGGATGGATCGGCCAGATCCGCCGGGTGGATGCGTCCGGTGAAGAGGCCCCCGGCCAGGCTGGACCAACTGACCACGGCTACCCCGGTTTCCGCATACCACGCCCTGGCTTCTCGTTGGGCGGGGCCGCCGATGCTGACACAGCCCGCCCAGGGCTCTTTGATCTGCTCGGCCAGGCTGAAGTTGGGGCTGCTGGCCGTGAAGGGGATCAATCCGTGGGCGGCCGCATAGTCGTTGGCCGCGGCCATGCGCTGATGGCTCCAGTTGGAGCCGCCAAAGGCCCGAATGCGCCCGGCCCGCCGATGCTCGTTGAGGATCTCCACGATCGGCCCCACATCCACCGTTGGATCGTCCCGGTGCAGCAGGTAGAGGTCGATGTAGTCTGTGCGCAGTCGGGCCAAAGAGTCCATCAGATCCGAAGTGATGTCGTAGGGGGTGACCCGCCGCCGGTCCCGGTTGTGGTGTGCCCCCTTGGAGATCACCACGACCTGTTCCCGGTTGCCCCGCTCGGCCATCCACCGCCCCAGGATGCGCTCACAGTCGCCGTCGTTGTAGCCGTGGGCTGTGTCGAAGGTGGTTCCCCCGGCGGCCACCACGCCGTCCAACAACGAAAAACCGCCTGCAACGTCTGATTTGGTTAACGGCACGGTTCCCTGAATCAACCGAGCCACCGGCTTGTCGACGCCGGGAATGGTTGCGTAGCGCATCGAATTTCCTTTCGAATGAGTGAGGAGTAATGAGTAATTTTGAGCGCTGGATGCTGTGTCCAGCGCTCAAAATTACTCATTACTCCTCACTTGTTTCTCTCAACATCGCGATAATCTTTCCATCCGTCACCGGAAAAGGGAAGCTGTCCAGTTCGGCCAGGTTGATCCAGCGCCAATCCGCGCAGCCGATGGCTTGGGGGATGCCGCCGATGTGCCGGGCGTGGAAGGCGTGGAGGGTGATGCGGAAGTGGGTGTAGGCGTGCTTGACCGTGGTGATGGCCGCGCCCACGGCGATCTCCATGCCCAGCTCCTCCCTGATCTCCCGGCGCAGACAGGCGGGCAGGTCGGCGTCGGTCGGTTCCGCCTTGCCGCCGGGGAACTCCCACAGACCGCCCAACATGCCATCTTGGGGCCGCTGGGCGATGAGCAGCTTGGACGCGAAAGGCTCGCCCTGCCAGATCACCCCGGCGGTGACGTGGAAATGGGGCGTCTTTTTGCGTTTGGGGATGATGGGGCGCAGGGCCTGGGCGCCGACGGCCAGGGCCTCACACTCCCCCGCCAGGGGACAGAGCAAGCAGCGGGGGGAGGTGGACGTGCAGATCGTGGCCCCCAGCTCCATCAGCCCCTCGTTGACCACCCCGGCCTGGCCCTCTGCCGCCGCCTCGACCACAGAGCGGGCCAGCGTCCACAGCTCTCTCTCCACCGCCGGCTCGGTGATGGGCCGGTCCACATCCCACAGCCGGGCCAGCACCCGCTTCACATTGCCGTCCAGAATCGGCTCGGCCTGGCCAAAGGCGGTGCTGAGGATGGCCCCGACCGTATACGCGCCGATGCCGGGCAGGGCCAGGACCTCTTTGCGGGTGCGGGGGAAGATGCCCCCATGCTCGGCCACGATGATCTGGGCCGCCCGGTGCAGATTGCGGGCCCGGGCGTAGTAGCCCAGCCCCTCCCACAGCTTGAGAACCTCCTGCTGATCCGCCCCGGCCAGATCCTGCACCGTGGGGAAGCGGTCCATCCAACGCTGGAAATAGCCCACCACCGTGTCGATCCGGGTCTGCTGGGCCATGATCTCGCTGACCCAGACCGGGTAGGCATCCCGGTCCCCGGCGGGGCGGGTGCGCCAGGGCAAGGCGCGCTGCTGGTCCGGGTGCCAGGTGGTGAGGGCGTGGGCGATTGTGGTGGGGTTGGGCATGTGGGTTTTGGATTTCTGATTTTGGATTTTGGATTGAGGGGTAGTATAGCAGAGGTGGGGGGTAGGGGGCGAACATGGGCGGGGATTGGGCTGTTTTGGACTGCGTTGACAATCGGCTGGCGGGGATTTATACTGGTATAATTGGTGCGAAAAATCTTGACGAAAATATCAATAGTGGTATCATATCCCTATGGCAAAGATCACGGAAATCCTGAAAAGAATGAACCGAAACCCCAAGGGAATCAGCTTCCAAGACCTTTGCCGCGTATGTGATTTCTACTTTGGTGAAGCACGTCAGAGCGGAAGCAGTCACCGGATTTATAAAACACCTTGGCAAGGAGACCCGCGAGTTAATATCCAAGACGACAAAGGCAAGGCCAAGGCATATCAAGTTCGGCAAGTATTGAAGGCGATAGAACGCCTGGAGGCACTAGATTATGATGAATAATGATCGATATACCTATCGGGTCACTTGGTCGGATGAGGACGCTGAGTATGTGGGCCTGTGTGTTGAGTTTCCAAGCCTCAGTTGGTTATCGGGGACACCAGAAGAAGCCCTACACGGAATTCGTCAACTCGTAGCGGACGTGGTCGCTGATTTGGTGGTAACCGGAGAGGCTGTGCCTCAGCCAATTTCCATCAAACCCTATAGCGGAAAGCTACTCGTACGCATTCCACCGAATCTGCACCGCCGCCTTTCGCTTGAAGCAGCGGAAGCCGGTATCAGTCTGAATCGTTTGGCAAGTGACAAGTTAAGCAGGATGGGCGCATAAACATATTGGAGAGCCACATGAATAATCCCGATGATGACTTCCAAGATCGTATCCAGCGCATCATGAATGAATACAAACGTGAAGAGATTGCCGACAAATACGGCGCGCACTTCTCCGAGGGCAGCAACCCCGACTTGTCGCCAGAAATCGAGGCGCAGTGGCTTAATTACGTGGAGGAGTTTGAGCGCCAATTTGAAAATGCAACCCGGATTCCCTTGCGCGAGTACGTTGGCTCTCCGTCCACAGTATCTCTGGCAGACATCCCCGATTCTGAAGTGGAGGCCGAGCTGGATCGTCTGCTTGACCTCTTGGCTGAACATAGCATCTATGTGGACTTTCTGAATGATATTGAGATCGAGGAGGCATATCGCTTCATCAGCGAAGAGATCCTGGACGAAGAGATCGATGACATGCGCATTCCCGGCATGAACCTTCACTTTATCTATGAGGAGTTCCATCCTAACGACGAGCAAGACGTGAAGATGTGGGCGGGCGAATTCTTGTACGCTTTCTTCATGAATAATGACGAACAGCTTGCCGTGGCAGTCAGCGGAGACGAACTGTTTGATGAACGCGGGGAACCCTTCTCGTCCGCACAAATGCGTCAGATCATGGCAGCATTTCACGCCAAGCATGATCCCATTTCAAACTTCACAGCCAAACCATTGACTGCTGAAGTCGAAGGGGGCAGGGCAACCGTAGAAGTCGCCCTTTCCTGGGAAAGCTCGGCCCACGACCCTGCCCAGGCGGTTGCAACCATTGGGCGGACTACATTGCGTCTTCAGCGTAGCCAGTACGGGGGTTGGGATGTCACCCAAGCCATCTTGCCGGGGTTGTTGTAAAAAGCTGACACACGACCGAAGCGATGGTGGTATTCTCATGCCCACAGCGCTAGAGAACTGTGCAAAACTGAGAGCATCGTAGACGGGCATCAAACTGAATTGCTTGAAAGGTGGAACATAGAATATGGACACGCAACCGGGACAAAGAGTTAAACATGTCCATTGTACCCAGGACACGCTTCGAGTCGATTGTGGATGAAGATTTAAGCGTTGATGGGTTGCTGCGCGGCTTGCCCGCGCCGGGCGCAGCTGTTCAATACGCAAGCCAAGTAGAGTAAGGTAGACTATATTTGACTCTGCTGCAAAAAGCCATTTAACCGCCGAGGACACAGAGATTTCGCAGAGA
>CAZKEX010000401.1:0-4366 GCA_964551895.1 uncultured Caldilineaceae bacterium | reverse complement strand
ACCCCTTCATGGGCAGCGGCCAAAGCGCCATCGCCGCCATCCAGACCGACCGCCGTTACGTGGGCTACGAGATCAGCCCGGAGTATATCGCCTTGGCCGAGGAACGCATCCAGTCTGCCAGAGTTCAACAAATAGAACACGGATTTGACGGATGAAACGGATCAAAACGGATAAAAAAATCCGTAAAAATCCGTCCGATCCGTCAAATCCGTGTTCTATTTGTTCCCCTCTTTTTACCCCTCCCCAAATTGACTTTCCCCCTACTTTTTGGTATCCTTTCCTGAAATCGAATTAATCGAATCAATCGAAGTATTTTGATTTTTTCGATCCCTTTCCAACAGGGCCTAAACGGGTCTCGACGGGGTTCTCATTATGATCATCAACAAAGTGGAATCGGATTTCCTGCGCTATTTGATCATGCAGGGCTGTGCGCCGGGGAGTCGGCTGCCTTCTCTGAAGGAGATCAGCAACGAGATCGGGATCAGTGTGGGCAAGTTGCGGGAGCAGGTGGAGGTGGCCCGGGCCCTGGGGTTGATCGAGGCCAGCCCCCGGCGGGGCATTACCTGCCTGGAATATAGCTTCTTGCCAGCGGTCAACCTGGGGCTGATGATGGCGCTGGCCATCAACCCAGACCAGTTTGCGGCCTATGGCGCCTTGCGGGCCCACATGGAGACCGCTTTTTGGGACCAGGCCGTGGCCCTGCTCCGGGACGAAGACAGGACATATCTGTGTCAACTGGTGGTGGAGGCCAAGGCCAAGTTGGGCCAGGACCGCATCCAGATTCCCCACTACGAGCACCGGGAACTCCATCTGACCATCTTCCGGCGGCTGGAAAACCCTTTTGTGCTGGGCATTCTGGAAGCCTATTGGGATGCCTATGAGGCCGTGGAGTTGAATACCTACGCCGACTACGCCTATTTGCAGGCGGTGTGGGACTACCACGGGCGCATTGTGGATGCCCTGTGCCAGGGCAACATCGAAGAGAGCAAAGAGTTGTTGATCCAACACATGAATTTGCTGGACAAACGGGGCGTCTCCCTGGAAAGACCGGCGGGCGCGTCGAACGGGATCGGCCTTGTCTGATCCAAAGTTTCACCGCAAAGACGCAGAGAGCGCAAAGGATACAAAGAAGGTGGTCGTTCAGCAAAGGAAAAAATAGAACACGGATTGAACGGATGAAACGGATTTTTACTGATTACAAAAGAAAATCCGTTTTTAATCCGTCGCATCCGTCCGATCCGTGTTCTATTTTTTTGACTCGTTGAACGATAATTGTAAGTCACTTTTCTTTGCGCCCTTAGCGACTTTGCGGTGAAATCAACTCTAATACCGAGAGAATTCTATTTTTAGTCTTTCAGCGTTTTTAAGGAGGAAAGGTATGGCCGTCGCAACTCAGGTAGCACCTTCACCGTCAGAGCAGGCTAGCTCGATTGTGAATGATTTTGTCATCAATGTGGCCACCGCCAACGGGACCGGGAGCCAGACCAGCAACACCGTGATCCTGCGCACCCTGTTCAAGATGGGCATCCCGATCACAGGCAAGAATATGTTCCCCAGCAACATCCAGGGGCTGCCCACCTGGTACATCATCCGTCTGAGCAAGGAAGGCTACCATGCCCGTCGAGAGGGCACGGATATCATGGTGTGCATGAACGGGGCCACGGTTGCCGATGACATGGCCAGTGTGGCCCAGAACGGCGTGGTGATCTACGACGATGCCCTGCCCATCGCCGCCCACCGGGATGATGTGACCTACTATCCCATCCCGGTCAAGGCATTGCTCAAGACTCGGGAAGTGCCCAACCAACTCAAGGACTACATCGCCAACATGGCCTATGTGGGGGTGTTGGCCTGGGTACTGAACATGGACATGACCGAGATCCACGCTGCCCTGGACTGGAATTTCGATCGCAAGCAGAAGGCGGTGGACCTGAACATGGGCATGATCCAGGCCGCCTATGATTGGGCCGCCGAGACCTTGACCAAGCAGGACGGCTACAGCGTCGCCCCCATGAGCGGCTTCAACGAGGGCAAATTCCTGGTGGACGGCAACACGGCCGGCGCTTTGGGCTCCATCTATGGCGGGGTCAACCTGCTGGCCTGGTACCCCATCACCCCCTCGTCCAGCCTGGCCGAGACCATCATCCACAATCTGCCCAAGCTGCGCAAGGACCCGGACACAGGGGGAAGCACCTGCGCCGTGGTCCAGGCCGAGGACGAACTGGCCGCCATCGGCATGGTGATCGGCGGCGGCTGGGCCGGGGCCCGGGCCATGACCGCCACCAGCGGCCCAGGCATCAGCTTGATGGCTGAACTGGCCGGTCTGGCCTACTTTGCCGAGATCCCGGCCACGATCTGGGATGTGCAGCGCATGGGCCCCAGCACCGGGCTGCCCACCCGCACCAGCCAGGGAGACATCCTCAGCACCTATTACCTGAGCCACGGCGACACCCGGCACCCTATCCTCTTCCCCAAAGACCCCCAGGAGTGCTTCGAGTTTGGCTGGAAGGCCCTGGACCTGGCCGACGCCACCCAGACCCCCATCTTTGTCCTCAGCGATCTGGATCTGGGCATGAATCTGTGGACCACGGACACCTTCGACTATCCTGACATGCCCATCAACCGGGGCAAGGTGCTGGATGCCGAGCAGGTCAAGGAAGCGGCTGGCAAGTGGGGCCGCTATCTGGATACAGACGGGGACGGCATCACCTATCGTACCCTGCCGGGCAACGAGAACAACATGAGCGCCTACTTCACCCGGGGCACAGGCCACGACGAATATGCCCGCTACAGCGAGCGCAGCGATGTGTGGGAACGCAACATGCACCGGCTGACCCGCAAGTTCGACACCATTCGGGACATGGTCCCCGGCCCTGTGGTGGATGAGATGGACGGAGCCACGGTGGGCATCATCAGCCTGGGCACCAACGACCCGGCTGTGGCCGAGGCCCGGGACCGGATGAGCGCCCGGGGCATCAAGACCAGCTATCTGCGCCTACGCGCCCTGCCCATCAACCAGGCTGTGCGTGACTTTGTCCAGGGCTACGAAAAGGTCTTTGTGGTGGAATCCAACCACGACGGCCAGGCCAACACCATCCTGCGCACGGAAATGCCCGAGGCGGCCACCAAGCTGATCTCCTTGGCCCTGTGCGATGGGTTGCCCATTTCGCCCCGTTGGATCGTGGAGAATATCACGTCCCGTCTGTAGGCCTGGCCCCCGGGCAGGACGACGTTACACCGACCCTGTCAATTTAGACCTGTGACTCGAAAAGAGAGGACATAGAGATGAGCAACGCAACAATCGCCAAGCAACGAACCCGAACTGCCTCCAAGGAGAACACCTTGGGGCTGGAAAAAAGCGCCTATAGGGGTCGCCCGTCCACCCTGTGCAAGGGCTGCGGCCACGACAGCATCAGCCAGCGTATTATGAATGTGGCCTGGGACATGAACCTGGACCAGACCCAAGTGATCAAGATGAGCGGTATCGGCTGTAGCAGCAAGACCCCCACCTACTTCCTGGGCTGGAGCCACGGCTTCAACAGCGTGCATGGACGCATGCCCTCTGTGACCACCGGGGCCATCATGGCCAACCGCAGCCTGAAGGTGATCGGCGTCAGCGGTGACGGGGACACGGCCTCCATCGGCATCGGCCAGTTCAAACATGCCATGCGCCGCAACATCCCCATGGTCTACATTGTGGAGAACAACGGCGTCTATGGGCTGACCAAGGGCCAGTTCAGCGCCACCGCGGACCAAGGCCAAACGCTCAAGTATCAGGGCATCAACGAGCTGCCCGCCTTGGATGTCTGTTTGGAGGCCCTGGCCGCCAACGCCACCTTCATCGCCCGCAGCTTTGCCGGCGACCCCAAGCAGGTGGAGACCCTGCTCAAGGCCGCCCTCAGCCACCGGGGCATCGCCCTGATCGACATCATCAGCCCGTGTGTCACCTTCAACAACCACTATGGCTCGACCAAGAGCTACACCTATGGCAAAGAACACGAGATCCAGATCAACGAGTTCAACTTCATACCGCCCTACGAAGAGATCGAGATCGGCGACTATGAGGGCGAGAACGAAGTGGAACTGCATGACGGCTCCCGGATCATGTTGAAGAAACTGCCGGACAGCCATGATCCCACAGACAAAATGGCCGCCTATCAGGTCTTGGAAGATGCCCGGCGCGAGCAGAAGTTCATCACCGGCCTGATCTATGTGAACCAAAATGTTCCCAACATGGTGGAGCTGCTCAACCTGACCAGCGCCCCCCTCTCCCGGCTGCCGGCAGAGAAGCTGCGCCCCAGCAAGGAATCTCTGGAAGCCATCGTCGCCGCCATGTAGGGGTGACCTCCAGAATTCAAGGGACAAA
>CAZKEX010000400.1:0-4402 GCA_964551895.1 uncultured Caldilineaceae bacterium | reverse complement strand
GATTGGAGTACATTGACTTTTATTATTGGTCTGGGTCGCGATGCCTATGAGAAGAATCGATCTCGGATGCGCTGTAGCGCCGTCTCAAAGCTGACGAAGTCGATATCCGTTGGCCATGCCCGATCCTGTCCCCCTGGGGCAGTAATTGGCCCCTTATGCATGTGGTGCGGGTGGGTCGAAATCTCTGGGTGATGGCTGCGGTTATCATATTGCAAGATCCGGTTGCCGCCAGCATCGTAGTAAATATAAGCATACCGTTCTTCAATTGTCTCGCCTTCCTCACTCAGTACGCTTTCGACGTATAGCCGAGGCTGATCGTGAAAAGGTAAAACGGCGTGGATCGTGTGGGATATGCTGGCTGTGTCGGCGTCCGACAGGAGGAAATCTGGATCGTTGAACGCAAGGATGTCTTCACTCTCGTAGATGGGTGTGAAGATGTACCAATAGTAAGCCTCAACCTTATCAAGCGCCATTGGGCTACGCCTCTCGCTTGAAGCCGTATTCTCTTTCCATCCGCTGCAGCCCGTATGTCATCGTGCGCCAACGATAGAAGGCGCCCCAATCATTGGGATCTTCGTCGAGGTCGCCGACTTCAAACTCACGTAGAAACTGATCGGAAGATAGCCCATATTGAGTTTCGAAGGCTACGACCCCGGCCAACATTTGCTCATAGACTTGGCGAGGGGTCAGGCGGCGATGGGTGTACTCATATTCCTCCCGCACCTGTAGCGCGCGGATTTGACGCACCTGCTTACGCACGGCGTGGATCAAGAACTGATCCAATTGCATCCTGGAGACCGACTTGACTTGCTCAACCAATTCGTCGGGAACCGCAACCATTATTGACATTGGACAACCCCGCCTTTCGCCATTGCAATCAAAAATCTAGCTGCCTCCATTATAGCACAAAAGGATTGGGGTAATTCAACTCGGTTTGGGATTGAGGATGGGGGTTGAGGATGGGAGTTGAATAACGAATCCCTACTCTCCAATCCCAAACCGGGTCAAAAGCAATGCGTCCTCGCCGTCGGCGTAGTAGCGGCGACGGCGGCCAACTTCTGCGAAGCCGAACTGGGTGTAGAGGGCGATGGCCGGGGCGTTGCCCGCCCGCACTTCCAGGGTGACTTCGGTGACGCCTTGCTCTACCATGCGGGCCAGCATCTCCTCCATCATGCGCCGGCCCAGGCCCCGGCCCAGCCAGTCGGGATGGGTG
The DNA here is from genome assembly GCA_964551895.1 of uncultured Caldilineaceae bacterium. Lineage (GTDB taxonomy): Bacteria > Chloroflexota > Anaerolineae > Caldilineales > Caldilineaceae > JAGNDO01. The sequence continues at coordinate 3,189 of CAZKEX010000400.1, read as the reverse complement.
GCGATGTTGACGATGTGGCACTCTTCGCCCATCACCCAATAGCCGCAATAGCCAAGGATGGGGGGCGGCGGGTCCAAGTGGCCAGGCCAATCCGGGTCGGGCCGCAACACCCAATAGAAGCTGAGATTGTTGCTCAACAATTCATTGCGATAGAGATTCTCGCTCCACGGGTCGGAGAAGATGGTCTTTTCCAGCCGGGCCACCTCGGGTAGATCCGCCAGGATCATGGGGTCAAATTGGGCGGGGATGGGGTCTTTGGATGAGGCATTGTTCATGTATCGGCCTAAAAAATAGAACACGGATTTGACGGATTGGACGGATTAAAACGGATTTTTTAAAATCAGCGAAAATCCGCCCAATCAGCGTCATCCGCGTTCTATTGCAGTGATCTCTGTCCGATTCAGGGGGCTTGCAAATAGAGGGGCTGGAAGCTGGCCAGATCGTCTTGGTGACCCGCGGCCAGATGCAGGGCGGCCAGACGGGCCAACTGTCCGGCTCGGCGCAGACCGAAGCTGTTGTCCACGGTCTGCACGTGGGCCAGCCCGGCCAGCCCTTGGGTCAGATCGTGCCCCACTTCGCCGACCAGCCACACGGGGTCGGTCATGGCGGCCAGGGCTGCCACAAAGTCAGCGGACCGGCCCGCTCCGTGATCATCCACCCCAGGCCGGTGCAGCGGATGCGCCGGGCTGAATTCGGCCCAGTTGTAGCGCCCCCGCCCAGCTTGAATGCAGGCCACGATGCGGGGAGCCGGACTCAGCCTGGCGGCCACACCCAGCCACGGCCCGGCGGTGACGCTGAGGGTGGGCAGGCCGATCAGCGTGGGCAAGGCCGGCAGCCCCAGGGCGATCCCCTTGGCCGTGCTGATGGCAATGCGCACCCCGGTGAAGCTCCCCGGCCCCGTGGTGGCTGCCAGGGCGGTGATGTGCGCCGGGACCAGGTCCGTGCGCGCCAGCAGATCCTGGATGGCCGGGGCCAGCTCCTGGGTCTGGCGGCGGCGGGCCTGCCAGGTCAGCTCGGCCAGGAGTTGGTCCGTGCCCAGATTGTAGAGGGCGATGGATGCGGTTGTGGTGGCGGTGTCCAGGGCGAGAAGCATAGGAATTTGAGAACTGAAATTTGAAAATTTTTGATGAGACGCAACACGCACGGAGATCGACACAATGGTCGATCTCCGTGCGTGTTGGATTGTTCGTAGTGGGCGTTAGTCGGCCAGGCCCAGGTCGTCGCCGGCACCCTTGGCGCTGACAGGGTGAGGCTTGTGGTATTCGACCGGTGTCACAGTCTTGGCCACGATGTCGGCGGTGTTGGCGGCGTTGAGTTGGTTGTAGAAGAAGACGAACTGGTCCTCCAAAGCCTGCATGATGGCGGCCTTGATCTCCTCGTCCATGCCCCACATCTCAGTTTTGTACGCGCCCAGCGCCTTTTTGCGGGTCTTGTAATAGAACTGAGCCTGGGTGTCCGTGGCCTTGCGTTCATCGGCATGGACGGTGTCCATGTGACGCTCGATGCGGGCCATCAGCTCCTTGGGGAACAGAGGGTGGTCGTACATTATGTTCATAAAACCTGTGGCCAGATGGATCTCCAGGGTGCCCATCTCGGGGAACTTGTGGAACATCTCCGCCGGCAGGGTGCTGGCCCCATGCTGCACCGCGCCGCCGGAGCCGTGGAAGCGGGCCCGGGCGCCCAGATCCCGCAGGGTCTCGAAGTCCACGGCCACATCGGCGATGCTGCCGTCGGGCAGAACCACACCGCCGTGGCTGGTGCCGGTCTGCACGCTGATCTTGCTCAAGCCAGCCAGGTTGTCGCCATAGGTGGCCAGGAGCTTGTTGTAGTTGACCAAGTAGGCATCCAGTTCGTCCGTGGTGGAATTCTTCTCGCCCACCTCGCCGATCTCACCGCCCAGGCTGATGGTGACGCCTTCCGGCTCCAACTCCCGCACCAGGGCGGTGATCTCCGCCGAGCGCACATAGTTGTGATATTGCTGTTCGTCCAGGCTCTCCGGCTCCAAGGTCACCAGGGTGCTGGTGTCGATGTCGATGTTCCAGAAACCGGCAGGGATGGCCTTGCGGATCAGATCCTTGACCTCGTTGATGGCCCCTTCCGGGTCCGTGGCGAACTTGGAGGCCTTGACCTGGAAGTGGTCGCCCTGGATGAAGAGGGGGCCGGTATAGCCCTCCTTGATGGCCGCGGCGATGATCACCGTGGTGAACTCTTCCGGCTCCTGCTCGGTGTAGCCCATCTCGCTGCGGGCGATCTCGAAGATAATGGAGCGGGCGTTGGTCTTGAGGGCGGCCCGCAGGGCGGCCCGCACCACGTCATAGGTCATGAAACGCATGTTCATGGCCGGAACCGTGCTGTTGGCAAACTCGCCTCGACTGGCGGCCATGTACAGCTCGTGGATGCTGGCCGGGCGGGCGTCCAGGGCCTGGCCCAATTCCCAGATCAACCAGCGGGAGAAGGCCATCAGCTCCGGGCCGCCAAAGACGGCGTCCCGAACCAGGATGTCGATGGCGCTGCCCCGCAGACGTTCGGCATCCAGCACCTCGACCGTGTCACCGGAGATGGCGACAATCCCCTGCAAATTCTTACGGGCTTCATGGACAGATTCGTGGATCATTTTTCTTGTTCCTTTGCTGAAACTGTTTGTGACCCTGCTGCAAAAAGCTACTTAACCGCCGAGGGCGCAGAGATTTCGCAGAGAACGCAGAGGAAAAACCTTGCTTTTCTTTGCGTTCTTGGCGCCTTTGCGGTAAATTCGACTTTTTCAGCAGAGTCGTTGGTTTATTTATCCCGAACAGAAGATCGGGGCGTGTTATTTTGGTTGTATTGCAAAAAGCATTTAACCGCCGAGGGCGCAGAGAACCGCGGAGGATGCCCAGAGGAAATGCTTTGTCTTTCTTTGTGTCCTTGGCGTCTTTGCGGTGAATTTGACCTTTTTGCATGTGAGTCTTATTTGGGCCCTGGGATAGGCTGAATTAAGCGCAAGACAACTAAGTGTCACCTGCGCACCACCATCATGTATTATACCAACAAGCCCCCGGATCGGCAACGCCCTGCCCGGCAGATCCGCTCACCAATTCTTGACGAACCCAGCCCTGTGGCCTAGGATGCGAATGAGCAAATGGCGAATGGCGAAAATGCCGTCGCCCCACCCATTGTGCATTGTCCATTGTGCATTGTCCATTGTGCATT
>CAZKEX010000399.1:0-4411 GCA_964551895.1 uncultured Caldilineaceae bacterium | reverse complement strand
AACGCCACCCATCCTCAACGCCACGGACAGCGATTGGTGGCATCATCATGCAGCCCTGACCGCCCACAACCTGCACATCGAGTATCTGTGCCCGGATGTCATACCCGGCGTAATTTCCCCATCTTAAAATTCGTAACGAGAGGACTCCCCACATGGCACTCACAAACCGAGACCGCGTCGGCAAAGCCCTGGAATTGCTCCAGGCCGGCCTCACCCCCTACATCCAGCGGGAGATGGAGGCCGAATACAAGGGCCAGTGGCTGAAGCAAGCCGGCTACAGTTTGCGCAACTTCGACGAGGCCGATCCCCACTTCGACGCCTACGCCCTGCTCATGATCCTGTGGGACCAATGGAACCCGGTCTTTGGCCGCACCCTGGGCCACGCCGAGCGCAGCATGGTCAGCGAACTGCGGGAGGTGCGCAATGCCTGGGCGCACCAGAAGCTCTTCTCCACGGACGACGCCTACCGGGCACTGGACAGCATGGCCCGGCTGCTCACGGCCATCTCCGCGCCGGAAGCCCGGGAGTTGGAGATCCAAAAACAGGATCTCCTGCGTCTGCGCTTTGCCGAGCAGGAACGCCACGAACGGCGCAAGGCCAGCGCCGCGCCCATGGAGGGCCAGCCCCAGGGCGGTCTCTCCCCCTGGCGGGAGATCGTCACCCCCCATCCCGATGTCTCCTCGGGCCGCTATCTCCAGGCCGAATTTGCCGCGGATCTAGCCGCGGTCTACCGGGGGGATGTGGGGGCCTCTACCGAGTACAAAGACCCCAGAGAGTTCTATCGCCGCACCTATCTGACGGACGGGCTGCGGGGGCTGGTCAGCACCGCGGTCAAACGGCTCTCCAACCAGGGGGGCGACCCGGTGGTGGAGTTGCAGACCAACTTCGGCGGCGGCAAGACCCACTCCATGCTGGCCCTTTATCACCTGGTTTCCGGCGTGTCCGCGGGGGATCTGGCCGGTGTGGAAGGCGTGCTGAACGAGTTGGGGATCAGCAGCGTGCCCAAGGCCAATGTGGCCGTCCTGGTGGGCACGGCCCTCTCCCCCGGCCAAGCCAACATCAAGCCCGATGGCATCCGCACCAAGACCCTGTGGGGCGAGATGGCCTGGCAGTTGGGCGGCCCGGAGGGCTATGCCCTGGTGGCCCAGGCCGACGAATCCGGCGTCAATCCTGGCTCCAATGTACTCTACGACCTCTTCACCCGCTTCACCCCCAGCCTGATCCTGATCGACGAGTGGGTGGCCTTCCTGCGCCAACTCTACAAAAAGGACGATGGGTTGCCTGCGGGTTCCTTTGACGCCAACCTCTCCTTTGCCCAATCCCTGACCGAAGCGGTCAAACAGGCCTCCGGCACCCTCTTGGTGGCCACCCTGCCCGCCTCGGATATCGAGATCGGCGGCGAAGGCGGGCGTCAGGCCCTGGCCCGTCTGCAAAACACCTTCAGCCGCACGGAATCCTCGTGGCGACCGGCCAGCGCCGAAGAGAGTTTTGAAATCGTGCGCCGCCGCCTCTTCCAGCCCATCGACGATCCCCGCAAGTTTGCGGCCCGAGATGCGGTGACGGGCACCTTCGCCCGCTTTTACAGGGAGCAGCCCCAAGAGTTTCCCTCTAACTGCCGGGAAGCCGAATACGAGCGGCGTATGCAGGCCGCCTATCCCATCCACCCGGAACTTTTCGACCGTCTCTACAACGACTGGTCCACCCTGGAACGCTTTCAGCGCACCCGGGGCGTCCTGCGCCTGATGGCCGCGGTCATCCACGCCCTGTGGGAACGCAATGACACCAGCCTGCTGATCCTACCCGCCAGCATCCCCATGGACGACAGCCCGGTCCAGGCCGAATTGACCCGGTATATGGAGGACAATTGGATTCCGGTGATCGAAAAGGATGTGGATGGCCCATCCTCTCTGCCTTTGGCCCTGGACCGGGAGCATCCCAACCTGGGCCGCTACTCCGCGGCCCGGCGGGTGGCCCGCACTATCTACATCGGTTCCGCGCCCACGGTACGCACCAACAACCCCGGCCTGGACGACCGCAACGTCAAGCTGGGATGCGCCCAGCCGGGGGAGACCGTGGCCACCTTTGGCGATGCCCTGCGTCGTCTGTCGGACAGTGCCACGCATCTCTACGTCAACCGCAACCGCTACTGGTTCAGCACCCAGCCCAGCGTCACCCGACTGGCCCAGGACCGGGCCGGCCAGGTGGAGAACGACATCGAAGTGGTGTGGGAGGAGATTCGGCGGCGGCTGCGCCTGGAGCGCAGCCGGGGGGATCTGGCCGGGGTACACAGCGTCCCAGCCTCCAGCGCAGACGTGCCGGACGAAACGAGGGTGCGGCTGGTGATCCTGGACCCCAAACATCCCCACGCCCTGCGAGACGACAAGAGTGAGGCCCGGCAGGAGATCCGGACCATCTTTAGCCAGCGGGGCAACGCCCCCCGTATCTATCAGAACATGCTGGTCTTCCTGGCCCCGGACCGTAGCCGTCTGGCCGATCTGCAAGAGGCCGTGGCCCAACACCTGGCCTGGAAATCTATACACGACGAGCGGGAGAGCCTGAACCTGGACAGCTTCCAGCGCAACCAGGCCAGCACCCGAGCCGAGCAGGCCAACGAAACCGTGGACGCCCGCATCAAAGAGAGCTACGTCTGGCTGATCGTGACGGGCCAGTCGGACCCCCGAGATCCCGCTACCTTGGCGTGGCAGGAGCACCGCTTGCAGGGGCAAGAAGCCCTGGCCGTGCGGGCCAGCCGCAAACTGGTCAACAACGAGCAGTTGGTCACCGACTTTGCTCCCTTGCGCCTGATGATGGAGATGGAGCGTTTTAACCTGTGGCAGGGGGGCGACCATGTGGGCGTCAAGCAGTTGTGGGAGTATTTCGCCCGCTACCCCTACCTCACCCGGCTACGGGACCAAGGGGTGCTGCTGGAGGCCATCCGATCCGGCGTCAGCCTGCTCACTTGGCGAGACAACTTTGCCTATGCCGGCAGTTGGGACGAAGAGCGCAAGCGCTATCTGAACCTGATTGCCGGTTCACCGACCATCGCCATTCCCATGGACAGCCACGGTGTCCTGGTCAAAGCTGAGGCAGCCCAACGTCAGTTAGACGCGGAAGCGGCAGTGGTGCCGCCAACACCGAAGATGCCGGGTACAGACAAGCCGGGTGGACCGTCCCGACCGGGCGATCCGCCTCATGACCCCACCCCTCCACAGCCTCGGGAGAAGAAACTGCGGCGCTTCTACGGCAGCGTGACCCTCAACCCCATGCGCCTGGGTCGAGATGCCGGGGCCATCGGCGAAGAGATTTTGCAGCACCTGTCCACCCTGGTGGGGGCGGATGTGAATGTGGCGCTGGAAATCCACGTCAGCGTACCGGATGGGGTGCCGGATAACGTGGTACGCACGGTCAGCGAGAATGCACGTACTTTGAAATTTGATAACTTTGGATTCGAGGAGAGTTGAGATGACTGTTGATGAGGCTGAAAAACTGCTGGTCAAGAGCGTAAAAGAGCAAGGTCACGGAATGGGCCTGCGAGTCGAGGAGATAGACGGGAAACGGCCATCGTTTCGCGTTGTGGGGACCAGGGTGGGGACCATGGGCGAAGAGGGGCGCTACGTCATCGTCATGAAGCGAGTCAGCCAGAATAGCGTCAAAATTCGGGATGATTTTGATCAATTGTTTGACGCAGGATTGAATTCGAGAGATCTGGTTGCACTTGAGGCAATCCGCTCATTCCGTCGAGAAATCGTGAAGATTGTGCCCAAGGCAAAGTGTGACCTTGTTGGGGGGACAGCCAACAAAGATCTTCCAAGAGGCAGTGTTGAGCGGGAACTCAAGACCGCAGTCCATTTTGAAATTGTGGCTGCGGCCAAGCGTGTCGATGCGGTTGTTGCTGCGTTGGTTGGTCTGGCTCAAGCTTTGCGGTAAGTTGGAACGGTGAGATCAGGGTGTCGGCAACAACGCGGGGATTTTTCCATACCCATGCCGCTCCCGCACCCGACAGATCTGCCGGACCAACCGCTCCCCCGCCTCCCGATTCTCCACCGGCGTGACGTTCATCACCGCCGCCCACATCCGCCCCCCCATACACGCGCACAACCGCCCACGCCCCGAAGAGATCAGTCTGTATCCACACGACGGATGTCCATCCAGCCAGTGGAAGATTGTCGCCAACGCCCCACTCGCCCTGGCGTCACCGCCTGGCCACAAAAAACGCCCCCGTCATCTCGACGAGGGCGTTTCTTTTATGCGAGTTATGAGTTGCGAGATACGGACCCGCTGTTCCTCCCACAGCCCGACAGATGTGAACTGGCGGAAGGCCCGCTTGGTCTGGCCGCTGTTGGGGTCCGCACCCAAGCCGTAGCGGAAGGACCAGCCGCTCAGGGCCAGGACAGCCAGAAGCCGATACTCG
>CAZKEX010000398.1:0-4449 GCA_964551895.1 uncultured Caldilineaceae bacterium | reverse complement strand
CAATGCTCGCCCACAGGCGTCTGGCCGATCCCGACGATAGATACGTTGCGCATTCCGGTTCTCCTGTGTCGTTCGAGTATCGCAACGACCAAACCACCCCCTCCCAGCCTCCCCCAGGGTGGGGGAGGAGCCGGATCGCCGTATACGGAAGTCCGGTACGCACAATCTGTCCCCTCCCCAGATTGGGGAGGGTTAGGGTGGGGTTAGTCGTTACTTCATTTCAAAATATAATATGTAGCCCGCTTGGCCCCAATTTTCAGCAATAAATTCTTCTCCACCAGATCCGCCAGATCCCGGCGGATGGTTTCGGGGCTGACGTCGGGGACCAGGGTTTGGTAGTCGCTGTTGGCGATGCGGCCGTTGGATTGCACAAAGGCCAAGGCCCGCTCTTGACGCTCGTTGAGAAAGCCGTGGGCCCAGGGTTGCTCCTCTGGCCGGGCGCTGATCAGGGCGGTGCCGGCGGAGAAAAGGGTGACCTGGAAGCCGGCCGCGGTCTCCTCGAAGAGCGGTTCGGGCAGGCCCGCCGCGCCCATGGCCGCGATCATGCGGTCGATCCCGTAGCCTAGCCGCTCGATGTAGCCGAAGTCGGTCATCACCGCTACAATCGCCTCGTTGCGGCTGTAGCGTTCGTCCACCAGATTTTGCAGCGTGACGTGGCCGGGCAGCCGCCCTGGGCTGTAGATTTGCAGACGGTCGCTGAACATCAACAGACGGATGCCCTCGCCCCGCACGCTGTAATCCCGGTGGGCGATGGCGTTGACGATGGCCTCCCGCACCACGGCCAGGGGATATTCGGTGGTCTCCTCTCGGGCCAGACCGGCAATACGCATACCCCGGCGCATGTTGCTCTGCACAAACGCCTCGGCCTGGCGGGCTTGTTCCATCAAAGAGCCACGAAGTTCCCGGCGCTCGAATTCATCGCCCATGCTCTCCCCGGCATAGCGCACGCAGATCACCTCGGCGCTGCGCAGAAAGCGCTGGGGGTCCTTGCCAAAGAGCAGCAGCCCGGCGATGGTGGGCACCCATTCATCCTTGGTTTCCGGGCCGCTCCCCAGGGTGAGGCAGCCCTTGCCCTGCAAGATCTGGGTGGCGTCCAGGTTGGGGGCGGCGGCGATGCGGTCCAGATAGTCCTCCACGGCCTTGGGGTCCAGATCCGTGAGGACGGCCCCCTCCACCGGGCGCACTTCGAAGCCGGTCTCGCTGCGCTCCAAGAGCAGCCGCCGCAGTTCCGCGGTGGAGAGGGCCCGGTTCTGCTCCCCCCGCCGGGTCAGATAGCGGCCCTGGACGTTGTAGACATGGGGCAAGCCCGGGGGCACCTGCACCACCACCACCGGGGCGGAGTCGGCCAGATCCACCACCTGGGCCGAGGGCAGTATCAGGGGTGGATCCGTGAGCAGACCGGCCTGGGCCGCGGTTTCGGCCATGAGGTCCGGGTCGGCGCCCTTCTGCACCCCGCCCTTGGCCGTCACCCCCAGGATCAGCAGACCGCCGGCCGCGTTGGCCAAAGCGGAAAGATGCTCGGCCACGACGCGCCCGGAAGATCGGCCCGAAAGAAAGCTCACGCTCTCAGACTGGCCCTGGCGCAGGGTGGCCTCAATATGGGTGGCGTTGAGAACGGCATGGCGGCGTAGGATCATGGGTCAACCGCGTCGATGATCAGCCACCGATCCGACCGTCGGTCGTCTGCATTTTCGGCCATAAAAACTGGCGGCTGGTGCTGGAGGACAAAGGTAACGAATCGAGTGCGCTCTTGGCCGTCCTCTGTGGAGACAAGTTCGGCCACCACGTTCATTTGCATGGCATTTCTCTGGGATGTATCGGCGCTGGTCTCAACATCGATCAGGGCGATATAGTAGGTTAACGCCTGCACCCGGGGGTTTTTCCCAACCCACCCATCGATTTTTTGCAACACCGCGGCATCGTCGATAACCAGATCCTTCATGCTCTTGGTACTCAGCCGGTCGGTCTGGGGATGGAGCAAAAAGGCCAAAACCGTGGCTTCCGGGTAATACGTATAGGCTGGATACGACGTCTCTGGGGCGAATCTGGCGCTGGGGCAGAAGGTGAGACCCTGGGGATAGGCAGTGAAACCGAGGGTATATCGATAGTCCCTGGCATCGCGTTTACCCTCTTCGATCACAGAGCGTTGATAAGCAACTTTACGACAAAGCAGACTACGGCTGTTTTTCTCTGGATAGTAGCCGTCCACGGCTACAATTGATGAAGCGTTGTCTTTGCCGGACCACTCGGTGATGTCCAGACCGCCGGGCGCGGCCAAATGGGCGATGCCATAGCCTTTGGCTGGGCCTTGCCACCAAACGATGCTCAGGTGGGTCAACCTTTCGGCGTCCCCAAAGATAATCACCTCATCTGTGCGATCATTGTCCTTGCCCTCCACCACTTGGTCCGCCGGACGCTGCACCTGGATAAAGGTCGGTTCCTGGCCCGGCCCGGCGATAAATCCCTCGCCAGCGTTGCGCCAATAGCTGGGCAACAGACGGTAGGGGATCAACGCCACGGATGGCTGGTTGGGCAGGGCGAGGATCGGGACGCCTCCTGGAACCGGGGCAAAGTCAGTGGTGGTCTGAGGATCATAGATCACCCCACCCACTTGACCGCCTTCGTAGCGGTAAAAGAGCAGATGCTCAACGGTGTCGTCATCATCGATATTGACATCGTGCCAACTGCCCAGGGGTTCCCATTCCACGGGCAGGTAGTCTTTGTAATCGATGCCCAAGTCGTTGTTATTGCTGCGAAACCAATCACACCCGGACAACAGAAAAGTGGTCGCCATCAACACAGCGATCACCAGCAAAGCAGATCGGGCTTTTCTGGCCCTCAGAATCATCCACAGTGTCGATTTCTCGGTCATCGTCTGATTTCCCTTTTGTCGTCAAAACCAGTTTGTGGTCGGAACGTACTCAAACAGCAGCTCAATAGGCCGGCTCGCGGCTCACCTCGAAGACCCAATCTGCGGGGTCAAAGGCTTGGGGATAGCGGCTGGCCCACACTTCCCGCAGCTCGGCAGCCACAAAGACCGAACCGGTCCCCACCACCACCCCGTTCGCCGGTGTCAAGGAAAGGGCCAGGTCCAGCGCATGGGCCATGGAGCGCCCAGGGTAGACCTGGGGGAGAATGCGGTCGGGCCCTGCGCCGTTGGATGCCACCGGACTGTCCAAAACAGGGGCATCCAAAAGGGTGGCCGCCAAGGTCATAAACTCATCCACAGGGATCGCCCTGGGGTGGCGGCTGCTCACCAAAACCAGCCGGGGCACGTGGCCCAGCAGGGTGGCCAACATGGGCTGCACCTGCTTGTTCAACCCCGCCCCCATGATGGCGGTGACGGGTCGAGTCGGGTAGGTTTGGGCCAGGGTTTCCAGCAGTCGGTTCACGCTGTCCAAGTTGTGGGCGCAATCCACGATGATCGGCTGGATGGGCGCAGGGGTTGCGCCCGATCGATCTGCCAGCAGATCCCCCGGCACGGGCAAGCGCTCGAAGCGTCCGGGCCAGTTGACCTCGGCGATACCCGCTTCCAAAGCGGCGGAATCTGTGGGGATCAGCCCCCGCTGGGCCAGATTCTCGATCATGCCCTGGGCTATCCCCGCATTGACCTGTTGATGCACGCCGGCCAGATTGCGGGGCGGCCGGGTCTTGGCCTGGGTGACGGTCAAGGGCGCGCCCTTGGCCTGGGCCACCCGCTGGATGGCCACCTGGGCCTCTGGCTCCTGGGCGCAGGTAAAGACCGGCACCCCCGGCTTGATGATCCCGGCCTTTTCCGTGGCAATCAGACCCAGGGTGTGGCCCAGCACATCCATGTGGTCATAGCTGATGCTGGTGATGCCGCACACCCCGGGCCGCACCACATTGGTGCTGTCCAGCCGTCCGCCCAGCCCCACCTCCACCACGGCCCACTCCACCTTTTGATCGGCGAAATATTGAAAAGCCAGGGCGGTGATACGGTCAAAGACAGTCAGATCCGGGAAGAGATCAAAGGTGGGGCGCAGACGGCCCATCAGCGCCGCCAGGGCCGGGGCCGGGATCAGCGCCTGGTCCACCCGAATCCGCTCCCGGAACGTGTGCAGATGGGGGCTGGTGAAGAGGCCCGTGCGATAGCCCAGGCGGTGAAGCATGGATTCACACAGGGCGCTGGTGCTGCCTTTGCCCTTGGTGCCAGCAATATGTACCACCTGAAACCGGGTCTGGGGCTGGCCCAGGGCCTCCATAAGCGGCCCCATGCGGTCCGCCGTGGGGGGACGAGGCGTTCCCCCGGCGGTACGGTTCAGATAGTCGGTCTGGTCGAACAGATAGGCCAGCGCTTCTTCATAGGTCATGGAGATTTCTTCGGCAGCGGCTACCCCCACGCCAGGGCTGTTGAGCAAGGTTCATTGGGAATATCCGTGGTCAACCCGCTGCGGTTTCACTTCGATATGCTTCGCACTCAGTACAGGC
>CAZKEX010000397.1:0-4458 GCA_964551895.1 uncultured Caldilineaceae bacterium | reverse complement strand
CCCCATTTAACCGGGCCGAGGTGCGGTTGTACGGGGAGTGAGAGACAGGGAGACAGGGAGACAGGGAGACAGGGAGAAGGGGAGAAGGGGAGACAGGGAGACAGGGAGTCACCACTCCTCTCCTTGTCTCCCTGTCTCCTTGGTCTCCTCCTCTCCTTGTCTCCTTGTCTCCTTGTCTCCCTGTCTCCTTGTCCCCCTGTCTCTCACCCCTCTTCAGAAAGCACCGGTTCCACAACAAGCCCACGGGGGCCGGGGTGGAGGCGGCCGGCGATGGTTTGGCCGTCGTGTTGGAAGACGAGGAGGGCGTTGTTGGCGTGGGCCTGGCTACGCAGGCGGCGCTTGGTTTCGATGCTGGTCATGGGGTCGATGTCGAAGGAGGGCACCCAGGCCAGCCGCTCCAGGTGGACGGCCCAGGAGGCCGCATCGCCCAAAAAGAGCAGGCTTTCTCCGCCGTCCTCCACCCAGACGGCTTGCAGGCCAGGGGTGTGGCCGGGGGAGACCTGGGTGCGCACACCGGCGCAGATCTGCTGATCCCCGTCCACAATCTCCAGGACGCCCCGCTCTTGCAGGGGCAGCCAATTTTCGGACAGATAGGTGGCCGCGGTGCGCTCGTTGGGGAAGCTGGCATCGATCATGTCCAGCCGTTGCACCAGATAGCGGGCGTTGGGGAAGGTGGGCACCACGGGGCCGGGGGTGTGGTCCGGCGTGTCCCAGCGGGTGCCGCCCCCGGCATGGTCGCCGTGGAGATGGGTCAGGATCACCATGTCCACCTCCTCGGGCCCAAAGCCCAGGGAGGCCAGATCGGTCAATAATCGGTCCTTGGATTGGCTGATGCCCAGATTGCGGCGGCGTTTGGCATCAAACTTGTCCCCATTGCCCGTATCCACCAGGACCAGCCCAGCGTCAGACTCAATGAGCAAACAGCGATAGTTCACAGGGATCTGATGTTGGTCGTCGGTCTGCACCACCCGCTCCCACAGCGCCCGGGGAATCAGGCCAAAAAAGCCGCCAGGATCTGCCGTGCCATGACCGTCGTTGAGAATGTGACAGGGGATCGAACCAATTTTCAGGGAATGGGCCACGATGGTGTCCTCCTGGTAGGGTTGTTTTTTGAGATTGGGAAATTGGGAGATTGGGAGATTGGGGGATTGGGAGATTACCGTCACACAATCTCCCAATCTCTCAATCTCCCAATCTATTTTACACAACTGAGTATAGCATTTAGCCAAATCGGAGGCCAATCTCCTTGACAGAACAAGGGGTTGACAGCATACTACTCATTGTTGGCTGATGGCTGGTTTAGTATTGCAGTCGTTTTGCCAATCAGGGCCAAAATCAGCGTAATAGCTGAAATATCCCATAGCGCTTTCGAACAAATTGGGGTGACATGATCCCACCCCTTGAAGGATGCGCCCAGTGGCTATGGGCGACAGAGGTTGAGAATCAGAGGAAATCATGCCGAATCCGACAATTTTGGTGGTGGATGACGAAGCCACCCTGCGCAAACTGATGCAATTTCACCTGCGCCCCCACGGCTATAATGTGATCACCGCCAGCAATGGGGTAGAGGCCCTGGAAGTCATCGGCAAGCAACTTCCCGACTTGGCCATCGTGGATGTGATGATGCCGGAGATGAACGGCTACGAGCTGACGCGCCAGTTGCGCAAAAATCCCCGTACGGCCAGCATCCCCATCATTCTGTTGACGGCATTGAGCAACGTGCAGGAAAAGGTGGAGGGCTTTCAGGCCGGGGCCGATGATTTTCTGATCAAACCGGCCGAATTGCCTGAATTGCTCATGCGGGTGGAGGCTTTGCTGCGCCGGGCCGCGGCAGCCCAGCCTGTGGCCGTGGCCGTGGCCGAGGCCCGTCTCTTTATGATCATGAGCGCAAACGATCCCTACCAGGCCACCAACATCGCCCTCAATCTGGCCGGGCTGACCCAGGCCAAACAGCAGACCATCGTCATCGAGCTGATTCCTGCCTTTACCAACACGGCCTTCCGCCTGGGTTTGGAGGCCAAGCAGACCCTGAACGATCTGCTCAGTATCAACGCCGGCAGCATCGGCAAGCCCCAATTTGATGACGCCTTGGTCACCCACCCATCCAGCAAGATCAAACTTCTGGTCACCGCCCAAGATGGCAACGCGCCCAAGCCCCTGACCCAGGAACATACCCGGGCCTTGGTCAACATGGCCCAGCGCTCCAACAGCATCGTCTTCTTTGTCACCCACCCCATGTTGGGTGACGCCCTGTTGCCTCTCTATGCCAGCGCCGAGGCCGCTCTGATGGTCTCTCGCAACTTTCAGGAGGATCTGGTCACGGCCATGGTATTGAGCCAGCAAGTCCAAAACCGGGGGCTGGCGCCGACCCGATTGGGGTTGCTGGTCGAGTATTCGCCATCCGCCCACAGCCCAGCCCTGCCCGATATGAGCGCCTTGGTCACCCGAATGCGCATGTCGGCCGCCGGCGCAGTGCCTGGGCTGGGTCAAGCCATCGCCGTGGCCAATGCGGAAAAAAAGTTGCCCATCCAGGTAGCGCCGAGCGCGGATCGCGAGGCCTATCAGCTCGTCGCCGATCTCTTCGGCGAGGAAACCATCTCTTGGCCCCTAACGCCGGGACGGGTGGCCGCCCGCAGCAAGGATCCATCGCCCAATCTGCCCCCGCCCCGACCAGCCGCCCCGGCTATCCCAGAGAGAGAAGACGCGGCGCAGTGGCCCACTACCCCGCCACCCATTGCGCCCAAACCCGCTCCGCCCACGGAGCCGCCTCCGCCCGGGGAGAGTGGGGTTGGCGGTTGGTTCCGTCGCCCAACTCGCCGGGGGGACGATTAGCCCTTGTCGGCAGAATCTAGGAAACCCATGTCCGAAAAGCAATCGCCTTTGGATCTGGACGAATCTATCGCCCAGACGCCATCAGCGCGCCCGTCGCCCAAGCCCAACATCGATCTGACTGATAATCCAGCCGAGGATCCTGGGGATCCCTTCCGGGAGGGCCGGGAGGCCGTGGCCGCCTTTCGCCAAACCCTGGGGGCCGCGCCGGATCAGGCCCAGCGAGATCCCGCGCCGGATCTTGTTTTAGATCCGGCAGAGGTGGCGCGCCTGGGGCAGAATTTCTTTGCCGATTTCCAGGGAGAGCCCCCGCCGCCCCCCCGCCTGGTCCAGGGCATCATCTTCGATTTTGACAACACCCTGGCCCAGCTCGGCCGCCCCATCCACGACCTGATGGTGGAGGGGGGCAAAAATGCCGTGGGCTATATGCGGGCCACGGGCATGGATCTCTACGACACCTTCTGGGAGCAGATGATCGAGGCCCGCACCTTCGCCGAGTTCAAGTCCGACGAGGAGCAAGAGGAGCATATTGCCAACGACACCCTCAGCTTTCTGCTCCAGTTCTTCAACTACCCGGCCAGCCGCATGGACCCCAACGTGCTCAAAAGCGCCGTGGATATGTTCTATGCCCCAGAGATGGTGGCCTGGCAACTCCTGCCCCAGGCCAAAGAGACCCTGGCCGAGCTGCAATCTCAGGGCTACAAACTGGCCCTGATCGCCCACTACTCCTGCGAACGGGTCTTCCAGCGCATAGTGGACTATTTGGGCCTGCGTCCCTATTTCGACCTGGTGGTGTGCAGCGCCGGGGTGGAGTGGCGCAAGCCCGTGCCGGACATCTTCCAACTGGCCGCCACCCGCTGGGACGCCATGCCCCACGAGCTGGTGGTGGTGGGCGACAGCCTGGCCCACGACATTCTGGGCGGGCTGGAACTGGGCGCCATGACCGTGCAGACCCAGCTCGTGCCCGGCCCGATCAGCGAGGCCGATGCCCTACTGGCCGACCAGATCGCGCCGGACGCCACCATCACCAGCCTGGATCAACTGCCTGGGATCATCCATGAATGGGCCATGCCGTGAGCAGCCAACCGATCACCGTGCGCCGGGAATACCCGGACGCGCCCTTGGTGGGCGTGGCCGCGGCGGTCTTCCATGCAGATGGTCGGGTGCTTTTGGTGAAACGGGGACGTCCGCCTGGGATGGGGAATTGGGGGCTGCCCGGCGGCCTGCTCGATCTGGGCGAGTCCTTGGAGGACGGAGCCCGGCGGGAGGTGCTTGAGGAGTGCGGCCTGGAGATCCAGATCGGTGGGCTTGCCGGCATCTTCCAGCCCATAGACCGGGACGACACCGGGCGTATCCGCTATCACTACATCGTCATCGACTACTGGGCCAGCCACCTCAGCGGTCAGCCGATAGCCCAAGACGACGCAGCCGACGTCGCCTGGGTAGAGCTATCCGACATGGCCCGCTTGCCCATGAACCCGGAGACAAGGCGGGTGATCCGGGACGCGTATGGAGCGTGGGCAGATTCAAAATTCAACCGTTGACAGACCTATTCCGATTCTGTTACACTGGTGACAGGAAAACGGCGAACATCACGTGTCGAGCCAAGTTGCGGAGGAGAAACCCATG
>CAZKEX010000396.1:0-4460 GCA_964551895.1 uncultured Caldilineaceae bacterium | reverse complement strand
GCGTCTTCCATTCACTCGCTTCGTGTTAACCCAGGGCTTATTCGCGCTAACAAAAAAGTGTAAATATGACCTGAGTGTTTTCAGCGCCTGAAGTGTTTGACGTCTACCCGAAAAACTGATATAAAGTTGTCGCCAATTGACAACAACTTGCCGGATTGCCGGAACCTTTTGGCGTCCGTATCTGTTGTTAACATTATCCTAGCATTTCCAACCGTGTCCAACCGTCTCTTTAGCTTCTGTGTCCCAAAATACTGTGTCTCAGACCAATGAGGGTTTTGACCATGATTTCCCAAACAGTTGTAGAACGTGAACAGCAACGACTTCTGAAAGACCGCCCGCAGGTAGAGGCTGAACTGCGGAATCTGCGAGAATATATGCAGGAAGAGGTCGATGTGGAGCCGGATGAGGGCGATGCCGAGATCTTCGAGCGGGAGAAAAATGCCGCCCTGATCGCCGTGCTGGAACGCAAGCTCCAGGACATCGACGCCGCCCTGCGCTCCATCGACAAGGGCCAATATGGCATCTGCGAACGGTGCGGTGAAGTCATCGAGGAGGCCCGGCTGGAAGTCAAGCCCGACGCCACCCTCTGCCTCAACTGCCAGCGCGAGGTCGAAAAGCTCACCAAACGCAACCGAGGCGTACGCCCGCCGACCGTGTGGTAGCGGATAGCCGACAGTCGGTAGCCGACAGCCGGTAGCTGAGAGCAGGTAGCCGATGGTGGGCTGCCCTTTGTTTGAGGCGATTGGATTTATGCGCAGCCGTTATTTGCGCTTCACACTTTTATTGCTGTCGCCGGCTTTGCCATGATCTCACCGCCCCCCTTCTCTCCATCATCTTTGGAGGAATTTTGTGACCACTTCTCACGTCTACCCGTCGTCCCATCCGCTGATCCGCCACAAGCTGACTCTGTTGCGGGATCGGCAAACTGAGCCGAAGAAGTTCCGCGAGCTGGTCGGCGAGGTGGCCGCCATGTTGGCCTACGAAGCCACCCAAGACCTGGCTCTCTCACCGGTGACAATCGAGACCCCCCTGACGGGCATGGAGACAGAGATGTTGGCCAAAAACATCGGTCTGGTGCCCATTCTGCGGGCCGGGCTGGGCATGGTCAACGGCATTTGGGACGTGTTGCCCCAGGCCGAGGTCTGGCATCTGGGTCTCTATCGGGACGAGCGCACCCTCAAGCCCGTGGAATACTACAACAAGCTGCCCACCCAGCCCACGGTCTCCCTCTGTCTGCTGCTGGACCCCATGCTGGCCACAGGCGGCTCCGCCATCGCCTCGGTGGATGTGCTCAAGCGCTGGGGCGTGGAGCGGATCAAGTTCGTGGGCATCCTGGCCGCCCCGGAAGGTATCGCCGCCCTGCAAGCCGCCCACCCAGACGTGGACATCCACATCGGGGCCATCGACCAGCGGCTGACCGACACCAGGGACCCCTTCCCCCCCGGCTACATCTGGCCCGGCCTGGGCGACGCCGGCGACCGCCAATTCGGCACGGCGTAACCAACCTGCAAAATCAAAAAGCCCGGCTCCTCGCGAGGAGTCGGGCTTTTTTGATGAGTAACGAGTAATGAGTAATTTGGTACGCGACGCCTTACTCGTTACTCATTACTCATTCTTCAACTCCCCCGCACCACATCCCCCCGCGGACTCAAATGGGCCTGGCCGTCGGCGTGGTAGCTGCTGCGGACCAGGGCGCCGCTCTCCATCCACCTGAAGCCCCGGTTTTCGCCCTCTTCTTTCAGACGCTCGAACTCGTCCGGCGTGTAGTAGCGGTGGATGGGCAGGTGGAAGCGGCTGGGCTGGAGATATTGGCCGATGGTCATGATGTCCACATCGTGGGCGCGCAGATCGTCCATCACCTGCAAGATCTCGTCCCACGCCTCGCCCAGGCCCACCATGATGCCCGACTTGGCCAGGGTCGTGGGGTCCATCTGCTTGGCCCGCTGCAGGACCTGCATGGACTGCATATATTTGGCCTGGGGGCGCACGGTGCGATAGAGCCGAGGCACGGTCTCCGTGTTGTGATTGAGGATCTCCGGCTGGGCGTCCATGACGATCTGGAGGGCGGGCACGTTGCCCTTGAAGTCGGGGATCAGCACCTCGATGGTGCAGCCGGGAACCAGCCGCCGGATCCAGTGGATGCTCTCGGCGAAGACCCAGGCCCCGCCGTCAAGCTGCTCGTCCCGGTTGACGCTGGTCAGTACGGCGTGTTTGAGCTGCATGGCGGCGATGCTTTCACCCACCCGTCGCGGCTCGTCCGGGTCCAGGGGCGCGCCCCGGCCGGTCTTGATCTTGCAGAAGCCACAGCTCCGGGTGCAGGTGTCCCCCATGAGCAGGAAGGTGGCCGTGCCACGGCCCCAGCATTCGCCGATGTTGGGACACATGGCCTCTTCGCAGACCGTGTGCAGGCTCTTGCCTCGGAAAAGGCCCTTCAATTCTTCGTAGCGGGGGCTGCCCACCGCCTTGACCCGCAGCCAGGATGGGCGGCGGCCCCGGGTCAGGTTGCCCGGCCCGCTGTTGTCCGGCTGCAAGACCGGGGCCGGTTCCAGATGAATGGCGCCATAGCCGTTGGTTTGAACGGTCGTTTGTTCGGTCATAGTTTCGTCTGCTTCCCTTCTTCCTGACCTCAGTAAGCGCTTTCCAAAGAGCGCCGTTTCCTCTGCGCCCCCTAGAACTCTACGGTGAAGCTCCCTCTGTCAACTGACTCGTCGCCTCACCAGAAATTTTCAAAATAGAAATTCTAAATGGAAATTCTAAATAGAACACGGATCAGACGGATCAGACGGATTAAAACGGATTTTCTTCTCATTTTTTGGCTTTTGATCCGTTTTAATCCGTCCGATCCGTCCGATCCGTGTTCTATTTTTGATCAACCAACCTCACTCGCCTCTTCCTGGATCAAAATCGTCGCCGTGGCCAACCCCACGAAAAGCCAGAAAACCACGGTCATGTGGGGATAGGTCATGTTGAACCAATAGTGGTCGAAGATGCCGCTGACCAGTGCGCCCAGGACCGCGCCGCCAAAGCCCAGGAGCAGGGCTTCCCGGCCCTCATCATAGCCCCGCCGCCACGAGCGGAAGACCATGCCCAAGAAGCCGCCCACCACGGCCAAGAAGATGGCCAGCCCCACCAGCCCCATGTTTTCGGCGATGATCAGGTACAACATGCTCACGCCCAAATAGAGGTCGATGTCCGGCACACCGGTGAAGCCCACGCCAAAGAGGGGGTAGCGGGCGATCAGGATCAGGGCATCTTTGTACTCGCCAAAGCGCATGAGGGTGGCCTGATCCTGCCCGGCCAGGCCTTCGAGCAGCCGGGCCACGTACTCTTGGGTGAAGGGGAGAAAGAAGAGCAGGGTTGCGCCGACCAGTCCCAGGGGGATCAGGCGGCGATATTTGAGCAGGGCCAGGAGGCCTAGAGAAGCCGCCAGCCCCAACAGGGCCGATCGGCTGTAGGTGAGATAGAGGGCCAACACCGCGGTCCCCAGCATGACCGTGGTCAGCCAGCGGGGGAAGAGGGGGCGACGGGCAAACCATTGGGGAGCCAGCCCCCCGGCCACCAAGATCATCATCCCGCCCAGCACGTTGGGGTCCACTGATGTGCCGATGGCCCGCATGGTGCCGGTGGGGTCGTCCTCGATCCAGCGCAAGGCCCCATAGCCGCCGGGATAGTCGAAGCGGGCCAGGCGATCCAGCACAAAGACGGTCCACTCTTCGGGGATGACGTAGAAGGCCACGGCGATGGCGGCACAGGCCCAGCCGGCCAGGAAGAGCCAGCGGCTCACCCAGTCCAGCTCCTTTTGGGTGCGCACGGTGTTGATGATCACAAAGAAGACGCTGATGCCCAGCAGGATCTCGGCGAAGCGGCGCACGGTGAAGCTGGTGGGTCGGCTGTGGGTCAGGCCATAGACAAAGCTGAAGGTGGCCATGAGCATGAAAAGCAGCACAGGCAGCCCCAAGGGCGACCCGATCAACTTGCGCTCCTGGCCGGTCACCAGCTTGAAAAGCCAGACAAAGAAGAGTGCGCCCAGGGCCACATCGAGAAAGGTGGGCTTGAAGCCAATGCTAAAGGGCAGGCTGGCAAAGGGCAGGCAAAAGGCCACCCCCACCAAGGCCACAAAGCCCCAATGGGTATCCACCAGCACCATGGCCCCGCCGATGATGGCCACGGCCACGGCCAGGGCGATCACCGGCCCCAGCACGCCGATAAAGAGCGCGATCAGCCCCGCCCCGGCCACCAAAATGCCGCCGACGGTCAACCGCCGGGTCAAGGGGCGGGGGGAGATGAGTAGGTTTTGGAATGAACGTGCGGTTGTGTTGAGCATTTCCATCTCGTTTGGTCAGATCTCTAGCCTGCTCATCAAGGGCAAAGAGCCCCAGCATGAGGAGGAGGCCGTCTATGAGGCTGGTCTGGCCAGTAGGGATTGGCAACAAGACGCAGATCTTCACGATGCACACAGA
>CAZKEX010000395.1:0-4491 GCA_964551895.1 uncultured Caldilineaceae bacterium | reverse complement strand
GCCACACCCCGGCTGGCCCATGCCTACGCAGACCGCCGGCTGGCCGAAAACCCCTGCCTCCCCGCCATCACCTTCCTGCAAGACGAGGTCGGCGGCCCCAACACCACCATTGCCATGGAACAGCTATCCGCCTGGGAACTCCTCTATCCCTGGCTGCGTCAATCGTATACCCTCACCGTGTTGGACAGCTACGACACCGAGCTGGAACCCGCCGTGGTCCTGGCCAACAACCTGGACGCCCTCTCCCGCCAGGGTGAGTTCTGGTGGGTGGAGGCCCTTAACGGCGCCGGGGCCAACCCGGCCATCGGCACAGAAGTGCCCCTGGCTGGCCTCTTCTTCTCCACCCATCCCCAGGTGCAGAAGATCGAAAACCAGCAGATGGGCCAGTGCATGGTCAGCCGGGTGGTGCGGGCGGACCGGGAACCCCTGGCCACGACCAACCTGGGAGACGGCGGCGGCCCCATCCTGCTGCGGGACGCGGCCATCGGCATGGCCCAGGCCGGTGAACCCCTGCACGTGGTCCTCTATTGGCAGGCCAACGATCCCGTGAGCGCCAGCTACACGGTCTTCACCCAGCTCTTTGACAGCGCCGGGCAGATGGTGGCCCAGCAGGACAACCTGCCCGTGCGCGGCCTGGCCCCCACCAACACCTGGCAGCCGGGTCTGGTGATCCGGGACCCCTACGAGCTACAAATGCCCGCCACGGTCTACCCGGACGGCTATCGGCTGATCGTCGGTCTCTACACCACCCCGGACAAGCGCATCCTCCTCACCCTGCCCGACGGCTCCACCGCGGACCATGTGGTGTTGCCCGTGCGGGTGAAGAGGAATGAGTGATGAGTGATGAGTAACGAGCATCGAGTCGTGACCAAATCAACCAATCAACAAATCAACAAATCCCCCGACCGCAGCATCGCCTTCCTGATCTTCGGCTTTCTGCTGGCCTGCTATCTGCTCACCTATACCGGGGTGATCCAGAGCAGCGATGGGCTGTCTATGTTTGCCACCACGGAGAGCATGGTGCGGGGCGGGGAGATCGACAGCAATCAACTGCTGTGGATGGGTTTGCAGCAGGGCACCTTTGGCCCGGACGGCAACCTCTATGGCCGCAAGGGTGTGGGGATGGCGTTGCTGGCCCTGCCCTTGGTCTGGGTGGCGCTGAAATGGGCGGCCCTGGGCCTGGTACAGACCGCGCTGTTGCTCAACCCCCTCCTGATCGCGTGGACCGGGGGGCTGGTCTATCGGGCCGGGCGGCGGCTGGGGTGGTCCCAACCTGTGGCCGTGATCACGGCGCTGATCTTTGGGCTGGCCACCCTGGCCTGGCCCTATGCCCAGACCTTTTTCAGCGATCCTGTGGCTGGGTGGGGACTCTTCGCCGCCTTCTATGGGCTGTTGAGCTTTGCCAAAACCGGGCGCAAACGCTATCTGGCCATGGCCGGGCTGACCTGGGGGGTGGCCTATTTGGCCCGCTCCATCAACCTTGTCACCCTGCCCTTCTATGCCCTGGCCGTGCTGGTCATCCTCAACCGGGGCAGCCGGGCGTGGAGAACAGATTGGCGAGGCGAGGCGCGCCGTCTGCTGTGGGAGGCATGGCGGCCGTGGACCACCTTTACCCTGCCCGTGGTCCTGGCCGGGCTGGTTTCGTTGTGGTGGAACTTTGCCCGCTACGGCAACATCTTGGACAGCGGCTATTTGGAGGCCGAGCGCTTTAGCGCCAACCTGGCCGTGGGCATCTTCGGGCTGATCATCGGCCCGGCCCGGGGGCTGATCTGGTATAGCCCGGTCCTGCTGCTGGCGATTCCGGGAGGCATGCGACTGTGGCGTACCCATCGCTGGGCCACGGGGCTGATTTTGGCCGTCAGCGCGGTCTATCTGCTGCTCTATGGCAAGTGGTTTATGTGGCACGGCGGCTATAGCTGGGGACCCCGATTTCTTGTGCCCCTGATGCCCTTCTTGGCCCTGCTGACCGGCCCCGCCTGGGCCGTATTGGCCGAGGAGGGCCAAAGACGGCGGGTCGTCCTCTGGGCCGCCGGGGGGTTGACGGCGATCTCGGTTGGTGTGCAATGGTTAGGCATGACCATCCCTTTCGCCCTTGTCCAAGATTGGCTGGCCATGAACGTACCGCCCCTTTTTGCGCCGGAGACCTTTACCAACCTGGCCTATTCGCCCCTGGTCTTGCAGTGGCATTTTCTTGGGCCGGAGAGCGTGGCCGACACCCTGATCTTTGCCTGGTGGCGGGCCGGGGCGCTCACCGGCGGGGTGGATTGGGTCGGCTTTGGCCTGCCCTTGGCCGCCATGCTGGTGGGGGGCGGTCTGCTCCTGCGCTTGGTGAGGAACGATGATCCCGCTGGGTTGGCCGGGGAGCGGTGGCGCAACGGGCTGTACGGCGTGGCCCTGGGACTGATCGCCGTGACCCTTTTGGTTCACTACCAACCCCGCCTGGGCGGAGCCGAGACCCAGGCAATTGCCGCCCGCATCCACAGCCAGGAGATGGCCGGCGACGCCATTTTGCACCTGCCCACCCTGGAAACCCAGGCCTTTGCCAACGCCTATCATGGCCGCCTCCCGGTCTACGGCCTCTTCCCCCAGGCGGAACTGGACGAGAGTGGCCAGGTCTGGCTGGCCCGCTTGACCGCAGATTATCGGCGCATCTGGGTGGTCCCCGACTATGCCCCGGCCCAGGAATCGGGCTGGGAGCGGGCGTTGCGGGCCGATGGCTTTTTGCTGTTAGACGAGCGGCCCCTGGGCCAGGCCGGCCGGCGGGTGGCCCTCTATGCCCTGGCCAGCGCGGACCCACTGGCCGAAACCGGGGTGGGCACGTTCTTTGGCGCCCCAGGCCAGCCGGCTGGCCGCAGCCTGGAAAGCGACGGCTGGGCGCGGTTGAGCGGCTACGCCGTCACCACCCAGGCCCAGGCCGGCGGGGAGATTCTGCTGGCCCTGCGCTGGGAAAGTCTGCGGGCCGTGGACCAGGATTTCAACGTCTTTGTCCATCTGCTCAACGCCCAGGGCGAAACCGTGGCCCAGCGGGACGGTCAGCCTGTGCTCTGGCAGCGCCCCACCAGCGCCTGGCAGCCCGGGGAGGAGATCGTGGATCGCTACGGTCTGCTCCTGGCCCCTGACCTGCCCGTGGGCCAATACACCATCAGCGTGGGGCTGTACGACCCGGCCACGGGCGCACGCCTCCCCATCAGCGCCGGTCCCCAGGACAGCGCCATCGACCTCGGCCCCATCTTGGTTGGGGATGGAAAATAACAAAAGAGATCCACGAATCTTCACGAATCTACACGAATCAAAAACAAAAGATTCGTGTAGATTTGTGAAGATTCGTGGATAAAAGAAAGGCCTGTCCATGACTCTCACCACCCAATTTCTCGATTTCACCCTGCCCACGCCCCTGGTTTTGGCCAGCGGGGTCTGGGGGACCACGGCCAGCCTGTTGGAGCGGGCGGCCCTTTCCGGCGCGGGGGCGGTGACGGCCAAGAGCTGTGGGCCTGTGCCCAGATCGGGCCATGTCAATCCCTCCTGTTTGGACTGGGGTCACGGGCTGATCAACGCCATCGGTCTGGCCAACCCGGGCGCGGACGCGGAGGTGGCCCTGTTGGCCCAGGCCCGGGACCGCCTGGTCCCCACAGGCGTGCCCCTGATCGCCAGCATCTTCGCCGGCGACCCGGCAGAGTTTGGCCACGTGGCCCGCGTCATCGCCCAGGCCCGGCCCCACATGGTAGAGGTGAACATCTCGTGCCCCAACGTGGCCAGCGAGTTTGGGGAGCCCTTTGCCGCCAACCCGGAGAGTGCGTCCGCGGTGACCGGGGCGGTGGTGGATGCGCTGCGGGGCACGGGGATTCCGGTGATCGTCAAGCTGGCCCCCAACGTGCCCAGCGTGGCGCGGATTGCCCGGGCCGTGGTGGCCGCCGGCGCGGATGCCCTGTGCGCCATCAACACCATGCCCGGCCTGGTCATCGACGCCGTGAGCGGCCAGCCCATTTTGGCCAACCGCTCCGGCGGGCTGAGCGGCCCGGCCATCAAGCCCATCGCCCTCAAATGTGTCTACGACATCCGCAAAGCCTGCCCGGACACCCCCATCATCGGCACAGGTGGGGTGAACAGTGGGGTGGACGCCATCGAAATGCTCATGGCCGGGGCCACCGCCGTGGGGGTGGGCAGCGCCCTCTACTACGGCGGCGTCACCGCCCTCACCCAGATCCGGGACGAGATGGCGGCCTGGCTCACCGCCCACGGCCACCCCAGCCCCGACGCCATCCGCAACGCCGCCCACCGAGAGCCGGTTTACACGTCCACCCCGACGGGCGCGCCCGTGCCCCATTGATCGGGGATCGGGGATCGGGGATCGGGGATCAGGGATCGGGGACTGGGGATCGGGGACTGGGGATCGGGGACTGGAGATCGGGGATTGGGTGTAACTCATTTCCTGATCCCTGATCCCCGATCCCCAGTCCCCGATCCCTGATCCCCGATCCCCGCCCCCCAATC
>CAZKEX010000394.1:0-4496 GCA_964551895.1 uncultured Caldilineaceae bacterium | reverse complement strand
CCGGATCGGGGCTGGCATCGAGAGCGGGGCCAGTTTGCTCAGTCCCCTGGTCAACGCCTGGGGGATTGACCTGAGCGATGACGGGTTAAAGCAGCTAGACCCCCTGGCCGACCGGGTGTCGGATCGGTTCAATTCCCGGCTGTTTGGCAACCTGGGCAAGCCGGATGGGGACTTTGTGGGATCGATTGTGGCCAAGGTGCTGGAAGCCTTGACCGCAGAATGATGAACCTTTGCATGGGCAAAGGTCAGGGGGTGGGCGGACGTTGACGCAACGCAACCAACTCAACGTGGATGGCCCGCAACAGTTTAACAATCTCGTTAATTTTGAAATACCAGACCGTCACCTCTCGCAATAGCAGAACGATGAAGGCGAGAACGGCCAGACCGACGAGAATATAATCCAGATTCACAGGAGCCTCCTGGGGTAAGGGTGGAAGTTGACGCCCCAAGTATAAGGCGAAACGAGGAGAAGATCAATGGCCTTTACCATCAACAGCACCGCCGCCCCAGACTACGCACAGCCCAGCGGCAAGCGCACCCGTCTGCAGCGACCCAGAAACACGGCCCTGGACGGCCTGGGCAGACCGTGCGGCGCGGTGGGCAAGCCGGAAGCCGTGATCGGCAAGCGCATCATGAACGAGGCCGGGATGCAATGGTATTTGTCCTTCTTTGCCGACCCCCTGGACCAGAGCGTGGACCTGACCGAGATCAGCCTCTACGATGCCCTGCAAGCCGATTGGATCAGCTTTAGTGCGGCCACCATGCACCGCCCCACCTGGACCGGGGGCGTGGAAGGGGTTTACTACGAAGAATTTTCCATCCAACTGACCGGGCTGGAGGAATAGCATGGATGCCAACCAACTGGCCCGCCTCCAAGCTGGGCATACAGATTTTGAGTATCAAGTTTTTGCCGGCCCGCGCCGTGGGTTTGTGGCGGAGCAGGACGTGACCGAAGGGTCCACCTACACGGCCACGGCCACCACCACCCTGGCCGCCCACTGGGACGGCAGCGCCACGACCCTGAGCCTGACCGATGCCTCCGGGTTTGCGAACGCTGGGGCCGTCTATACCCCAGGGGGCTGGGTGCTGTATTCTGGCTGGTATTCCTACTACACCGCCAAATGGTTTGGCTACTCGGGCAAGAGCGGCAACACCCTGACCGGGGTGCGCCTGTTACGGGAGTGGGGACAAACGCCATCTGGAGGCGAAGTGGGCGCACCGCCACCCACCAGCCTGGGCCAATTGGCTGGCAGCGTCCTCACCGCCTGGGTGGACGTGACCGCCATCGTCACAACGATTGAACTCACAGAGGCCGCTGACGACGTCACAGCATCGTGGCAAGCCGTTGTGGGCGGCCACGACTATGACAGCCAGATCCTGGCCCAAAACGCCTCCCTGCTTGTTATGTGGCGTCAGTGGCCCCACCCAGGGGACGCCAGCAACTGGTCCGACTGGACCGTGCTATTTATGGGCTACATCGGGGCCGGGCGGGTGGGCGACGATTACAAGCAAGGGGCGGAGTGGTCCCTGCCTGTGCGCCCGATTGATATGTACCTGGAGAACGCCGACGCCCCCTCCCGGCGATACGGACGCAGCAACCTGGCCCTGGGCCAAAGCACCACCACCTCGACCCCCCTGAGCGATGCCAGCCTGATCGGGCATAGCGGGGAAGTGGTGGGATCCCCCAGCCTGGACGGGGAGAACGTCACGGACGAAAGCCTCTCCACGGTCTACTGCTCCCAGACCGTGCCATCCCGCACGGCGGGCAGCGACGTGGCGACAGGCATTTATATCGGTGAAGTTGGCTGGGGTCCGGTGGGCAGTGGGGCAGATGGGGCTTATCTTGTGATCTGGGCGGAGCGGGGCACATTGACCGGCGACACAACGCCCATGCCCTTGGAACGGTTTGATCTGTGGACGCACATCACCAGCACACCGGCCACCACTTTAACCCAGGCCATGACCGCCATCAGCCCGGCAAACGGCGAAAATCTAGCTCTTGCCAATTCATGGGCACTGACCCAGCACGACGGCATCATCCGGATCGATAATGAAGAGATTGGATATTCAGTGCGTAATGGAGGCGGCACAGGGGTGATCAGCATCACCCGTGCAATCAATGGGACTGCCGCAGCCATTCACAATATCGGGGCCACGGTCTATCAGGCGGCCCATGTCACGTTTAGAGACCTGGACAGTGTCCCGGAGATCCCCATCAATGGGCGGGTGATCGTTTGTCGGGATCGGGCCACGTTTGAAAGCTGGTGCAGCGCCGGAGACATCCAGGCCGTGGAATGGCGCAGCTTGCAAAGTCCCTGGCAGGACGGCGAACGACTGAACACCCTGCGCCAAGCGGGTGAAAAAGTGCGGGTCAGAGGCCCCCAAGGGAACTACATCACCCAGCACACGGTGAGCTGGGGAGCCTTTGCGGAGAGCGGCTGGCCCGGCGCTGCCCTGACCTATGGGCAAGCCTTACGCTGCACAGACCTGAGCGCCCCCACCAACCCGGCCAACTGGGAGATCACCAACGCACCGGAGCCGGGGCGAAACGTGCAGGCCACGGCCCAGGCATACGTCAGCGTGGAAGTGCCTGCCTTTGCCATCACCCTGGCCGCAGACATCGGCACCGGAGACACAGAGATCCAGATCACCCCCACGGCCAGCGGACTGACCCAGGCCGGGGGCACCATCCAGATCGACGTGGAACAGATCACCTATACGGGCGTGACCTATATCTCCGGCAACACCTACCAACTGGACGGATGTGTCCGGGGCGGCGGAGCCGGGGCAGCCGTACACGTCACCGGGGCCACCATCTACCAAGTTGAAAACGCCACGGCCCACACGATGGAGCAGATCGGGCGCGTGGGCTGGCAGCGCAAGCGGGTGCTGGACGACGACGGCAACCCCATCGTGCCCAAGGCGTTTGATGTCTATTATTCCACCTATACCTCTCCCAACTATCCAGATGAGACGGACCCCACGGACGTGGCGTGGAAGCTGGACTGGACCCGACTGGATACGGCAGATGGCTGGGCGCAAACTACGTATGAATACCCCCAGGGACAAACCTGGGCCGGTGCCCGAATGAAGCACGTCATGGTGGTGATCCTGGAGATGAGCGACGGCGGGCGCGCCCTGATCAACAACATCGAATTTATGCGTACCCAGGCCACGGACGCCAACACCCGCAACGAGGACACCATCGGGGCCATTGTGCAGACCGTGCTGGTCAACGACTTTGGGCTGGACAGCAGCCAGGTCACCACATCCCCGGTGGGCACCATCGGCACCCATCTGGTCAGCGCCCGCACCCGATACATGGATCTGCTGGAAGAGATGGCCAAGCTGGCCGGCAGCGTCATCACCATCACCAGGGACAACCGGGTCGTGTTCGGGCGCAGCCCCTACCACCCGATGGGCCTCACCGGCATCAGCGACATCGCCGCGGCCCTGGACCGTTCCACCCTGCGCCGGGCCAACGTCACCCACGGCCAGGCCAATCGCATCAGCCAGGTGCGCCTGACCCTGCGCAACCCGGCCAGCGGGGAGAGCTTTGTGGTCAACCACCCCCCCAGTCCCAAGACCCTGGGCAGCCCCCTGGAAATGGAACGGGTGTTCTTTGGCAGCACCCAAGAGGGCGCATACCTGGCCGAGTTGATCTATTTGCAGGCCAACAGCAAGACCGTGGTGGCCGTGGAACCCAGGGGTAGCGCCGACGGCCTGCGCCTGTGGGATCGGGTCACCCTGGACTGGGATCTGGACCGATCCGGGGCACTTTACAATGCCAATAATTTTATCGTCACCGGCCTGAGCCTGAGCCTGCGCAGTCCCCTGGGCCAGCCAAAGGTGATGGATTGGGGGATCACGTTAAGGAGCTATATTACATGAAGGCAATAACCGCCTCTTTCACCAGGGCAAATATCCAGCTTTTTATCCAACTAATCGGGCCAGGGGTGCGTGTCATATTGGGCCTATACATGATAGCCATCGGCAGCGGCTTTTTTGCTACCCAATGGCTACAGACAACAAAGACCACCTCTTATCTAATCCAAGCTCGCTACGCCCTCTGTGGATGTATGGCGTATGGCTGATTGTAATTGGAAGCGCGATACTGCTCACTTTTTGGCGGCGACGAAAATGGCAAGGGCGAATGGCGGTGGGTAGCGGTTTCATTTTGCTATCTTTTATTATAGGAACCTGGGTCGAGGCCAGAGCCTGGACCGGGGTGATGGGCTACATAGTGATGATATTGGCATCTTTCTTAGAAGTCGGGTTTGTAGACGAAGGGTAAACTCATGCCTCCTGAGCTTTATGGCATCATTGCAATTTTCATCGCACTGGGACTAGGCATCCGGTCTCACTATTTGCAGAACCGCAAAGAGCGGAATGGCACCAAGGATAACGAGAGTGATCTGGGCGTACTGCGCCAACGCAATGCAGAAATGACAGCAGATATATCCATGCTGCGTAGTCGGATCGTGGCCCTGGAAGAA
>CAZKEX010000393.1:0-4519 GCA_964551895.1 uncultured Caldilineaceae bacterium | reverse complement strand
CGGCGATGTCTTCAAACGATTTGTTATCAAGATGAATGCCAGTGGTCTACAGCAGGGCCAGTTTTTTGCATGGCATGTCTATTGGCGTGTTGCCGGGACCACGGATCTCAAATCCAGCGACTTCGCTGGCCAGAGTTTGAAAACGGGAGACAATATCTATGAAGTGGACATGTCCGAAAATGCCAACTGGGTCGGTAAAAAGATCGAATATCTGCGCTTTGATGTACTCTCCAACGGCAGTATGTCTGGCCTGACTCTGGCCATTGACTGGGCCGCACTGACCACAGGTATTGTGCCGACCAACGAAGGTCAGTTGGCGTCGGATGCCAGGTTTATGCCAGAGTGGGTACGAGTGCAGACAGCTCCCACAGCCACGATCTCCGCGCCCAGTTTCGCCAGCGGAGCAGATTACGCGACCACCGTTCTGGGTGATCCCTGGGATATGAACAGCGTTAGCGACATCATCGCCACCAACGAAATAGAGAGCATGAATGCTTCAGGGGGCATTCTGGATTTTACTGACGATGCGACAAATCATCCAGGCACAGGAAGCGGGGCTCCCTGCGACAACACGGGCGATCCGCAGCTTACCCTGCGCACCGGCCAATACTTTGCCGATCCGCGCACAGGTATTGACCCAGCACGTTATCGCTATCTGTCCTTCCGCTACAAGGAAGATCGGCTCACAGATACCTGCCTTGGCTCCATCAATCGCTTCTTGGGTTGGGAGAACAGCACAGCCGACACGACCGAGTTTGAGGCAGTGGTGACCAACGAGGGTTGGAACAATTACACTATGGATCTGGGTACAGCCCACATCTCTCCCAATATGACGCCGTGGGCCAGCCATCAGACCCAAAATGTCTTCCGCTTTGACCCGAACGAAATCCCCGGCATCAAGGTCACGGGCCACTTGGACTATGTGACCCTAACCTCCAAACCGTGGGCGGATGCATCGTACACAGTGCAGTGGAGTACCCTCAGCGGGGACGCCGCCACCCAAGTCAAGATCTATCGGGACAATGACACCAACGCCAGCAATGGCAAGACCTTGCTGACCACGACCACCCTGGGGGCCGGCAGCTATCTCTGGGATACATCTGCGCTGGCTCAGGGCAGCTACTATCTCTATCTGGAGATGGAGGATGGGGTAAATCAACCTAGGGGCCGCTACAGCGACCTGCCCGTAACAGTCAAACGTCAGGCCGCGGTCACCTTCACCACCCCCGCCCGTTCGACCAGTGCGCCGGAAGACTTCGCCACCAAGAGCGGCAACGAATGGGACTTCGCCAGCGATTCCGACCTGAACAAGAACCCGCCCCTTCCCGCCGCAGGCTATCAGGGGCTGACCAACGTCACGGTGAACGGGACATTCAACGCTACCACCTCCTCCGACGATGCCAACATCAACTTGAACATGCCCGATGGGGCCACAATCAACACAGGCCAGTACAACAAACTACGCTTCCGTATGTATTCCAGCTACACCCAGGGGACGGTCAGCGCTCAGTTCTTCTGGACTCCCGTGGGCGGTGGCAGTGGTAGCACGGACTTTATCGACATCTATCCTGGTTGGAACGTCTATGAGATTGACCTGGCCGCGGACGCCCAGTGGACCGGTTCGGTCAAATACATGCGTTTTGACCCGACGGCCCGCAGCGGTGTCACATTCAGCATCGACTGGATCCACCTGACCGGCCCCAAAACCCTGAACGTGACCTGGACCAAGCAGAATTTCGATGGCAACAGTCGGCTCTCCCTCCAGGCTGTGCCCGCCACAGGCGGCGAACCGATCTGGATCGCCCGCAACCAGACCGGCGCCAACTTTGTCTGGAATGTGGCCGGACTGCCAGCCGGAGAATACAAGGTCACGGCCCTGGTGGATGATCGGATCTCGCCCATCAACCGGGTCCAGGACAGCCAGAGCTACGTTCTGGCCGGGGCTGGCGCACCCTTGCTGCAAACCCCGACTATCCTCACGGTGTTGACTCAAAAAGGTGGCCAACCCACAGGATCCATCCCCATTGCCAACGGCGGTGGCGGCAGCCTGAACTGGACCGCGTCCAGCAACCAAAGCTGGCTTGTCCTCACCAAGGCCAGCGGCAGCGCCCTGCTGTCAGACCAGATCGACTATCAGATTGAGACGACCAGCCTGGGTTTGGGCATCCACATGGCCATCATTACGGTGAATGGCGGGGCTGGCGGCACCCAGACCATCCTCGTGTCTGTGATTGTGGTCAGCAATCTAGTAAAAATCTACCTGCCCATTGCCATCAAGTAGCGGCAAGGCAGCGCCCACACCCTTCACCACCTATTCGCAACCAGAGGACGCTCGGACATCCGGGCGTCCTCTGGTTTTGTGCTATACTGTGACCATAAATCTGCTGCGTAACAGGTCATATCCAGCGTCAGGACTTGTCTAAATGTTCGCCCTTGCCGTCCAGCTTACAGCCAATCTTGCAAGCGCCCTCTTTCTCTATATCGTCCCTGGTTTGGCCATCCTGATCCTGCTCCCCCCCGCCCGCAAGCTGGACTGGGGCGAGCGCCTGGCCCTGGCCGCCGGGGTGAGCGTGGCCGTCTATCCCATCCTCCTCCTGGCCGCCTACGTGGTGGGGATCGCCCCGGGCGCGGCCCTGGCCTGGGGACCGGGGGGCCTTGGCCTGCTGATCCTTTTGGGACAGTTCATTTTCCGCTCTAGCCAGGTCCGTGACCTGGCGGGACGTTCAAAGATCTTCCCACGCAGACCCGCCGGGTCATGGACCCGGCTAGCGCACGAACAAGCACGATGGGCGTGGTCGGCGGATCACTTCCCCCTCCTGCTTCTGGCCATCACCCTTCTCCTGCTCCTGGCCGTGCGCATGGCCTCCGTGGCGGACATGGCCGCCCCGGCCTGGGGTGATTCGGTCCACCATACCTTCATCGTCCAACTGCTCCTGGACCACGGCGGTCTCTTCCAGTCCTGGGAACCCTACGCGCCCATCGCCAGCCTAACCTATCATTTTGGCTTCCACGTCAACGCCGCGGTGTGGGCCTGGCTCACCGGGTTGGACGCGCCCGCCAGTGTGATCGCCGCCGGGCAGATGCTCAATGTGCTGGCCGTCCTGGTCCTCTACCCCTTGGGCAAGCGCTTGGGCGGCAGCGCCTGGGCCGGGCTGATGGCCGTGGTCGTGGCCGGTTTTCTCTTCCCCATGCCCGGATTCTATGTCAACTGGGGGCGCTACACCCAACTGGCCGGACAGATCATCCTGCTCCCCGCCCTCTGGCTGCTGGACCGCTGGTGGCGGGAACCCAAACGCCCCCCCTGGCCCACCCTGGCCCTGATCAGCCTGCTGCTCCTGGGCCTGGTCCTCACCCACTATCGGGTGATCATCCTCATGGGCGCGGCCGGTGTGGCGTGGAGCCTCTGGGGAATCTGGATCTGGCGCGCCGCCCTGGGAGAATGGGCTGCGCGTCTGGGCCAGTTGATCCTGGCGGGGGGCGTGGCCGGTTTCCTCTTCCTGCCCTGGCTCCAGATCATGCTGGACGGACGGCTGGCCCGCATCGCCGCCGGCATCCTGGCCGCTGGCGGCGCCGCGGACACCAGCGCCGAGGGCGAGATGGCCATGTGGCGTTACACGGCCACCTACTTCCCCGACTATTTCTGGATGCTGGCCCTGGCCGCCCTGGTCCTGGCCCTGGTCTGGCGGCGCACCCTGGCCCTCCCCCTGATCCTGTGGGCCGGGGTCAGCTTTCTCCTCACCAACCCCCACATCGCCGGTCTGCCCGGCACCGGCATCGTCTCCAACTTTGCCCTGATCATCGCCCTCTACATCCCCATCGGCCTGCTTTTGGGCTGGGTTGCGGGGTCTTTTTTAGAAAAATTTAGCCCAGTAGTTTGGCAAAGCGCCGGGGGGGCCACACTTCTGATCGCCGCGATCATCATCGGCATGCCGCAACAACTCCGGGTCGTGGACCCCTTCTATCAGATGGTAACCCAAGAGGATCTGCAAACCTTTGCCTGGATCAACACCCAAACCCCGCCGGAGAGCCGCTTTTTGGTCAACGGGCTGCTGGTCTATGGCGAATCCGCCGCGGTGGGCACGGACGCTGGCTGGTGGCTGACCTACTATACCCGCCGGGCCAGCACCATCCCCCCCATCACCTACCTGGCCGAAGCCCTGGCCCCGGGCATGGGCCTGGAGCTGGACAGCCCCCGGCGCATCACCGCGGACGTACGCGCCAGCCAGGGCGACCCGGCCCAGTTCCAGGCCATCCTGTGTCGAGAAGGCATCACCCACATCTTCCTGGGCCAGCGCCGGGGCAACGTGGCCTTCGGCACCCAGGAGCTGATCCCCGAAGCCTGGCTGGTGGATAAGCCCCACCTCACCCTGGCCATGCGCACCGGCCAGGCCGAGGTATGGGCCTTTGATCGGGAGAGCTGCGGCGGGGATTCAAAATAGAACGCGGATTGGACGGATTGGACGGATCAAAACGGATCTTTTTTTGATCCGTCCAATCCGTCCAATCCGCGTTCTATTCG
>CAZKEX010000392.1:1810-4536 GCA_964551895.1 uncultured Caldilineaceae bacterium | reverse complement strand
GGATGAGGGCCGAGAGATGAGGACTAAGGTGGTGGTGCGACGATTGGGACGATGTGATGTGGAATTTTGTGGGGAAGTGAGGCTTTGAGCAATCATGAGGCGTAGATGGCGCGAGGCGTGGCCCCTGGGCATTGCCCTGACACTGATTGGGACGATCTATCTTTTGACCCTGCAACGTGGGGTTGTGGGCATCTGCGAGGTGGACTACTGCGCGGATATCGGTGAATTTCAGGTGGCGCTGCCCCTGTGGGGCACGGTCCACCACACGGGCTATCCCCTTTATATGCTGCTCGGCTCCCCCTTTGTCACCCTGTGGCGGTGGGTGGGCGTGGCCCCGACTTTCGGAGCGTCCCTCTTTTCCTTTGCGTGGATGATGCTGGCCCTGGCCGGGTTGATGTACCTGATCGATCGGCTCACGGACAACCCCTGGCTGGCCGGGGCAATCTGTCTGGCCATCGCCCTGATCGAGCCCATTTGGGTGTATGGAGTGGTCGCCGAGGTCTATGCCACGAGCATGGCTTTTGCGGTGGCCATACTCTGTTTAACCGTGGATCTGAAGGAAGATTGGTCGGACCGCAGGGGATGGCTGCTGGCCTTTGTGGCCGGGTTGGGGGTGGCCCATCACCGGCTGTTGATCTTTCTGATCCTGGGGGTGGCCCTCTATCTTTTGCCCACGGCCCTGGCCAGTCGATCCTTTGGCCGGTGGTTGGGGATCGCCGTGTTGGCCGCCGCGGCCGGCTTTCTGCCCTATGCGGATGTGTTGCTCCGCATGCGCTTCAACACCGTCTGGACCTATCAACAGGCCAACACCTGGCAAGAATTTGTGCGGGTCTTTTCCGCCCAAGAGGAGGCCAAGGGTCAACTTACGTTGAATCTGAGCGTGCCCACCCTGTGGACGGCGACCAAGGATTCGATTCGTGTATTGTTCACAGATTTGGCCTGGCCGGGTATTTTGCTGAGTGGGGCTGGGCTGCTCCTGTGGATGCGTTCCCGCAAGCATCGCGCTTTGGGCGGTGTGCTGTTTGGCATCTTCCTCTGCTATGCCATCTTCCCCGTCATCCTGCCCCGACTGAGCTTGACCCATCCAAGCCTTATGGTTGGCTATATCCTCATGGCCTTGATCCTGGCCGTGGGCGTGGGAGAACTGCGCCCACCCTGGCAGATAGGGGTGGTCTTGCTCTTTGTGGGGTGGGCGGCCTGGCTGGGGGTGCAGAATTGGCCAACGGTCACTCGGCTCACCGGGGACCGCAGCGGGGTGCGCTATGCGGTCGAAGTGGAGGCGGCGGACGCCCCCCCAGGATCTGTGGTCATGGCCCCCTGGGGATCTGCCTATTTCATCCTGGCCTATGCCCATCTGGTGGAGGGGCGCATGGCCGACTGGCAGGTGGTGGACCATCGGGCCGATTTTCAGCGCCTCACCGACCACATGGCCCGACCTATCTATACCCACGCCAGCACTCTGTATATCTTTGGCCGAGAGTGGTGGGCGCAACACGTCCCGGAACCCTTGAATATCGCCTCGGCGGGACCCAATGTGGCCATGCTCACCGCCGGGCCGCCGCCCCAGGCCGACCATCCCGGCCTGCCCCTGGGGGATGGGATCGAGCTATACGCCTGGGCGGTCCACGATCTGGCGGAGGGCGAGCTTCAAGTTACCCTGGAATGGACGGCGACCCAGCCCCCGTCCGCAGACTACAGCGCCTATGTCCACGCTACGGACAAAGAGTCCATCACCCAGGCCGAGGACATCCTGGCCCAAAGCGACGCCTTCGCCCCGGTCTACGGCTACGCGCCCACCTCTGGCTGGCTCCCCGGCGCGCTTGTGCGGGAGGATCACGTACTCACCGTGCCGCCGGGCCGGGAGATCCGCACCCTGGTTCTGGGCATGTATCGCCAGGAGGCCGACGGATCCTTCCGCCAGTTGGGCACAGTCACCCTGGGCCGGGCGGGGGATGGGTGGGGGGTGGCGCCGTGACCGCTTTGGGGAGGTCGGGCGGGTTTCTATCTATTCTGGCTCATTGGGATCTTCCGTGGTCCGCGGGCTAGCGCAGGTTGACCACGGATATTCCCAATGAACCTCTATTCTTCCTCCGCCGCCCCCGCCCCCGCCAAGTCCTCCGCCATGCCGTAAAAGATCAACAGCACCGACCCATACTCCCGGCGGTCATACTCCACCAGATTGACCAATTCCACCGCATGACTCTCCCGCGGGTGGATCTGCACGATCACCGTGGCGTCCACGGCCAGGAGATCTGGGCGGGCATCGACCAGGAGCAGGGCCTGGCTCCACATCTCTTTGTATTGGGGTGGGGCGATGAAGACCAGGTCGTAGGGGTCCGGGTCCTGGGGATGACGCTGAAGGAAGGCCAGGCTGTCCCCCACCTGGACCGTGGCCCGATCTGCCAGCCGGGTGTGGGCCAGGTTGGCCTTGATCACGTCGACGGCTTTGCGGCTGCGGTCGATGAAGTGGGCGTGGGCCGCGCCCCGGCTC
The DNA here is from genome assembly GCA_964551895.1 of uncultured Caldilineaceae bacterium. Lineage (GTDB taxonomy): Bacteria > Chloroflexota > Anaerolineae > Caldilineales > Caldilineaceae > JAGNDO01. The sequence goes on along the minus strand of CAZKEX010000392.1, from coordinate 2,045 downwards.
AGGGCCTCGATGCCCACGGCCCCGGTGCCGCCAAAGAGATCGAGAAAGCGGGCGTCCATCACCCAGGTGTTGAGGATGCTGAACAGGGCCTCTTTGGCCCGGTCGGTGATGGGCCGGGTGGTGTCCCCGGGCACAGATTGCAGGCGCATGCCCCGGGCGGTTCCTGCGATGACGCGCATGGTGGTGCCTTTCCGTGGGAGATTATAGATAGAGATGGGGAGATAGAGATAGAGAT
>CAZKEX010000392.1:0-1710 GCA_964551895.1 uncultured Caldilineaceae bacterium | reverse complement strand
AGATAGAGATGGGGAGATAGAGATAGAGATCGGGAGATTGGGCGATTGGGAGATTGTGGGCCGCTGATAATCTCCCAATCGCCCAATCTCCCAATTGCTGCCGTGAGTATACCAATCTCAACCCAAATCGGATAGTTTGCCCGTCCCATGGTTCGCTGTTTTTTGGCCCTGTGGCAATTGACATCCCCCATCACCTCGGCTATACTGGTGTTCAGTTCAGCCAAAGATGGCTGACCACCCTTCCCCAAAGAACCGCCCCGGCAACGACGCCACCCAAAAATCAATGGTTTGTTGCGCTCAATCTCCTCATTTCCCAGACATTCTGTTCCAGAGATTGACCCACCCAGCGCTGATCTCTATCAGCTAACTGCTTCCGGCTAAACGCTATGATTCACTTCAACCTTGTCCTGATCGTTATTGTACTTAGCGAACTTCTGCTTGTAGGTATCCTACAGCAGGGGACATATTTGGTTGGAGAGCGAGTCAAGCGCTAGAAGCTTAACTCTCAGGTCGCTGAAGACCCTTCCCAACTGGGAAGGGTCTTTTTTATACTATTTTTTAGCCCAACCAACCATCCAACCAACCATCCAACCAACCAACGTCCAACCCACCCACCCTCCCCCAATTCACAGGAGAGATCGTATGATCAAGCAAAAGGAACGTCAAGGCAGGCCTCAGCCTTCCCCTGCCGCAGAACCAAGGGTCATGACCGGCGCCCAGATGGTGTGGGAAGCCTGTTATCTGGAAGGAGTCACTGTCGTCTTTGGTCATCCGGGCGGGGCGATTTTGCCCACGTATGACGCCCTGACCAACTATGAACTGGAAGGCAAGATCCACCATGTGTTGGTGCGCCATGAACAGTGTGCGGCCCACATGGCCGATGGCTGGGCCCGATCCAGCAACGAGGTGGGGGTCTGTATTGCCACCAGCGGGCCGGCGGCCACCAACCTGGTCACCGGTCTGGCCACGGCCCAGATGGACAGCGTGCCCATGGTGGCCATCACCGGCCAGGTGCCCACCAATCTGCTGGGCACGGACGCCTTCCAGGAGTCGGACGTGGTGGGGGTGACCCAGCCCGTCTGCAAACACAACTATTTGGTCACGGATGTCAACGATTTGGCCCAGATCATGAAGGAGGCCTTCTATATTGCCCGAGAAGGTCGCCCCGGCGTGGTGCTGGTGGACATCTGTAAAGATGTGCAAAACGCCACAGGCCTCTTCCGCTATGACTTCGAGATGGACTTCCCCGGCTATGAACCCTACCCCACCATCGATGAAAATGCCCTCAACGAAGCCGCTGCCCTGATCAACAACGCCGAACGGCCCCTGATCTTGGCCGGCCACGGCATTCAACTGGCTCACATGAGCAAGGAGCTGCGCACCCTGGTGGAAAAGGCGGAGATCCCTGTGGTCACCACCCTGCTGGGCACGGGCACCCTGCCCGAGACCCATCCCCTCAGCCTGGGCATGGGCGGGATGCACGGCGAAGCCTACGCCAACCGGGCCATCCAGGGCTGTGACGTGTTGATCGCTATGGGTATGCGCTTTGATGACCGCATCACCGGGCGGCTGGACAACTTTGCGGCCAAGGCCAAGATCATCCATTTTGAGCTGGACCAGGCCGAGGTGGGCAAGAATGTGGTGCCCCACGTGGCTGTGGTGGGAGATCTGGCCGAATCTCTGCCCAATCTGCTGCCCAAGATCGACGCC
>CAZKEX010000391.1:0-4541 GCA_964551895.1 uncultured Caldilineaceae bacterium | reverse complement strand
CGGAGAAATCTCATGGCAACTTTGCTTTCGGTCTATCTCTATCTGCTCCCCATCGTCATCTACACCGCCTGGATCGCTATCGCCCTCTACGATCTGGGCACCCGCAAAGAGGCTGGCTGGGCGGCCAGTTTGGGGTGGATGGCCCTGGTGCTGCTTGTGCCCGTGGTCGGTGTGGTGATCTACTACGCCCTGGGCAAGTCCACCATCCCCGGTTGGCAACGGGTGACTTTGTTGGTTGGCGGGCCGGTGGCCTATGGCATCCTCTTGATGATCGGCAACCTGGTGGGTGGGGTGGCCTGATGACCGAGGAGAAAGAGCCGGAGCGGGAGGGCAAGCTGACTCTCTCCCGGCGCGCCTTGGTGAGCGGGGCCGGGTTGGGCGGTGCAGCCCTGGTGGGCGCGGGGTGGCTGGCCGGACGAGGCCGCACCGGCCATGCCGAAGCCGTCGATCCAGCGGATATGGGCACATTGATGGCCATGCCCATGCCGGCCAGCGGTCCCTACGGCGGCATGTTCGATCCCCCCGACAGCCTGGACGCCCAATCACTCGACGCCATCACCCTGCCCCCGCCGCCGGACGATCTGCCCCCCGGCTCCCTGCGGGAGATCACCTTTGACGTGCTTGACCGCCCGATTGAGGTGGGCAAGGGCATAACGGTCAACGCCTGGACCTACAACGGCCAGGTCCCCGGCCCTACCTTGCGGGCCAAGGAGGGGGACACCCTGCGCATCACCCTCAACAACCGCACGGAGCATCCCCACAACCTCCACTTTCACGGCAGCCACAGCCCCCAGATGGACGGCTGGGAACCCATCCCGCCGGGGGAGACGGTGATCTACGAGATTGCCGCCGGTCCCTTTGGGGTTCATCCCTACCATTGTCACGTCATGCCCATCGCCCAGCACATCAGCCGGGGCATGCACGGCCTCCTGATCGTGGACCCGCCCGTCCCCCGTCCGCCCGCCCACGAAGTTGTCCTCATCCTGTGCGGCTGGGACCCGGCAGAGGTGGGCAAGAGCGAGGTGGTGACCTGGAACGGCATCGCCGGCTACTTTGCCAAGTTCCCCATCAAAGTGGCTGCCGGGGAGATGGTGCGTCTCTATGTAGCCAACATGCTGGAATACGAACCCATCGGCTCCTTCCACCTCCACGCCGTCACCTTTGATCTCTATCCCACGGGCACACGCCTCACCCCGTCTGCCAACACGGACGTGATCACCCTGGGCATGGCCGAGCGGGCCATTTTGGAGTTCACCCTGCCCGAGCGGGGACGATATATGTTTCATCCCCACCAGCACGGCCTGGCCGAGCGGGGGGCCATGGGGTGGTTTGCGGCGATTTAGTAAAGGCAAAAGGCAAAAGATAAAATGCAAAAGGCAAAAGTTGACGTTGACCTGTTGATCCACTCCGCGGCCCAACTCTGTGCTGTCGCCGATTCTGGCGGTCCCCAGCGGGGGCAGGGGTTGGGGGATCTGGCCATCATCCCCGACGGCGCGATCGCCGTGCAGGATGGCCGCATCCTGGCCGTGGGCGCGTCCGCGGATCTGCGCGGACGCTTCCGGGCCAAAACCGAGATCGACGCCTCGGGCCGCTGCGTGGTCCCCGGCTTTGTGGACCCCCACACCCATCTGCCCTGGGCTGGGGAGCGGGCGGCGGAGTTCGAGATGCGGGTGGGCGGGGCCACCTACATGCAGATCATGCAGGCCGGGGGCGGCATCATGGCCACCGTGGCCAGTACCCGGCAGGCCTCCCTGGCCCAACTTGTCGCCGAAAACCTGCCCCGTCTGCGCGCCATGCTGGCCCACGGCACCACCACCGCCGAATGCAAGACCGGCTACGGACTCGACATAAAAACTGAACTCAAACAGCTCGACGCCATCCTGGCCCTGGACGTGGCCCAGCCCGTGGATCTGGTCCCCACCTTCATGCCCGCCCACGCCGTCCCCACCGAATATCGGGGCCGCACGGACGCCTTCATCGATCGGGTCGTGGACGAGATCCTGCCCGCCGGGGCCGTCTGGGCCAAACAGCATGGCCGGGCCTTGTTCTGTGATGTCTTTTGTGAAGAAGGGGTTTTCGACGTGGCCCAAAGTCGTCGGGTCTTGGAGCGGGCCGTGGATCTGGGCTACGGGCTAAAAGTCCATGCCGACGAATTTGTGGGCATCGGCGGCACCGGGCTTGCGGTGGAGATGAGGGCAATCTCTGCGGATCATTTGGTGGAGACCCCATACGCCGACATCCAGGCCCTGGGCGCAGGCAAGACCATCGCCGTGGGCCTGCCCCAGACCCCCTTCGGCCTGGGCCAGACCAAGTTCACCCCAGCCCAGGCCATCCTCGACGCCGGGGGCGCCCTGGCCCTGGCCACAGACATCAACCCGGGCGGGGCGTGGGGCGAATCCATGCAGATGGTGATGGCTATCGCCTGCCGCTATATGGGGTTGACCCCGGCCCAGGCGTTGGTGGCGTCCACCCTCAACGCCGCCCACGCCATCGGCCGCGGCGAAACCGTCGGCAGCCTCACCCCGGGCAAACAAGCAGATCTGCTCATCCTCTCCGTAGACAACTACCGCCACCTAGGCTATCGCTTTGGCACAAATTTGGTGGATGTTGTGGTGAAGGGCGGGGAGGGGGTGAGGGGGTGACAGGGAGAAGGGGAGACAAGGAGAAGGGGAGACAAGGAGAAGGGGAGACAAGGAGAAGGGGAGACAAGGGGATCGTGTATGCTCCCTGTCTCCCTGTCTCCCTGTCTCCCTGTCTCCCTGTCTCCCCTTCTCCTTGTCTCCTACGCCGCTGGCAGGGTGAAGCTAAACGTGCTGCCCTCGCCGGGGATGCCGGTGCTTTCGACGGCGACCTGGCCGTGGAGTTTGCGCACGATGCGGTCAACGATGGTCAGCCCCAGGCCGTGACCATCGGCCAGATTGATATGTAACCGGTTAAATGGCTCAAAGATCTGTTCTTGGGACAGGGCGGGAATGCCATGACCGTTGTCCCGAATCCAGAACTGGACCATGCTTTCCTCGATATTTTCTTCGATATTTTCCTCGGCGCTTTCCTCGAACGGCTTTGCCCCCAACTCGATGCGGGGCGGTGTGCTGCCATATTTGATGGCGTTGCCGATGAAATTCTCCCACACCTCTTCGACCAAAGGACGGCTGCCCTTGGCCTGGGGCCAGCTTTCCGGCGGCGAAGCGAAGATGATCGTTGCCTTGGATTCAGCCAGGGTGGACGCCAGACGCTCTTGCACATCATCCAAAATGCGGGCCATCTCCAGGGGTTCCTCCACCACATCGGCCTGGCTGAGACCCGTGAGGGTGAGCAGATTTTCGATGATGTGGGCCATTTTATAGCCCATGCGGTTGATACTCTCCAGCAGTTCCGGCGCGTCGGGATCTGGTACGCCGCTCGATTCGCTCTGCAAGAGCATTTCGCTGGCAAAGGTGATCACCGAGAGGGGGGTCTTCAGCCCGTGGGCCACCGTATAGGCATAGGTGTCCATCTCTTGGATCTGTATCGTGCGCTCCCGAAGCTGGCTTTGCAAATCGGCAATCTGCGTCAAAAGTCCGGCGGTGAGTTTGCGTTGGCTGGCCAGTTCCTGCTCAAGCATGGCCTGGGTTTGGGATGCGGGATCCGCATAGGGCCGCTGCGCGGCTTTGTGCCCGTTTCCTTGCCCCTCGTTTTCGCTTGCGGGACCGCTGACCTGTGCGTTTCCATTCGTCTCGGTGAACGGCACGGTATAGCGATCATTCAACCGCCCGGCGGCCCTGGCAAGTCGATTAAAAAGGGCGGAATTTGACATTTCCATAGTTTGTGTACCATCCGATCTGCGAAGAATGAGAGACGATCTCATGGGTCTGCGGCTTGGGTGGAAAACGGTGTTGGCCATTGTGTGAATGGGTGGTTGAAGGATCGTACAGCTCTCCAGCTACTATAGCTGATCTAAGGTATTGATCACATCCGTATTTATCTGTAAATTGATCTGAAAGTTTTCTGTAAGCAAAGGACGTAATTTGTCCAGGTCAAGACCTAGTCAGGTGTGTAGGACCTTAAACTGAAATCAGATTGAAACCTGCACTTCTGCGCTCTAACCGGGTCCGTGACCCGTAGGCATCAAGCCAATAATTTTGGGATCAAGAACAGGGCATTCCGGGAAAGGATCGGACGATCTGGGGTAGAGCAAGTCGTGCTGGCCCATTCCCGGATTGCCCAGCTCGTTTTCAACCCGCTGACCCATACTCGATCCCTTGGCTTGATGTCTATGGGTCACGGGCCAGGCTAGAACGCAGGTTTTCCCAGCCCTACTTACGTCGGGCTGTGCTAAAATGATGGAGCGGTCGGCCAGGAAATTCAACCGTCCACCCTTTTGACGCGAAGTAGGCATCCTCTGATGCCGGGGATCTCGGCAGGAGTTGCATCAGAGGGTACGCCTCCGCTTTTCTGGAAGGAGTTGTGGTCCAGGATATTTTGCCAACACAGCAGCCTTTCCTCCCAATAAACAGGGGTCTCGCTCCCACGCAGAGCGTGGGAGTGGCTGTTCGGCGCTC
>CAZKEX010000390.1:0-4612 GCA_964551895.1 uncultured Caldilineaceae bacterium | reverse complement strand
TAGACCCGCCCGGTCACGGACCGGGCTAGAGCGCGACAAACTGTAGATCTCAATCTAAACTGAGTTTAACAATTATTGGACCGACTCATGCGCCCTCTCCGCCGTGTTGGATCAGGTCCGCCACCAGGCCGGTCCAGCCGGTTTGGTGGCTGGCCCCCAAGCCTGCGCCGGTGTCGCCGTGGAAGTATTCGTGAAAGAGCAGGTGATCCCGCCAGTGGGGATCGGTCTGCACCATCTCCTGGTGGCCAAAGATGGGCCGGCGGCCCGCCTCGTCCCGCAAAAAGAGGCGTTGCAAGCGACGGGCCAAGGCCTCCGCCACCTGGGCCAGGGTCATCATTCTCCCCGACCCTGTGGGCATTTCCACCTGGAACCCTTCCCCGTAATACTCGTCGTAACGCTGCAAACTGTGGATGATCAGATAGTTGATCGGAAGCCAGATCGGTCCCCGCCAGTTGGAGTTGCCGCCGAACAGCCCGCTCTGGGACTCGGCCGGCTGGTAGTCGATGGTGAAGGTATGCTCGCCAACTCGGATGCTGTAGGGGTGGGCTTCGTGAAACTTGGACAGGGAGCGGATGCCGTAGGGCGACAGAAACTCCGCCTCGTCCAGCAGATAGCCCAGCACGGCCCGCAGCCGCTCTGGGGTGAGGATGGCGGCCAGGATGCGCTCGCCCCGGCCCGGCGTTTCGATGCTGGCCATGTGGCCCACCAATTCGGGCCGATTTCGCACAAACCAGTTCATGCGCCGCACAAAGTCGGGCATCTGGGCCAGACAGTCCGGCTCCAGGGTGATCACGGCAATCATGGGGATCAACCCCACCAGAGAGCGCACCCTGAGGGGCACAATGCGGTCATCGGGCAGGTGCAGGGCGTCATAGAAGAAGCGATCTTCCTCGTCCCACAGGGCGTGGCCCTGGCCCCCGGCGTCGCTCATGGCGTGGGCGATGCGCAGGAAGTGTTCGAAAAACTTGGTGGCCATATCCTGATAGACCGGGTTGTCCAGGGCCAATTCCAGGGCGATCTGCAACATGGTCAGGCTGTAAAAGCCCATCCACGCCGTGCCGTCGGACTGGTCGATGTGGCCGCCCGTGGGCAGTTGGGCGCTGCGGTCGAAGACGCTGATGTTGTCCAGCCCCAAAAAGCCGCCCTGGAAGACGTTGCGCCCATCCTCGTCCTTGCGGTTGACCCACCAGGTGAAGTTGAGCAGCAGCTTGTGGAAAAGCCCTTCCAAAAAGGGGCGGTCGGCTTTGCCCTGCTCGTCCCGGTCGATCTGATAGACCCGCAGCACAGCCCAGGCATGCACCGGCGGGTTGACATCCCCAAAGGACCACTCGTAGGCGGGCAGGGCGCCGTTGGGGTGCATATACCACTCCCGGGTGATCAGTTCCAACTGACGCTTGGCAAAGTCGGCGTCCACCGCGGCCAGGGGGATGCAGTGGAAGGCCAGATCCCAGGTCGCATACCAGGGGTATTCCCACTTGTCGGGCATGGAGATGACGTCGAAGTTGTTGAGATGGCCCCAGTCGCTGTTGCGGCCCTCCCGGCGGGCGGCGGGGGGCGGCGGTCCGGCCGGGTCGCCCTTTAGCCACTGTTGGACATCATAATAGTAGAGCTGTTTGCTCCACAACATGCCGGCCAGGGCCTGGCGTTGGACGCGCCGGGCGTCGTCTGTGAGGCCAGGGGGTTGGAGCTCGGCGAAAAAGGCGTCGGCTTCGGTTTGGCGGGCGGCGAAAATAGCGTCAAAATCGTCAAAGGGCATGGATTGCGTCCCCCGGCCCAGGCGCAGACGCAGGGTGGCGCTGGCCCCCGGTTCCAGGGTGAGGGTGTAGTGGGCGGCGGCCTTGGTGCCCTCCTGCCGGGGGTTGACCGCGCTGGTTTCACCCTGGATCAGATAGCGGTGGAAGGCGTCTTTGACAAAGGGGCTGGGGTTTGGGGCATCGAAAAGTCGCTCCACATTGGTCTCATTTTCGGTGAAGAGCAGTTCCGGCGCACCCTCGGCGTGCAGAGTGTACTGGCCCAGGGTGGCGTGGTCCGCGGCGACGGTGCGGCTGTCGGCCCCGTCCGCCCCTTTGGAGAGGCGCGGCTTGCCCGGCGCGTTGCCCATAGGCCCGTTGGCATAGCCCCAACTCCACGTATTGCGGAACCAGAGGGTGGGCAGCACGCTGCATGTCGCCGTCTCCGGCCCCCGGTTGACCACTTCGATACGCGCCAGGATGTCGTCCTCCCCGGCCTTGGCGTACTCCACAAAGATGTCAAAGTAGCGGTTTCCGCCAAACACCCCGGTGTCCAGCAGCTCGTACTCGTCATCCTGCACGCCCCGTCGCCCATTTTCCGCCACCAGCTCGGCGTAGGGGAAGGCGGCCTGGGGGTATTTGTAGAGCATCTTCATATAGCTGTGGGTGGGCGTGCTGTCCAGATAGAAGTAGGCCTCCTTGACATCCTCGCCGTGGTTGCCCTCTGGCCCGGTCAGGCCAAAGAGTCGCTCTTTGAGGATCGGGTCCTGCCCATTCCACAGGGCCAGGGCGAAACAGAGAAACTGGTCCCGGTCGCAGATGCCGGCCAGCCCGTCCTCGTTCCAACGATAGACCCGGCTGCGGGCGTGGTCGTGGGGGAAGAAGCCCCAGACATCGCCGTTTTCGCTGTAGTCCTCGCGCACAGTGCCCCAGGCCCGCTCGCTCAGATACGGTCCCCAATGTTTCCAATTTGATCGTTGATCCCGATACTCGGCCAGGCGGCGCGCTTCGGCGGATGGGGCCATAGATGGGTGCATGATTTCTCCAGGAGTTCCTTTGGGATGGCTTGAGTCGACTGGGATAAACTGTTTAGCCGCCGAGAACGCAAAAAGAGGACGCCGGGGGATCCCCCGGCGTCCTCTCTCAGTGAGCTCCCAGGGACTCGAACCCTGAACCCGCGGCTTAAAAGGCCGCTGCTCTGCCAATTGAGCTAGGAGCCCGCACTTCTGACCATGTGCGTACCATGTGCGTTCAATGTACGTGGCATAGCGCTACAAACTATAGCATAGGCCCGCCTGTTGACCAAATTTGGGGCCGGATTCTACATCTTCGCCCCAGTCGTGATACACTTGGAACTCTGCCACCGCCCAGCCATATCGGAGATCCTATGACCAGCCTATCCCACGAAACTATCCTCGTCACCGGAGCCACAGGCTTTATCGGCGCCTGGGTGGCCCGGGCCTTGGCCGCCCAGGGGGCCACCGTGCGCGTCTTGGTGCGCACCCCCGCCCAGGCTCACACTCAATCCGAGCTTGGTTTTGTGCCGGTCTTGGCTGATTTGGGGAAAAACGAAACGTCCATTTCGGGGTCAAGCCCTGGGGGACCAACCGACCTGATCGCCGGGGTGCGGGGCTGCCAACGGGTGGTCCATTGCGCGGCGTGGACCGGGGAGGCCGGCAACGAAGACCAAGGGTGGGCCATCAACGTGGAGGGCACCCGTCGCCTGGTGGACGCCGCGGCCCAGACCGGTCTCACCCGCTTCCTCTATGTCAGCAGCGTGGCCGTCTATGGCCTCAACTCGGATGCCGTCATCGACGAGACCGCCCCCCTCACCCCTGTGGGCCAGCTCTACCCGGACAGCAAGATCGCCGCCGAGGCGGTGGTGCGCAGGGGCGGCGTGCCGTGGACCATCATCCGTCCGGCCAGCACCTTCGGTCCCGAAGGCACGGCGTGGAGTCTGCGCCCCATTGAGTTGATCCAAGCCAATCGTCTGCGGCTGCTGGGCCGGGATCAAGGCCTGGTCAATCCTGGTTATATCGAAAATTTTGTCCCCGGCCTGCTGTCCGCCCTCACCGCGCCCCAGGCCGAGGGCGAGATCTTCAACCTGTGCGACGGCTACACCGTCACCTATCGGGACTGGTATCTGCGCCATGCCCGCATGGTGGGGCGGGATCGGCTGCCGTCCCTGCCCGGCGCGGTCCTGTTTCTGGCCCGCACTCCCCTCGCCGACCTGGCCCGCCGCCTCATGGGCCGCCCCTCCATCGGCCCGTGGAGCGTCCACTTTCGCACCAACCCCAGCCGCTTCAGCATCGACAAGGCCCGCCGCCTCCTGGCCTACGATCCCCGCATCGACTTCGACACCGCCATGCAGCGCACGGAAGCCTGGCTGCGGGCCGCCGGTCATGTGATATAATTGGCCGCAAAGCGCAAAACAATCTCTTAATCTCCCAATCTCTTACTCTCGTTGCGATTAAGAGATTGGGAGATTGAGAGAGTGATCTGGCTGGGAGGGACGTATGGAGATCTACGACGAAGTCTTTATCGGGGACGTGGTGCGGTTGCGCAAGGTGCATCCCTGCGGGGGCTACGAGTGGGAGGTGGTGCGGGTGGGCGCGGACATCGGCATGGTCTGCCTGACCTGCAAGCGACGCATCCTGCAACCCCGGCGCAAATTCGCCCGGGGCGTCAAGAGCTTTCTGCGTCGAGGTAACGAACAAATAGAACGCGGATGACGCGGATACAACGGATTCCCACTGATTTTTAAAAATCCGTTTTGATCCGTCAAATCCGTGTCATCCGCGTTCTATTTTTCCCCAATCCCAACACTAAGGAGAAACCCATGAAACGCACAGAATTGGTCGACTATCTCAACACCCTGCTGC